>JBJELZ010000146.1:0-41436 GCA_051879415.1 Lachnospiraceae bacterium
TCGATATGTATATGAATTTCTATGAGCATCAGTCCACATACAATCCGAACATGCCCCTTCGTGATCTTATTTATTACGCCAATACCATGGAAAAAAGAATTAAGAATGAAAAGAGGGATCTTTTCGGCAGACAATTGATTAAGATTCCGACACCGCGGTTTGCAGTATTTTACAACGGAACGGAAAAACGACCGGAAAGAGAGATACTGCGGTTATCGGATGCCTTTGTACATCCGATGGAGGTTCCGGAGCTGGAACTGATATGCACCGTCTATAACATCAATCCGGAGTGTAACGGAGAACTTCTGGATAAATCTGAGGTACTGCGGGGATATATGACTTTTGTGGAACTGGTCCGGAGGTTGGAGAGGGAATACAATTCTCTGGAAACTGCAATTGACCGGGCCATGGAAGAGTGTATCAGACAGCATATCTTTGAAGATTTTTTTCGTGGAAGAAAGGATGAGGTAAGGAAAATGACACAACTGGATTTCACATGGGAACGAAGAGAAGAACTGATTCGTATGGAAGAACGTGCCGAGGGGCGTAACGAGGGGCGTGCAGAGGGACAAATGTGTAGTCTGATTACCCAGGCTGTGAAAAAGATGAAGAAGAATTATCCGGTAGAGCAGATAGCCAATGAACTGGAGGAAGAGGAAGCGGTAATTCAAAAGATATGCGACACTGCAGAACAGTTTGCCCCGGAGTATGATGTGGAGCAGATTTACAGGGCGTTGACTACAGAATCGGAATGACGGTATCGATTCTCTTAAATATTAACGAATAATTGACTTGTGTGCAATTGTAAAATTTTGTAATATAAAATAAATTGTACTATTCTATCATTTATACGTTTAAAGAGGAGAAAACTAATGAATTGCAATCGATGTGGTAAGGAAAACAATGATAATGCTGTTGTATGCAGTATGTGCGGAGCCCCGCTTTATGATCAGGCAAATGTAAACCAAGGATATGTCAACCCACAGCCATACGGGGTTAATCCACAACCATACGGGGTTAATCCACAACCATACGGGGTTAATCCACAGCCATATGTGGTGAATTCACAACCATACGGAGTGAATTCGCAACCATACGGTGCGAATCCGCAGGTGAAAAAATTATCTGCACTGTCAATCGTAGGCAGCATTTTTTTGAATTTCTTTCTGTTTGGTGCCATTGTCTGGCTGTTCTTTGCAATTTTACTAAAATCCATGTTTTCAGGTAAAGGTATCCAGATTATGCTGGAAGCATCCGATGTCGACATGAACTTTCTTTCCGAGGCGCTGAGTGAATATGGCATTGATGAAGATGAAATAGAGGGTACTTTTGAAGGGGAAGCGAAAATCGTTTCTGATACTGTAGACAGCACGATGAACTATTATTTGACCGGAAAAGGGGAACCGATTGATGTAGATCAGTGGATGGATTTTTTTGAGGATAACCAGGAGGCACTTGAAGATGCTGTCGGTGAGAAAATGACGGAGGAGGATTTTGATCTCATAAGGGCAGAACTGGAAGATGCCAATGATGAAATTATGGATGAGTATGAGGGAGCAGAATTTCAGGAAACCATGGAGATTTTCGGTAAGCTGGTTTCTATCTGGAATATTGTGATTCCTCTGGTAATCATTCTGGTATGTGTGGGATTAAATGTTCTGGTTACCCGTCCGTTTATTAATGCAGCACTGAACGGAAACGGAATTGCAGGACTGATTGCAGGTATTCTTGCCATGGGTATTACCGGGGTGATCTCAATCCTTCAGAAGGCGGCTGATGATGAGATGCTGGAAGCATGGCTGCAGTATCTGCATAGTGTTGGAATGACAACCAGTGTTATCTTGATTGTTCTATCCATTGCAGCGATTGTTGCCGGTATTGTTCTTAAGAAAAGTGTGACTGAGAAAGTGAATCAGATATAAATACATATTTACAAAAAACACTTGAAAACCGCAGATTTATATGATAAGATGTAAGCCTGTGAAATATTCATGATAAACATCATGAGCGAGGGTGTGGGCAGTAGCCTGCAGAATCCTTGCTTCTTCCGTTGAGGGAGAGGCCACTAGACCAAAAGGAGGTAATGTAGCATGAACAAGTACGAGTTAGCCGTTGTTGTCAGCGCAAAGATCGATGACGAAGAAAGAACTGCTACAGTTGACAAATGTAAGGGATACATCGAGAGATTCGGTGGCGTAATTACAAATGTTGAAGACTGTGGTAAGAAGAAGCTTGCTTATGAAATCCAGAAGATGAAGGAAGCTTACTATTATTTTATTCAATTCGATGCAGACGCAAATACTCCGTATGAGGTAGAGAACCATGTTCGCCTTATGGAGAATGTTATCCGTTACTTATGCGTTAGACAAGACGAGGCATAAAAGAAAGTAGGGATAAAATGAATAAAGTAATTTTAATGGGACGTCTTACAAGAGACCCGGAAGTCAGATATTCTCAGGGAGATTCTTCTATGGCAATTGCCAGATATACACTGGCTGTTGACAGAAGATTCAATCGTAATAATGCAAATGGAGAGCAGACAGCAGATTTCATCAATTGTGTAGCTTTCGGAAAGGCCGGAGAGTTTGCAGAGAAGTATTTCCATAAGGGAACCAAGGTTGCAATTACCGGTAGAATCCAGACAGGAAGTTATACCAACAAGGATGGTGCTAAGGTTTATACAACAGATATTGTTGTAGAAGAGCAGGAATTTGCTGAAAGTAAGAATGCACAGGGCGGCAGCCAGGGTGGTTCTGATTTTAATCGGCCGGCTCCTTCCGGTGCCGATGACGGATTTATGAATATTCCCGGAGGCATTGATGACGAAATTCCGTTCAACTAGGACAGGTCCCCAAATGGAAAGGAATGGTGAATAAGATGGCATTTAATAAAGATTCTGAAAAAGGCGATATGCCTATGAAGAGACGCGGTGCCGCAGGCGGTATCCGCAGAAGAAAAAAGGTATGTGCATTCTGTGGTAAGGAAGGCGAAATCAGCTACAAGGATACAGCAAGACTGAAGAAGTATGTATCCGAAAGAGGAAAAATCCTTCCCAGAAGAGTTACAGGAAGCTGTGCAAAGCATCAGCGTGCACTTACAACTGCTGTAAAGAGAGCACGTCATATCGCTTTAATGCCTTATACATGTGACTAATTCTGTAAAACAGAAAAAACGGACCAATTACTCGAAAGGGTAGTTGGTCTTTTTCTATTTGGGGACGGGCTTTTGTCACAAGGAGTGTCCCTCTGTTACGATACCGTGGTCAAAAGCCCATTTAAGGGTTACTATACTTATAAAAATTTACAGATGTACTGTAAAAAAATTACGGATATGCTTGATATTTTTTACAGATAATCATATAATAGTAAAAAAGATATGGAGAGTGATTATCATGCTAAAGAAATTCAGTGTAGAAAACTTCAAAGGTTTTAAAGATAAAATTACATTAGATATAGGCTCACCAAACAATTACAACTTCAATTCGGAGATCATTGAAAATGGGTGTGTTACCAAAGGAATTATTTATGGTATCAATAGTTGCGGTAAATCAAATCTCGGATTAGCTATTTTTGATCTGATCACTCATTTAACGGAAAAGCAGAAGCTTTTTCAAAGCTATGATTTTTACCTCAACATGAGCGGGAGAAAATCATTTGCAGAGTTTGAGTATACATTTGTGTTTGATGAGCATGAGTTAATTTACCGATATTGCAAAACAGATATAAATAACTTAAAAAATGAAAGCCTTTCAATTGACGGAAAAGAGGTAATATATTATGATTTTTTATCCGGAGATGGCTTCACATTATTGGAAGGCTCCGACACATTGAATGCTTCAATCAGGAATGAAAGTCCAATATCACGTGTAAAGTATGTAAACAGCAATTCTATTCTTGTCGACAATGTGCAGAATCAGGTGTTTAAAAAATTCATAGATTTCGTAGAGCGCATGCTGCTCTTTTATTCTTTGGACAGCAGAGGATATGAGGGCTTTATGAATGGAAGTGGAAGTATTGCTGAGGGAATAGTAAATAGTGGTAAGGTTAAGGACTTCCAAAAATTCCTGAAAGAAAATGATATAGAATACGACTTGTATGATTGCGAGGTTGACGGCAGAAAAGCTATTTATTGTCATTTTGATAATAAGGATGCAGATTTCTTTAAGATAGCTTCAACCGGAACAAAATCGCTTGCATTATTTTACTATTGGTATATTCGGATGGAGAAGGCATCATTTGTTTTTATTGATGAGTTTGATGCATTCTATCATTTTGAATTGTCTGAGTCTGTGCAGAAGAGGCTAAGAAAAATACCGGGAGTGCAGATATTTACAACAACCCATAATACAGATCTTATGAGCAATGACCTTCTTAGACCGGACTGTTATTTTTTAATTAAGGATAATAATATAAAGGCAATTTCTGAATTAACTGAGAAGGAATTACGTCAGGCTCATAATCTTCAAAAAATGTATAAGGCAGGTGCGTTTAATGGCTGATAGAGCCTATAAGGCATTTATAGTTGAAGGAGAGGCCAGAGAACCGCTGATTATCGACAACATTTCAAAGGTGTTCTTTACGCATGGAAATATTGAGATTATTACACTTCCTGCGGGTGAGAATATTTATATGCTCTGGAAGAAACTTAAAAAGGATGATTTTGATACAGATATTATCGAAGTTCTTCGAGAGAGTAATGAAGAAATCAGAGAACAATTGGCAGAATTATCGAGAGATGATTTCTCGGAAATATATCTTTTCTTTGATTACGATGCCCATCAAAAAAATTTAGGAAAAAATGACGATAAAGACATAATAGATCAAATGCTTGTAAGCTTTGACAATGAAACCGAGAACGGAAAACTGTATATAAGTTATCCTATGGTTGAGGCATTAAGAGACTTTGAACCAGGCGTATGCGGAAAGCGGGATGCATGTTTTGTGTCAATTGAGGCACTGGGAGATTACAAGAATACATCTTCTGTACGTTCTTTCAACCCACATTTCAAAGAATATAAAATTGATGTTTGGAAAGATATCATTGATGTGTTTGCAATGCGGATGTCGTGCCTTTTGGGATTGCCAGATACCTTGGAATATGAACATTATTCTGAACGGATAAACCCATATGAAATACTGATTTTAGAAAAAATGGAACTGCAGAAAAAAAGAGTTTTTATTCTAAGTGCTTTTCCGGAATTCTTAGTGGATTATTTTGGCGTAAAGCTTTGGAAGACTTGCGTGAGGCATACAAAAAACCAGCTGGAAAAGCAGCTATGCAAAAAAGAATAGTTGAACAAACAATACATTTCATTGTTGCTGCACCGGGATCATCCGGTCTGCATATTGCAGCAGATCTTCAAGAGGTATGCCAAGCCTGTGCTTTGCAGCCAGTTCCTCTGTGTAATCCTTTAGCAGATAGGCAGTATATAGTCCTTCGGACTGATGGGTAATCAGAGGAAGGAGCCCTGCTTCTGTAATTTCACAACCGTCTAATGTGATTTCGACCTTAAATTCAGCCATGCCCCCTACAACCCGTTCTAAAGTATTCTGTGCTGATATAAAGTTTCCCAGGGAATAGTAAATTAACATCCGGTGTCCGTCTTCACCGGTCATCCATTCATAAGGCTGCAATACATGCGGATGTGTGCCAATGACAGCATCCACGCCTTCCTGCAGAAATACGTCTGCCCAGTAGGTTTCCTGTTCGTCCGGCTGCGTTTCATATTCTGTACCCCAGTGAACAAATACAATGACCAGGTCTGCGGCTTCTTTTGCAGCCCGGATATCTGCACGTACCCTGTCTTCATCATAAAGCGTATGAACTGCATCCGGCTGTTCTTCCGGTAATGGCAGACCATTCAGCCCATAGGTATAATTTAATAAAGCGAAACGAATTCGCTTTCGCCGGATGATCTGATACGGGGTATCTTCCTCAGTAAGGGATTCTTCCGCGGTGTTATGATCTGCAGGAGAAGGTTCAATTCCAAGACAGAGGATGTCTCTGTCTTCATAAAATCTATAGGTTGTATCAATGCCTTCCATTCCCTGATCCAGGGCATGGTTATTGGCAGCAGTCACAACATCAAATCCTGCGGCTTCTACTGCCTCTCCTGCTAAAAGCGGTGTACCGAATCTTGGAAAATCACTGTAGTGAGAGGGGATGGAGGTATAGATGGTTTCCTGATTCATGACAGCAATATCGGCACTTTGTATCATATCTGCCACATTTTCATATAAGAAATCAAAATTACCTTGTGACAACCCATATTGGAAGATTGGTTCATGAATGATAACATCTCCTGCTGCCAGAAAAGTGACATCGGTATCTACCTGTTCCAGTCCCCAGGAAAGCCATGCCCAGCTGCTCAGCTGTTCTTTGCGGTCTAAGAGGATCAGATAACCATGGTCATCATAACGCCAGTCCTGCACCTCCATACCAATATCAGATGCCATCCATAGTGGCGTAATATTTCCGGCATCCCATTGATAGATAAAAATATGCTGTGACCACTGGTGATCATTCTTTTCCACCCAGAAGGGACGATGTTCTCCATAAGTGCCGATTTTCCAGCAAAGAAGCAATAGCTCCGGCTTGCTGTCGTTATTGATATCACCCCATTGGAAATCCTGGATTTTATAATCGTCCGGTGTCTCGAAGATCACCTGGTCATCCCGGGATATGGTAAGATGACGGTTCTGTAAGCGGATTGTGACAGGCAGTTCGCTGTCGGAAGGCATGATTTCACAGGTGCTGTTTTTCCATGAAATCCACCCGGGCAGGAAACAGCCGTGATACCATAGCACGAGAAAAACAGCGGTGACAAGTGTCACCGCCATTATCACTAAAATAAAGAGATGAGATTTTTTGGCTGACTGGGTGCTTTTGCTCATATCAATCTAATCTTCTCCGGATGTTTTAGTACCCGGCCCTGTAACCCTGTGTCCAGTCCGGCGGAGTAATGTCTGCAGTACGTTCATATTCGTTGTTCTCATTTAATGACCAGCCCATCATCTGGCGCCACTGGGTATCGGTCAGCCTGTCGTTCATAGGCCATTCAAACTGATAGAAGGAATAAACGGAACCACTGCAGATCTGTATTTTCCCGTCTATTAAAACGGCTACATAAATTGTGGATGCATTGCCATTGGCTGCTTCCAAAACAGCCCCATTGGGGTCCGTAGCAATATCCACAACAAGTGGGCAGGGATATTCGGCCGCTGCAATATATTCGGAACCTGCCTGTTCCCGCATGGCATCCAGCCAGAAGTGTTCCAGATTTCCTCCATAACAGCGGATCAGCTCATATTCCTCCTCTGTCAAGGTTTCATTGACCAGCTCCTTTTCGGAAATGGTAACCAGCTGTGCTGCAAGCTCTGCTAAAAGCTTGAGATTTTCATAGTCTGCATCTTCCAACATGCCAAAGCCGGAAAGTCCATCTGCTGTCTGTAATGCCAATTGCTCAAATCTTGCATAGACCAACGGTTCCGGCTGAACATATCCACGGTCATCGTAGTTTATGTCGCCTCCGCCCATCTCTGCCATAACCTGCTTGGAGTATAATACCGTATCATGTTTTAATTCTGTATAGCTTCCGGCAAATGTCTCCAGTGTTTTCAAGGACCATGCAGGAGTCTGCATAAAGAACGGATAGCCTTCTCCTTTTTCTTCTAAAAGAGGACGAAGGGTGTTCAGCCAGTAAGCATACAGACTGGCGGTCCAAAGAGCAGGCTGTGCGTTTTCATATTGTGCCCGCAGGGTATTCATATTATCTTCATAGCCTTCATAGGCAGTATCGCCCTGTGCTTCAAGAACGCCTAAGGCAGCATCACTTCCAAGGGCAGCAGGTACATCCAGGACATCAGGAAGCATCCGGAGGTCCCCGTCAGGGTTGGCTCCCACATTACTGTAGATCAGTTTCTGCATAATAGCTGCATCTACACTGAAACGCTGACCCATAAAGCGGAAGCTTCTGATGACGTTATCTTCTCCATCCATAATCGGAATAGAGTTAATAGCAGGCGGTGTAAGCTGTGCAGTCAGTTCATGGAATTTCTGCCATGCTTCCTCATTGCCGGCAAGACTGTCTATGGTGACGGAATCTCCGTATGCCTCGCAGATTAAGGGCATATATTCATAAAATCCCGGATCATCACTGGCTCCGGCAAAAAAGGAGGTAACACTGTAGATGGATTCCCAGTTCTGGAAAGCAGAGCTGTTCAGTGCCAGAGTCATTAAGAGGGCACTGCGGTCCATGGTCTCTTCCTCCTGTAAGAAGCTGATGCGTCCATACCACATCATGGTACGGAAATATTGTTCCAGCTGCTCGTTACCGTCATAATACCCCCTGGGCTTATACTGGCTGTAATCCTCATCTGCTCCCATCAGGGGAGAAGGCGAAATGCCGTCTGCTGCAAGGATCAGTGCCAGTTCTGCGTTGACTGTATCATTAACATATTCCGGAATCTGAATGGAATCCTCCTGAAGACATGCACCCACAGCAAAGAAAGCAACATTGCGCAGTGTGGCATCTTCCCATTCCGTGCCTTTTAAGGCTTCATATTGTGACAAAGACTGTTCTAACATCAGTTTACTTAACTCTGCCAGGGAACCGGCAAGATAATCCTGCTCTGTCTTCTTTAATAAGTAGCTGAAATAAATATGGTATGTATGCATCAGGGAATCAACAGTCACAAAATTGGCTTTCTGAAAATAACGGTTGTCTTCATATATCTGGAAGAATTCATTGTAACCGTAGTCAGAAGGTGTAACATAGAATCCATTTTCTGTCAGCAATGCGAGAGCCTCTTCTGAAAAATAGAAACGGTCTGCGTCGATGACATTGCTCAGATCCGGTTCTACATGATATTCAGGAACACAGGGAACCAGATCAGGATTGTAGTTTAATTCCGCCTCGGAATCAAGAAATAAGGGGCGGTTTAAGGTCTCTATAGAAATATCCGGGGAGGTTTCTCCTGTCTGCGGCTGTTCCACTGTAACAGATTCCTCCGAATCTTCTGAAACCTCTGAAACTTCTTTAACTTCCTCATTTTCCCGGGGCTGGGTATTTTTCTGTGTAAAATGCACCAGCAGAAAGATGCCTGCACCAAGAATGATAACAACAGATAAAATAATAGGTACAAGAATTGCGGGACGCATTCCTTTTCCCTCTTTCTTTTGATCAGCCATGATAATCTCCTTTCCGGATAAAACTTTTCTTTTATATGTATTATGCACGAAGCAAATATTTATGTCAATCTACCACGGGGACGGGGCTTCTGTCACAAAGAGCGCCCTTTGTCACGCTGCCGGGATAAATGCCCGGCTACAATTCTTGATCAGGCAGGATGTTTACTTACAATACTTGGAACGGCAGAATGCCACTATACAACACTTGAAATGGAAGGATGCGCATAATATTTTGCTTGAATGACATTTTGCGCTGCGGAGATGAGACTCTAAAAATCGTGGAAGCCTTTGCTGAACACGATTTTTGCCCTTTGAGGCTCATCGTAGCGTTTAGCGCATAGGAATTCAAGCAAAATATTATGAGCATCCTTCAATTCCATGTTCTCTAACCGGGCATTTGCCCCCGGCAGCTTTTCAGAGAATCCCGCCACTACATAATGTGTCGAAAAAAGGCTAAATAATACCACATGTAGCTATGGAATCATCTTTTCAGAAGTGTTATAATGTTGAGTATGAAAACCAAGCTGAAGTTAAAAGGAAAATTGAAGACCTATCTTGAGATGCCGCTCATCTTGGGATTTATTCTTGCACTTCTTGATCTGTGGATTTATAGCATCAGTATAGAAGCAGGCGTTATTTTATCCATTTTTACTTTGGTATACCTGATTATTATTATTGTGACCATGACCTTTACCAAGCCGGGATTGATCACGGAGCTTGTTACATTTGCCACCCAATACGGACAGATTCAGAAGCAGCTACTAAAGGAGCTGGAGCTTCCTCATGCACTGTTGGATGAGACAGGGAAATTAATTTGGACCAATAAGGCATTTGACGCGCTGGTGGGAGCAGAGCAGATTTATAAGAAATCCATTTCAACCTTATTTCCGGAGATTACGAAGGAAATGATTTCTTCTCTGGAGGAAGCGCAGGAGTACAAGCTTTCTTATGAAGAGAAAGATTTTAGGGTAAAGCTTAAGAAAATCGATATGCGTGAAATGGCTCTGATGTCGGAAACGGTGACGGTCGGTAAGGAGTATGAAGGTTATCTGATTGCCTTGTATATGTTTGACGAGACAGCACTGAATCTGGCGATCAGGGAAATCGATAACCAGAGTCTTGTCGTAGGAATGATTTACATAGACAACTACGAAGAGGCAATGGAAAGTGTTGAGGATGTTGGAAGAAGCCTTCTCAGTGCATTTATTGACAGACAGGTGAACCAGTATGTGGCTGCCATAGACGGAATTGTCCGAAAGACGGAAAAGGACAAGTATCTGTTGATTCTCAGAAAGAGTGCATTGACACAGGTCCGCGAAGAGAAGTTCAAACTGCTGGAGGACGTTAAGGGAATTAATATCGGTAATGAGACAGCAGTTACATTGAGTATCGGTATTGGACTGGAAGGATTAAGCTTTGCACAGAATATGGAATTTGCAAGGAATGCCATGGATCTGGCTTTAGGTCGTGGCGGTGATCAAGCGGTAGTGAAAAGTCCTTCCGGAATTACCTATTATGGTGGTAAGAGCCAGCAGAAGGAGATTTCTACAAGAGTTAAGGCAAGAGTCAAGGCACAAGCGCTGGAGGGCATTATCACAGCCAAAAACAAGGTTATTGTTATGGGGCACAGGGACAGCGATGTGGATAGCTTTGGTGCTTCCGTAGGTATTAAATGTGCCTGTGACAGTCTGGAACGGAAATGTCATATTGTTCTGGGCGATATCTCAACATCTTTAAGACCATTGGTAGATCTGTATCGTACCCATCCGGAATATACGGAGGATACGATTCTTTCCGGTCAGGAGGCATTGGAGATTGCGGACAGTAACACGGTGCTTGTGATTGTTGATGTGAATAAACCGAGTATTACGGAATGTCCGGAACTGATCAGACGCTGCAAGACAATTGTGGTGCTGGATCATCACCGGCAGGGAGCAGAATTTGTCGAGAATGCTACATTGTCTTATGTAGAGCCGTATGCATCCTCAGCCTGTGAAATGGTTGCGGAGATTCTTCAGTATATTAAAAACGGCATAAAGCTGAAAAGTATTCTGGCAGACTGTCTGTATTCCGGTATCGTAGTTGACACACAGAATTTCACAGCTAAGACAGGTGTAAGAACCTTTGAGGCAGCAGCATTCCTAAAGAGAAATGGTGCAGATGTAACCAGAGTGAAGAAGATGTTCAGAGAGGATGCAACGGAATATAAGGCAAAGGCCGATGCAGTCAGAAGAGCAGAGATTTATCGAAAAGATTATGCGATTTCCTGGTGTCAGAGTGACGGCATCAAGAGTCCTACCATACTTGCGGCACAGGCAGCAAATGAGTTATTGAATATCAATGGAATCAAGGCAACCTTTGTCATGACAGAATATATGAACAGGATTTATATCAGTGCACGTTCGATTGATGAAGTGAATGTACAGATCATTATGGAACAGCTGGGTGGCGGCGGACATATGAACATTGCCGGAGCACAGCTGGAAGATACAACAGTGGAAGCTGCAACAATCGTATTAAAAAATACGTTGGATAGAATGTTACAGGAGGGTGATATCTGATGAAAGTGATTTTAAATGAGGACGTTAAGTCCCTTGGAAAAAAGGGTGATATTGTAAATGTCAGTGACGGATATGCAAGAAATTTTATCCTTGCCAAGAAGCTTGGCGTAGAAGCCAATTCTGCCAATCTGAATGATCTTAAGCTTAGGAATGCCAATGATGCCAAGGTTGCGCAGGAACAGCTGGAAGAGGCACAGAAGCTTGCAAAGGAAATTGAAGCAAAGAAGGTAACACTTGCCATCCGCCAGGGAGAAGGCGGAAAGAGTTTTGGTTCGATTTCTTCCAAAGAAATCGTTGCTGCCATGAAGGAGCAGCATCAGCTGGAGCTGGATAAGAAGAAGCTGGTATTAAAAGATCCGATTAAATCTGCCGGTGAATATAAGATAACAGCGAAACTGCATCCGAAGGTTGCAGCGGTTCTGACGGTTGTTGTAGAGGAAGAATAGAAGGGTTTGGTTTATGGAAGAAGCAGCACTGAAAAGAGTCATGCCTCAAAGCAGCGAAGCGGAACAATCCCTGATTGGTAGTATTCTTCTGGATGAACGGCATATTTCCGTTGTATCTGAGATCGTTCTGGATGGTTCTTATTTTTATAATCATTCCTATGGTGTGGTTTATGATGCCATGTTAGAGCTGCATAAGCAGGGCAGGGCAGTGGATCCCGTAACATTACAGGATCGGTTGCGTGAGAAGGGTGTACCGGAGGAAATCAGCAGTCTGGGATTTATCATGGATCTGATGAATATGCCTTTAACTTCAGCCAATGTGAAGCATTATGCAAATATTGTTGCTGAAAAAGCAACATTACGGGAGTTGATTAAAACCGTAGAAGGAATTGCCAATGAATGTTACGAAGGCAAGGAAAATCTGACTGATATTCTGGAAGAGACGGAAAAAAAGGTTTTTCGCATTGTGCAGAAGAGGAATGCAGGGGAGCTGGTGCCAATCGGGACAGTTGTCATGCAGGCGCTTGATAATATAGAAATGGCAGCAAAGGTTACGGGAGATGTGACAGGGCTGGCATCCGGATTTGTGGATTTGGATCATAAGACTGCCGGGTTCCAGAATGGCAATCTGATTCTGGTGGCAGCACGACCGGCTATGGGGAAGACATCCTTTGTTTTAAGCCTTGCCAAGAATGTTATCCTGAGATTGAATAAACCGGTTGTTATGTTCAGTCTGGAAATGTCCAAGGTAGAATTGGTCAACCGATTGCTGGCCATGGATTCCAAGGTGGATTCCCAGAAGTTTAAGACAGGTAATCTGTCGGAAGGTGATTGGGAAAGCCTTGTTGTCAGCAGTGGAAATATCGGGAATTCCCCGTTGATTCTTGATGATGAGGCCACTACGGTAAGCGAGATCCGTTCTAAATGCAGGAAACTGAAGATAGAAAAGGATATCCAGCTGGTAATCATCGACTACCTTCAGTTGATGAATGGCAATGGAAGAACGGATTCCAGACAGCAGGAAATTTCGGAAATTTCCAGATCCTTAAAGTTGATGGCAAAGGAGCTGCAGGTGCCGGTAATTGCTTTATCACAGCTATCCCGAGGCGTTGAGGCACGTACGGATCACAGACCGATGCTTTCGGATCTGCGTGAATCCGGTGCCATCGAGCAGGATGCGGATGTAGTGCTTTTTATCTACCGCGATGAAGTTTATAACAAAGATACGGAAAAGAAAAATGTTGCAGAGATTATTATCGCCAAGCAGAGAAGCGGTCCGATCGGGACAGTGGAACTGGCATGGCTGCCGGAATATACACAATTTGCTAATCTGGCAAAATAAATCTGACAATCTTACAATACAAAAGAGGACATGCCTGTAAGGGCTGTCCTTTTTTCGTATGCGTGCCATGAGGCGGAAATCAATCAGAGGATTTGATAAAAAGGAGGGTGTCATGGAGAAATCTGTATTTTTAATCTCAGAAGCTGCAAAGGAAGTATGTGTAGAGAATCATGTATTAAGATACTGGGAAGAGGAACTGTCCCTGCCGGTAAAAAGAAATGCCCAGGGACATCGGTATTATACAGCCGAGGATGTAAAAACCTTTAAAAAGATTAAACGGTTAAAGGAACAAGGGATTCAGTTGAAGGCAATAAAGTTATTTTTATCCGGGGACGGGAAGCTGGTTTCCTGTCAGACACAGACAGCACCAAAGAAAGAAGAAAAGCCCGAAGAGCAACGAAAGGAACCGGTATTGGACAAGAATCTACCAAAGCAGCTTGAAATAGAAGAAAGCAGGAGTTCCAGACTCTCCGAAAGTAACGATTTTGAAGGAAAGGCACAGAAGCTTCAATTTTTGTTAAAAATAATGATTGAGGAAGTACTGAAGGAATATGACAGTGAGTTGAAGGAGGCAATGTTAAAGGAACTGGACTACCAGTTCAGAATGCAGGAAGAACGCGATGAACAGCAGGAAAGGGAAAGAAGTGAAAAGGAGGAAAAACTGATACAGCGTATTGAGGAATTGATTCAATTGAAGAAGGAGGAGAAGAAAAGACAGACTTTCTTAAAAAGAAAAAACAAAAAGGAAGATTCCTAGGAAAAGAAAAAGAACGCAAAACGCGTTCTTTTTTTGTTACATCTTTTCTGAAACTGCTAAGTATTATTCCTCAGAAATAGCACCAACCGGGCAGGTACCTGCACAGGAACCGCAGCTGATACATGTAGCAGCATCAATTTCAAACTTACCGTCTCCTTCGGAGATAGCGCCAACCGGACAGCCACCTGCACAGGAACCGCAAGCGATACATGAATCAGAAATTACAAATGCCATGATAAAATCCTCCTTGTTTGCTCTTGTATGTGTTATATCATAACCCTATTCTAATACATTTCTGTTTATGATACAAGTGTAAATGTATTCCTTTTCCATAAGGAATCTCCAAATATTGATCAGGCGATACCGTCATCTTTACGGCGCTGGCGGATGCCATTCAGGACAACTTCCTTTTTCTCAATTACTTTATTCTGGTCCATAGCAGGAACATCTTTTAATTTGTAGTCTATGCCAAGCTTTTCATACTTGGGTTTTCCCATGGTATGATAAGGAAGAACATCGAGTGCCTTCAGATTATGGAGGCCGCCAATGAAATATCCGAGCTTGTAGAGATATTCGTCATCATCTGTAATGCCGGGAACTACAACGTGGCGGATCCACATGGGAACGTTCTTGTCGGACAGATATTGTGCAAAGGCAAGAATACCGTCGTTGGGCTGGGATGTCAATTCCTTGTGCTTTTCCGGATCAATATGCTTGATATCAAGCATAACAAGATCTGTCAGTTCCATCAATTTGTCAAATTTTTTAATCAGTTCCGGTTTTTCCGGCCGGAATACGATACCGGAAGTATCAATACAGGTATGAATATTTCGTTTCTTTGCCTCTGTGAAAAGTTCTATTAAAAAGTCCATCTGAAGCAGGGGTTCTCCACCTGTTACGGTAAGTCCGCCATCCTTATAGAAGTCCTGATTACGCTCATAGGCTTCCATAATTTCAGAAACTTCCATCATAGTGCCACCCGTAGTTGCCCAGGTATCTGGGTTATGGCAGTATGCACACCGCATAGGGCATCCCTGTACAAATACTACAAATCTTACGCCGGGGCCATCAACGGTTCCAAATGATTCTAATGAATGAATTCTTCCGCTCATAAATTATATCTCATCCTTTCTATTTCGTAGTTTTCTATTATAAATATTGACACTGTTCCCATCAAGTAATAGTCTAACTTGAATTATACACTTTTTTTATGATTCTAACAATAAATATCACAGTTTTATAATAATTTATAATCACGGTTTTGTAATCATATTGTGAAAGCTCTGCCTGATATTTTATCCTGACTTGATACATTTGGAAAAAATGTATAAAATAAGATGTGGAAAAGCTTAAAATAGAGGTTGCTTGTTGTGAAAGAGAAATATTCATCAGGAAGATTAATTCAAAGATTTCTGCCGTATTATAAGAAATATTGGAAGATTGTTGTATTTGACCTGTTTTGTGCCGGGCTGACAACAATTTGCGAACTGGTTCTGCCGCTGATCATGCGTTATATTACGAATTTGGGAATGACAGATCTGGAATCACTGACAGTAGGATTGATTATTAAGCTGGGGTTGCTTTATCTGATCCTCCGTGTGATAGATTCCCTTGCCAATTTTTATATGGCGAATACCGGACATGTGATGGGGACCCATATTGAGACGGATATGCGAAGGGATGCCTATGATCATCTGCAGAAATTATCCAATACATTTTACAGTAATACAAAAGTGGGGCAGATTATGGGACGTATTACCAATGATCTTTTTGATGTGACGGAGTTTTCCCATCATTGTCCCGAAGAGTTTTTCATTGCAGGAATTAAGATTGTAGTGTCTTTTATCATATTGGGCGGTATCAATTTCCGGCTGACGTTAATTATTTTTCTGGTTATTCCGGTGATGGCAGTTACCTGTACGATCATTAACCTGAGACTCCGGCAGATCTTCCGTGAACAGCGTGTACAGATTGGGGAGCTGAATGCCAGAATAGAGGACAGTCTCCTGGGACAAAAGGTGGTGAAAGCATTTACCAATGAGGAGAAGGAAAAAGAAAAATTTGAAGAGGATAATCAGGCATTCTTCCGGATCAAAAAGAGATCCTATTGGTATATGGCTTTTTTTCAGACCACAACAAGAGCTTTTGACGGCCTGATGTATCTGGTAGTGCTGGTTGCAGGCGGATTATTTTTGATCTATCGTCAGATTGAACCGGCTGATCTGGTTGCCTATGTCATGTATGTTTCGACCCTGATTGCAACCATAAGAAGAATTATTGAATTTGCAGAACAGTTCCAGCGGGGAATGACAGGGATTGAACGGTTTGTGGAAATAATGGATGCGGATATTGAGATTTTTGATGAACCGGATGCAGTGGAATGTATCTCACCGAAGGGAGAGATTGAATTTCGCAATGTAAGTTTTGAATATCCGGATGATCATAATGAGGTATTCAGAAATCTGAACTTAAAGATTCATGCCGGTGAAAAAGTAGCGATTGTAGGGCCCTCCGGAGGCGGTAAGACGACTCTGTGTAATCTGATTCCGAGATTCTACAATATTGACAGTGGTGAGATCTTCTTGGACGGAGAGAATATCTGCCATTATACCTTGAAGAGTCTCAGGAAAAATATTGGTATGGTGCAGCAGGATGTCTACCTGTTTTCGGGGACTGTTTATGAAAATATTGTATATGGCAGGGAAGATGCTTCCAGAGAAGAAGTGATAGAGGCAGCAAAGCGTGCCGGAGCAGATGAATTTATCAGGGCCTTAAAGGATGGGTATGATACCTATGTCGGGGAGCGTGGCGTCAAGCTGTCCGGTGGACAGAAACAACGAATCAGCATTGCCAGGGTATTTTTGAAGAATCCGCCGATTCTGATTCTGGATGAGGCAACCTCTGCACTGGATAACGAAAGTGAATTTCAGGTAGCGAGGTCGTTGGCAGAACTTTCGGTAGGCAGAACGACCATTACTATTGCCCATCGACTTTCCAGTATCCGTAACTCTGACAGAATTCTGGTGCTGACAGAGGAAGGAATTGCAGAAGAGGGAAATCATGAAACGCTATTGGCGCAGAAGGGAATTTATTATCATTTTTATCAGACGGCCAATGAACTAAAATAGCAAAAAGCAAAAGCATGTAGCAGAAGCATAGAAAGAAAAACCAGAAAGAGAAACTGGCAAGAAAACTAAGAAGAGAAACTAGCAAGAAAACTAAGAAGAGAAACTAGCAAGAAAACCGGGAAGAAAGCTAGAAAAAATTAAGAAAGTATAGAGAGTATGGCAAAATGACACAGCAGGAAATAAAGGAATTACGTGATCTGAGAAATGAGGATCAGCTGCTAAAAGATAAAATACAAGCTTTGGAATCGGAAATTATGGATGTCAATATGCGTTTGGATTTTTTAATGCGCAGCAAAAAGGGAAAAGGTGTTGGGTTACTAATCTCTGCAATCTGTTTCGTATTGTCGGCGGCTGCATTGATATCGTATTCCCTGATGTATATGGAAACTGCAGGAACCAGAATGAAAGGATATGCTGATACTGTGGTTTTTTCTGTAACGGCAACCATGCTTCCGTTTCTGGTCATGTTTGTTGTGATCTTTGCTGTTCTGACTACAGTGCTTGCCATACGGCTGATAATGGATCTGTTTCCCAGCGAAGGGGCATATCGTTCTGCAGTCAGGTGGCACAGGGTTAATATTCCTCATGAAAAACAGGTATGCATGAGGCAGAAAGCGGAGATGGAAAAATCACTTGCCGAATTTAACAGGGAACGTAATGATATCAAAAACAGATTGGAAGAATTGTCAAAAATGGAACATGAGATGCTCTTTGGTTATTAGAAATTTTTGAGGGAAATAAAAAACCTTCCGGTGAATCAGATCAACCGGAAGGTTTCTTTTATTGTTTTTTATTACAGAGACTCATGGAATGTACGAGAGATTACATCTGCCTGCTGTTCCGGTGTAAGCTTAATAAAGTTTACTGCGTATCCGGAAACGCGGATTGTTAACTGCGGATAGTTCTCAGGATGTTTCTGAGCATCAAGAAGAGTATCTCTGTTTAATACGTTAACATTTAAATGATGTCCGCCCTTTACTGCGTAGCCATCCAATAATGATACCAGGTTGTTTACCTGTGCTGAACTTGCGTCTGCCATTTTATTTTCCTCCCTTATTTTTGTTAGATAGGTCAATCATGGATCTGTGGAATGATTACTGATAATCATCAAGACCCTGATGAAGAGTGGGAACACTACATGCCAGCGGAGTTCTGGAACAGTCTGTGCAGCCCATTGTCTGTACATCTTTTTTGTTTTCTGCATTCTCGTCGATATCAACATTGACATGCCCGACACCCTTGGAAAATCCGTTATCCAACTGTGCGATCATATCCTGTATCATCTTGTCCTCACTTGTATCTGCGCCCATGTCAGTATCCTCACTTCCTGCTTTATTTTCATCCGGCAATCCTGATGCACCATCCGGATCGCCGGATAAATTATTTCATTTTGTTACTGCCTGATTTCTTAGTTGTTATTCAGGTCGATTTCGATATCACCAGCGAAAATCTTATCCTCTTTACCCAATGCACCAGGAATAATAGAGAATGTATTGGAGATACCATCCTGAGCATCCTTGAATGGAAGCTTAGCAACAGATGCCAGAGAAGCTACTGCACCATGAGTATCACGGCCGTGCATAGGGTTAGCACCCGGAGCGAAAGGCTGTCCCTTCTTACGTCCATCCGGTGTATTACCTGTTGCCTTACCATATGTTACGTTAGAAGTAATGGTAAGGATGGAAGTTGTAGGAATACCATTTCTGTAGGTATGATGTCTTCTTACAGCTGTCATGAATTTATGAACAACTTCCTGTGCGATAGAGTCAACACGGTCATCATCATTACCATATTTCGGGAAGTCACCTGTTGTCTCGAAGTCAACGATGATTCCGTCCTCGTCTCTGATCGGCTTAACTGTAGCATACTTGATTGCGGATAAGGAGTCAGCTACGATGGAAAGACCTGCAACACCTGTTGCGAAGTATCTCTTAACATCTCTGTCATGAAGAGCCATCTCTGCTCTCTCGTAGCAGTACTTATCGTGCATGTAGTGGATGATGTTCAATGTGTTAACATATACATCTGCCTGCCACTCCAACATGTCGATGAACTTGCTCATTACATCATCATAATCAAGAACGTCACCCTCTACAGGACGGTACTTAGGACCAACCTGCTTCTTGGTAACTTCGTCAACACCACCGTTCAAAGCGTACAACAGACATTTAGCAACGTTTGCACGAGCTCCGAAGAACTGCATTTCCTTACCAACAACCATGGAGGATACACAGCAAGCGATTGCATAGTCATCACCATGTGTTACTCTCATAAGGTCATCGTTCTCGTACTGGATGGAAGAAGTCTTGATAGACATCTTAGCACAGAACTCTTTCCAAGGCTGAGGAAGTCTTGTAGACCAGAGTACTGTTAAGTTCGGTTCCGGTGAAGCACCTAAGTTGTTCAATGTGTTAAGGTAACGGAAGGAAGTCTTTGTTACAAGAGGACGACCGTCAACACCAACACCACCAAGGGACTCGGTTACCCATACAGGATCGCCGGCGAAAATCTGGTTGTATTCCGGTGTACGTGCGAATTTAATCATACGAAGCTTCATAATGAAGTGATCAACAAACTCCTGAATCTCTTCTTCTGTGAATGTACCATTCTTAAGATCTCTTTCAGCGTAGCAGTCAATGAAAGTAGAAGTACGTCCAAGTGACATTGCTGCACCGTTCTGCTCCTTAACAGAGGAAAGGTATCCGAAGTAAGTAGCCTGGATAGCTTCCTGTACGTTGGATGCGGGCTTGGAAATATCACATCCGTAAGAAGCAGCCATTTCTTTCATCATCTTCAGAGCTGTAATCTGCTCGGAAAGCTCTTCACGAAGACGGATAACATCATCTGTCATAACACGTCCGGTGGAATCCTTCTGTGCCTGCTTGTCCTCGATCAGGAAATCAATACCATACAGAGCAACTCGTCTGTAGTCACCGATGATACGTCCACGTCCGTAAGCATCAGGAAGACCTGTAATAATATGTGCGGAACGACAAGCTCTCATCTCCTGGTTGTATGCGTCGAAACATCCTGCGTTGTGTGTCTTTCTGTGTGTAGAGAAGAATTCACTGATTTCAGGATCTACGGTATAACCGTTATCTGCGCAAGCCTTCTCTGCCATTCTGATACCGCCGTAAGGCTGTAAGGAACGCTTGAAAGGTTTGTCTGTCTGGAAACCAACGATCTTTTCCTTGCTCTTATCAAGATATCCGGGGCCATGGGATGTAATTGTAGATACTACCTTGGTATCCATATCAAGTACTCCGCCTGCCTCACGCTCTTTCTTGGAAAGATCCAATACCATTGCCCATAAGTCTTTGGTTGCCTGAGTCGGTCCTGATAAGAAAGAATCATCTCCATCATAGGGAGTGTAGTTCTTCTGGATGAAGTCACGTACGTTGACTTCAGTCTGCCATTTGCCGGCTTCAAAGCCTTCCCATTCGGGTCTCATTGCTGTGCTCATTGAAATGCCTCCTATAAAATATATTTTTTTGAACGGTTTCACCCGTTAAACGCGTGAAAAACGTCTTTTGCTATGCTTCTAATTATAGCGAGAAACCGGGTGGATAGTCAACAACTCATTTGCACTTTTTTGTATACAATTTGCCAAAATTTCTCTGATTTTCTAAAAAATTGTGGCCTGTAAAATATTGGCACTAGATATAGTAGATAAAATATGTGAAAAAAATTTGTAAGGACTGAAATCGTAGTGGACATATTTGCAAAAAATGGTTATAATATTAGTACTATGAGTTCAAAGAATAGGAAGAAGCAGAAAGACCGTCAGATGACTTTTCGGATGCTGACGTTAATCACACAATTTGGTATTAATATGCTTGTTCCCATTTTTTTGTGTTTTTTTGCGGGCCGGTTTCTGGATCAGAAGCTGGGAACCTCGTATCTGATGATCGTTTTCTTTTTTGTCGGGGCACTGGCAGGCTTCCGGAATATTTATATTTTTGCAAGAAAGATGACTGATTGTACGGAAGAAGAATCTTCAAAACATCAGAAGAATAAGAAGGATGATCAGAAAAATAGTTAAGAGGGTTTGAGAGAGAAATTGGCAGCAATCAGGGAAAAAATAAAAACAAATCAGACACTGGCGGAATTGATTGCCGGGATCATCGGTTTCGGTATTCTATGCCAGGTGATAGGTGCTTTTTTTACAGAGCATCAGGTAATTTATGCGGTCAGTCTTTGGATTGGCATCATTGCGGCTGTGGGAATGGCACTGCATATGAATTATACCATCGGCAAGGCATTGGATCAGGCAGAAAAAGAAGCGGTCAAAATCACAAGAAACAGCTATCTGCTACGATATGGAATAGTGATTCTTCTTTTGGGATGCATTGCTGTATCAGGGGTATTGAATCCGCTGGTTACTTTTCTTGGAGTCATGGGATTAAAAATTGGTGCATACGCACAGCCTTTGACACATAAAATATTCGGGATATTTCTCAGGTAATTACAATAACAACGGATAAGGAGGTGAGACTATGGAAACTGGTATTTTGCTGGCTTCAGATGATCTGGGGTTTATGATTAAGGGTGTTTTCTCTTTTCATATCGGAGATACAGAACTTTGGATTACAACGACGCATGTGTGCCTGTTCATTATGATACTCCTGCTGACGATTTTTTCCATCTGTGCAAAACGGACTATGAAGCATGCTTCCGAAGTGCCGGGAACTTTTCAATGTATTATAGAAATGATCGTAGAGATGCTTGATAATATGATCAAAAGCGTTATGGGAAAAAATGCTACAAAATTCCTGAACTACATTGGAACGATTTTCATCTTTATTTTATTAAGTAATATTTCCGGTCTGTTTGGGCTAAGACCCCCTACAGCGGACTATGGTGTAACTTTCCCACTTGGCGTTCTGACATTTACGCTGATTACCTTTAATAAGTTCAAGCATCAGAAGGTCAAGGGAGTTATTAAGGGATTGTGTGATCCGTGGCCAATCTGGGCGCCGATCAATATCATTGGTGATCTGGCGGTGCCGATTTCATTGTCATTACGTTTGTTTGCCAATGTATTGTCGGGAACAATTATGATGGCTCTGGTATATGGACTGCTGAAACTGATCGCTATTGGCTGGCCGGCAGTTCTGCATGTATATTTTGATTTGTTCTCCGGAGCAATTCAGACCTATGTATTCTGTATGTTGACAATGACTTATATTTCAGATGCGATAGGGAATGACTAGTAAGTAAAAATTCTATTTTATATCACTTTAAGGAGGAATTTATTATGTTTAACAACGAATTTATCTTAGGATGTTCTGCAATTGGTGCAGGTCTTGCAGTTATCGCAGGTATCGGACCTGGTATCGGACAGGGTATCGCAGCAGGACATGCTGCAGCAGCAACAGGTAGAAATCCGGGTGCAAAGGGAGATATTACTTCTACCATGCTTCTTGGACAGGCAGTTGCCGAAACAACAGGTCTTTATGGTCTGCTGGTAGCAATGCTATTGTTATTCGTTAAACCGTTACTTCCGTAAGAAGTCTCTTAAAAATAATTGAGAAAGGAGGCTTGTGGAGTTGAACATGGAAATTGGAATGTTGTTAAGTGCCGCAACAGAAGGGTATGAAAGACTGTTTGATCTGGATTTTCAGCTGTTATCGGATTCTCTTCTGACAATCATTGCGGTATTTGTACTGTTTCTGATATTGTCCTATAACTTATTCAATCCGGCAAGAAAGATTCTTGAGGAACGAAAGAACAGAATTCAGAATGATATCGCTACAGCACAGAATGATAAAGATGCTGCACTGGCAATGAAAGAAGAATATGAAAGTAAGCTCAAAGAAGTTGATAAAGAAGTAGAACAGATTTTGAGTGAAGCGCGGAAAAAAGCACTGGACAATGAAAATAAGATCATTGCTGATGCAAGAAAAGAAGCGGCTGCAATTATCCAGAGAGCCAACGTTGAAGCAGAGCTGGAGAAGCAGCGTGTTGTTGATGAGGTGAAGCAGGAGATGGTTTCCATTGCATCTATTATGGCAGGGAAAGTGGTTGCTGCAAACATCGATACAACAATTCAGGAAAGCTTGATTGACGAAACATTGAAAGAAATAGGTGACAGCACATGGCTAAGCTAATTTCAGGAACTTATGGAGAAGCCCTGTTTCAGCTGGCAGTAGAAGAGAATAAGGAAGATCAGTTCCTTGAAGAAGTCCTTGCTCTGCAGAAGGTACTTGCAGAGAATAAGGAATTCAGTGATCTGATGAACCATCCCAAGATTTCCAGAGAGGAAAAGGAGGAGGTTTTAAAGGCTGTATTTAAGGACAGACTCAGTGATGAACTGACAGGATTCCTTCTTGTGATTCTTCAGAAAGAGCGTTATGGAGAGATTGATGCAATTCTGGCTTATTTTGTAGATAAGATCAAGGAGTACAAGGGAATCGGAACTGCTTATGTAACAACGGCTGTATCCTTAAGAGAGGATCAGAAAAAAGAAATAGAGAAGAAGCTGCTTGATACGACTTCCTATAAAGAAATGGAGATGCATTTCAATGAAGATCAGGCACTGATCGGCGGAATGGTGATCCGGATCGGTGACAGAGTAGTAGACAGCAGTATTCGTACAAAATTAGAGCGTCTGACAAAAGAGATGTCAGAGCTTCAGATTGGTTAAACGATAAAAAGAAAGGTGCGGAAAGATCCATGAATTTAAGACCAGAAGAAATAAGTTCAGTGATTAAGGATCAGATCAAGAGATATGCCGACAAGATGGAAGTATCCGATGTGGGTACTGTTATCCAGGTAGCTGACGGTATTGCTCGTGTGCACGGTTTGCAGAATGCAATGCAGGGAGAATTGTTGGAGTTCCCCGGCGAAGTTTACGGCATGGTACTTAACCTGGAAGAGGACAATGTTGGTGCGGTTTTACTTGGTAACCAGAAAAATATCAATGAAGGTGACACCGTAAAAACCACCGGCAGAGTTGTAGAAGTACCGGTAGGCGATGCAATGACCGGCAGGGTTGTCAATGCACTTGGACAGCCCATCGATGGAAAGGGTCCTATCACAACAACAAAGTATCGTAAGATTGAGCGTGTAGCATCGGGTGTTATTACAAGACAGTCTGTTGATACACCATTACAGACAGGTATCAAGGCAATTGACTCCATGGTTCCCATCGGACGGGGTCAGCGTGAGCTGATTATCGGTGACAGACAGACCGGTAAGACAGCAATTGCAATTGATACCATTATTAACCAGAAGGGTCAGAATGTTAAATGTATCTATGTAGCAATCGGTCAGAAGGCTTCCACAGTAGCAACGATCGTAAAGACCCTGGAGGAGTTCGGTGCAATGGCATATACAACCGTTGTAGTTTCCACTGCTTCTGAGCTGGCTCCGTTACAGTATATTGCTCCTTACGCAGGATGCGCAATCGGTGAGGAATGGATGGAGAACGGAGAAGATGTTCTTGTTATCTATGATGATTTAAGTAAGCATGCTACGGCATACCGTACACTCTCCCTGCTTCTGAGAAGACCTCCCGGGCGTGAGGCATATCCCGGTGACGTATTCTATCTGCATTCCAGACTTCTGGAAAGAGCTGCCCGTATGAGCAAGGAATACGGTGGTGGTTCCTTAACGGCACTCCCGATCATTGAGACACAGGCAGGTGATGTATCTGCATATATTCCGACCAACGTTATTTCCATTACCGATGGTCAGATTTACCTTGAAACAGAGATGTTCAATGCAGGCTTCCGCCCGGCAATCAATGCGGGACTTTCCGTATCCCGAGTTGGTGGTTCTGCCCAGATCAAGGCAATGAAGAAGATTGCCGGACCGATCCGTCTGGAGCTGGCACAGTATCGTGAGCTGGCTGCGTTCTCACAGTTTGGTTCCGATCTGGATGATGATACCAAGGAACGTCTTGCACAGGGTGAAAGAATCAAGGAAATGTTAAAGCAGCCGCAGTATAAACCGATGGCAGTTGAGTATCAGGTTATCATTATTTATGCTGCAACAAAGAAATACCTGCTGGATATTGCAGTAGATGCAGTAGGACGTTTCCAGGATGGTTTGTTTGAATTTATTGATACAAAATATCCAGAGATTCCGGAAGCAATCAGAACAGATAAGGAATTGAAGGAAGAAACAGAAAATCTGTTAATCAAGGCAATTACGGAGTTTAAGGAAGACTTCAGATAACAGGTTGGAAGGAAAGGCATGGGTTTATAATTATGGCTTCCATGAGAGACATAAAACGGCGTAAAAGCAGTATAGAGAGTACGCAGCAGATTACGAAAGCCATGAAGCTGGTAGCTACCGTAAAGCTGCAGAAGGCTAAGCTTAAGGCAGAGCAGTCACAGACTTATTTTGACGCACTGTATCATACAATGCTGTCTATCCTTGCTAAAGCGCCGGATATAGACCATCCGTATTTAAAGTCGGATGGCAAAGGAAAAAAAGCAGTCATTATGATCACTTCCAACAAAGGTCTTGCCGGTGGATATAACTCCAATATCATTAAGCTGATTACGAAGAATGAGGAATTTACCAGGGATAATACTGTGATTTATGCAATCGGTAAAAAGGGTAAAGACACCATGAAGCGTTACGGCTATACCATTGGTAAAGATTATTCCGAAGTGATTGAAGAACCTGCATATCAGGATGCAGTTGCTATCACAAAGGAACTGTTAGCTGCATTTGAAGCTGGTGAAATCAGCGAAATTTATCTTGCCTATACCTTTTTCCGCAATACGGTGAGTCATATTCCTACATTACGGAAGCTTCTTCCTGTAGATGTGAAGGATGCCGGTGTGAAAGAGGAAGAGGGTGCAACAGCACCGATGAATTTTGAACCGGAGGATGAGGAAGCATTAACATTAATCATCCCGAAATATATTGCCAGTCAGCTGTATGGTGGACTGATTGAGTCTATTGCCAGTGAAAACGGTGCCCGTATGCAGGCGATGGATTCTGCTACCAACAATGCATCTGAGATGATCGACCATCTGTCACTGCTGTATAACAGAGCTCGTCAGAGTTCTATTACACAGGAACTTACGGAGATCATTGCGGGAGCTGACGCGATCAATTAGAAAGGAGTAATAAATTAGAGATGGCAGATGTAAAAAAGGGAAAACTGACACAGATTATCGGTGCAGTTCTCGATATTAAATTTGAAGATGGCCTGCCGGAGATCAATGAAGCAATCAGAATCGCAACCAAAGACGGAAAAGACCTGGTTGTAGAGGTTGCACAGCATCTGGGTGATGATACCGTAAGATGTGTTGCGATGGGTTCTACAGATGGTCTTGTCAGAGGGATGGAGGCTGTTGCAACAGGTGCACCGATTTCGGTTCCTGTTGGTGAAAATACTCTGGGACGAATCTTTAATGTCCTTGGTGAGGCAATTGATAATAAGCCTGCTCCTACGGATGTTACCTATGAGCCGATTCACAGACCTGCACCGGAATTTAAGGAGCAGTCTACGGAAACAGAGCTTTTGGAGACAGGTATTAAGGTCGTTGACCTGCTGTGCCCGTACCAGAAGGGTGGTAAGATCGGTCTGTTCGGTGGTGCCGGTGTAGGTAAGACCGTATTGATTCAGGAGCTGATCCGTAATATCGCTACCGAGCATGGTGGATATTCTGTATTTACCGGTGTTGGAGAGCGTACAAGAGAGGGTAATGACCTTTACCATGAAATGAGCGAGTCAGGCGTTATTGCCAAGACAGCAATGGTATTTGGTCAGATGAATGAGCCGCCCGGGGCAAGAATGAGGGTAGCGCTGACCGGACTTACCATGGCAGAATATTTCCGTGATAAGGGTGGTAAGGACGTTCTGTTATTTATTGATAATATTTTCCGATTCACACAGGCTGGTTCCGAGGTGTCCGCACTTCTTGGACGTATGCCTTCTGCGGTTGGTTACCAGCCTACATTGCAGACAGAGATGGGTGCTCTTCAGGAGCGAATCACTTCTACAAAGAATGGTTCCATTACCTCTGTACAGGCTGTATACGTACCGGCAGATGACTTGACAGACCCGGCGCCTGCTACAACATTTGCACATTTGGATGCAACAACAGTATTGTCACGTAGTATTTCTGAGCTTGGTATTTATCCGGCAGTTGATCCGCTGGAGTCAACATCCAGAATTCTGGATCCCAGAATTGTTGGTAATGAGCATTATCAGGTTGCCCGTGGTGTGCAGGAGATTCTTCAGAAATATAAAGAGCTTCAGGATATTATTGCAATCCTTGGTATGGACGAGCTTTCCGAAGATGATAAGCTGGTAGTAAGCCGTGCAAGAAAGGTTCAGAGATTCTTATCCCAGCCGTTCTTCGTTGCAACTCAGTTTACCGGTATGGAAGGAAAGTATGTGCCGATTTCTGAGACGATCCGTGGATTCAAGGAGATTCTGGAAGGTAAGCATGATGAGATTCCGGAAGGATATTTCTTAAATGCCGGTTCCATTGATGAAGTTGTTGCAAGAATGAATAAACAATAAGCCTTTACCTTGGAAAGGAGCTGTTAGAGAAGGTGGCAGACAATACATTTTTATTAAAGGTGATTACACCGGAACGGCTTTTCTTTGAAGGAGAAGCAGAGATGGTGGAATTTAATACCACCGAGGGCGAGATTGGTATTTACAAAAACCATGTGCCGACAACGGTCATTGTTAGCCCCGGGATTTTAACGATTACATTGCCTTCTGAGGAAAAGACTGCAGCTTTGCATGCAGGATTTGTAGAAATCTTACAGGACTGCGTGACCATTCTTGCAGAATCGGTAGAATGGCCTGATGAGATTGATCAGGCACGTGCGGAGGCTGCAAAGGAACGTGCAGAAAAACGTCTGCAGGCCAAAGAGGAAGGACTGGACGAGGACCGGGCAAGAATTGCACTGATGCGTGCGATGACAAGAATTAATACTTTAAAATAACCTTTTCGGAAACCGGTGCATAGAATAAACCAAAGAGCATAGGGGTGTATCTATGAGAGGAAACAAGGTACTACCATTTTACATGACTTATCCCCTGCCGATGGCTTATGAAGATGAAGATGCTATGCTTCGGGATCTGGATTATCTGCAGCAGATGTATCCGCAGGATGCGAAAAAGTATCAGAAGAAGATTGTTGCGATCTTAGATAAAATGGACTATGAAGGCAGTATGATTTATGATGACTATCCGGATCAGTTCATGTTATACAAATTAGCGCGGGATATTACCGGGATGATCAGAAAAGATGCAGCTGCAGAAAATGAAGAGGAACTTTCTCCGGAATATTGGAAACAGGTTGGAGATCTGGTTCAGGTGTTGTTGTTCTATGAGATCTATAAGAGAAGACATGATTCCGGACGAGGGATGCTAAAATTTTTTTAACGTTTGTGGGGAGCTTGGTGTGGCCGGAGACGGTTGTCATAGCTCCCCTAATTCATCTTGTGTTGAGGTAAGTTGAAACGATGGATCAACTAAAAGAAGCGATAGAAAAAATAGTGACAGATCAGCTGTATCGTCTGATTGTGAGTAAGCCGTTTGTAAAAGGTGAAATGATCAAGGTGGTTGTGCGTCCGGTTATGATCAAAGGACAGCTTTTATTCCAGGAAACTTCTTATGTCGGAACAAAGGTGCTGCATCATAATTATTCCGGCAGGGAAATGAGTGAAAGATTAAAACATTATCTTCAGGAAGAATTTGGTCAGCTGGAAGCAGAGTGTGCTGACTGCAGGATGACTATTCTGACGAATAAAAAAGGTACAGTAACTGTTAAGATGAAAAAGAAAACAGACAGTGTTCCGGAGCTGTCAAAGAAGCCGCTTCTGGAGCATAATCGTGTGAAAAAGTATATTCTGGAAGATGGAGAGCCGGTAGATTTTCTGGTGGCACTTGGGGTTCAGACACCGGAGGGAAAAGTTGTAAAGGCAAAATATCACAAGTTTAAACAGATCAACCGCTACCTTGAAATGGTGGAGGATATCTTATCTTCCATTGACAGAGAGGATACGATTCGGATTATCGATTTTGGGTGTGGAAAATCTTACCTGACATTTGCGTTGTATTATTATCTGAAGATCAAACACAATAAGGATGTTGAAATCATAGGACTAGACTTGAAAAAAGATGTCATAGAAGACTGTAACCGGTTAAAGGACAGGCTGGGATATCAGGGTCTACGGTTTTTGCAGGGAGACATCAGGGATTATGAGAATACAGAAAGAGTTGATATGGTGGTTTCTCTTCACGCATGTGATACGGCAACAGATTATGCAATTGCAAAAGCCGTTGGATGGGGTGCATCTGTGATTTTGGCAGTGCCATGCTGCCAGCATGAGGTCAACCGGCAGATCAGCTGTCCGCAGCTGGATGGCGTATTACAATATGGTATTATCAAAGAACGGATGTCAGCACTGATTACAGATGCCTATCGTGCAGATTGTCTGGAGACAGTAGGATACGAAACACAGATTCTGGAGTTTATTGAGTTGGAGCATACACCGAAGAATCTGTTGATCCGCGCAGTAAAGAAAGATAAGGAAATGCAAAAGGCTGTTAAGATGCAGGGCAGATACAAGGAAAAAGAAGTCAAAAATGTATCGCCAAAGGAGCTGGAAGAGTATCTTCATATCCAGCCTCTGTTAGGGAAGCTTTTAACAAAGGAATAGGAAATGTCAGTGAGAAGAAGAGGGATTAGTAAAGGAATCATTTTAACCATATATTGTATCTGCATCTTTGTGGTTTCGATCATATCACTGAGCGCCCTGATGAACCGTGGCAATACAGATATGACAACGGAAATGGGGGAAGCCACTTATCCGTTGGTTTCTTTTGTCTATGAGGGCAGGCTGATGAATATGATGCATGGCTATGCCAATGAGATGGATATTTCTTATCTCAGGGATACGATTACTCCATTGATGGAAGAACGCAGTCTGTCAATCAGAATAGATACGTATGGCACAGGACTGGAAAAAATCAGTTATGAAGTCAGAACACTGGATAATTCGCGTCTGATTGAGAACAATCAGGTTTATAATTACGTAACTAATGAAAATACAGTCACTGCAGATATTACTCTGAAAGATCTTCTGGAGGATCAGAAAGAGTATTCTTTCAGTATCATACTGGAAACAACACAGGGAAGTACCATACATTATTATACCAGGATTATTAAGGCAGATCAGTACAGAGTCGCGGAAAAGCTGGATTATGTCTATTATTTTAATGATACGACTTTTGATAAATATGCAGCGTCCAATGAGCTTCCTACTTATCTTGAAAGTAATTCCAAGGGAGACAATACTTCTTTTCACAGAGTTGATATTCACAGCAGTCTGAATCAGATCACATGGGGAACACTGCCTGTAAAGCAGGTAACAGAGCCTGTTGCAATGATTCGTGAAATTGGAGAGGAAATTGCTGATATTGAGGTCTGTTATTATGTTTCTATATCGCAGGATGAACAGGATGTTTATTATGCCGTGGAAGACTATTACAGAATCAAGCATGGAGAGAAAAGATTTTATCTGTTGGATTACGAACGGATTACGGATCAGATCTTTGATCTTGAAACAGCAACCATTGCCAATAACAAGATTGTGCTTGGAATAACGGATGATCAGGTGCAGATGGTAGAAAATTCTGATGGAAACAGATTTGCTTTTGTAAATGCAGGAAGACTGTACAGTTACAATATTACAGACAATAAAATTGCCGAGGTATTTGGATTTTATGGTCATGATATTACAGATCTTCGGGAATCTTATCAGAAACATGACATAAAAATTTTTCGTGTAGATGAGACAGGAAATATATATTTTATGGTATATGGTTATATGAACCGTGGTGTCCATGAAGGGGAAATGGGGATAGTCATCTATTATTATGACAGTGTATTCAATATTGTGGAAGAGAAGATTTTCATTCCCTATGATAAGTCCTTTGAAATGCTAAAATGTGATCTGGAAAAGCTGTCTTATGTCAATAACATCAATGAATGTTACCTGTATCTGGATCACTGCGTCTATCAGATAAATATGGAGGAGCATACCAGCCGGCAGCTTGTATACAATCTGCCGTTGGAAGCATTTGTTTCCTCTGCCAGCCAGGAGATTGTTGCATGGGCAAGCGGTGCGGATCTGAATAATGCAACCCAGATTGTTATGTACGATCTCAGTACCGGAAAACAAAGTAATATTGAGGCAGAGGACAATACAAGAATCCGACCGATTGGGTTTTTTGAAGAAGATTTTGTGTATGGTGTTGCAAGGAAAAATGATATTATGCAGGATGCAACAGGGAAACTGCTGTATCCCATGTACAAGGTACTGATCCGGGACAGCAGGGGAAATCTTTTAAAGGAGTATGAAGAACCCGGATATTATGTGGTTGATACAACTGTGGATTCCGGGATGATTACATTGGACCGCATGCAAAGGACAGAGGGCGGCAACTGGGTATATGCCTCAAAGGATCAGATTCTGGATAATCATGTCGCCTCGACAGGGAAGAATACCATTGAAACTGTTGTTACGGAAAATTATGAGAAAATTGTCCAGATTGTTGTAAGAAAGGAAATTAATCTCCAGACACTTCAGGTGCTGAGACCAAGACAGGTGTTGTTTGAAGAAAACAGAACTATTTTCCCGACTTCAGAATCTTATACAGGAGAGCAGTATTATCTATATCTGAGGGGGGAACTGAAAGGCATTTATGAAAGTCTTCCGGAGGCTGTTATGGATGCTTATAAGCAAAGTGGTGTCATAGTTGATGATTATGGGAATTATCTTTATCGAAAGATTTCAAGACCGGAGCGGAATCAGATTATGGCAATTGGCGAAAAAAGTGCAGAGGATGGAAACGAACTGGCAGTTTGTCTGAATGCGATGCTGGCATTGGAAGGATATCCGATTGATACCTCATCCCAGCTACAACAGGGAAAATCACCGGAGGAGATTCTTGAAAATACAGCGACAAACTTAACTGTGCTGGATTTAAACGGATGTCAATTGGATACTGTCTTATATTATGTGGCACAGGATATCCCGGTGCTTGCGAGACTTACAGATGGTTCGGCAGTTCTTGTGATTGGATATAATGATTATCAGATTGTCATTATGAATCCGGCAACGGGGACAATATATAAAAAGAGTATCAGGGAAGCCGGTGAATGGTTCGAAGAAAATGGGAACTGGTTTATGACTTACCAGATTTTTTCTTAACGTACGCATCCGCATTCTGGATGCTGAAGTTACAAAATTTAAAAGTTGTTTGATGATTTTTGTAAAGTGAAAACGATTAGTACAACGGAATTCAAACAGCTTATTTGTGCAATCTGCCATGAAAGTTTACGATCAGGGAGGGGAAAGAATTATGACGAAAACGCTTGATTGGGAAAAATATATGGACAAGGCAGCTGAGGCGGTTGCAGAGGGTATTGTGCTTTTGAAAAATGATCATCAGGCACTGCCACTGAATGCCGAAAAGGAGCTGGCAATTTTTGGACGTATACAGCTGCATTATTATAAGAGCGGTACAGGTTCCGGAGGAATGGTAAATGTTTCAAAGGTCATTGGCATTCCGGAAGGTCTGACAATGCGGGGTGCAAAGATTTATGAGCCATTGATCCATATCTATGAAGCATGGGAAAAGGAGAATCCCTTTGATGTTGGTGACGGATGGGGGAAAGAGCCCTGGTCCCAGAAGGAGATGCTGTTAGAGGATGAAACGGTAAAGCAGGCAGGACAGGCATGTGAAACAGCACTGGTTATCATTGGACGGACAGCAGGAGAAGATGGGGATATCGGCGCAGAGCCGGGAGGATATTACCTTTCTGAAGCGGAAGAGGAGATGCTTTCTAAAGTCAGAACATATTTCCGGAAGGTAGTCGTTCTTTTGAATACGGCTGCAGTGATTGATATGGAATGGGTAGATAAATACTGTCTGGATGCTGTTTTGTACGGATGGCAGGGCGGCATGATGGGTGGTCTTGGAACAGCGGATGTTCTGTTAGGCAGAGTCAGTCCCTCCGGACATCTGACGGATACGATTGCCAAAAATCTCTCTGATGTTCCTTCCGATCAAAATTTCGGAGACAGGGAGCAGAATATTTATCAGGAAGATATTTATCTTGGATACCGTTATTTTGAGACCTTTGCAAAAGATAAGGTACGTTATCCGTTTGGATACGGACTTTCCTATACTGATTTTTCCATGACAGATGGGGAAATCATCTGTTCCGGTTCCGATCTTCTTGCAAAGATTAAGGTAACCAATGTTGGTCTGTGTGCCGGCAAGGAAGTTGTACAGATTTATTGTAAGCAGCCGCAGGGGAAATTAGGAAAGCCGGAAAAAATCTTATGTGGATTTCAGAAAACGAAGACACTTAAGCCCGGAGAGACAGAAGAAATCAGCATAGAGATTTCAATGGAGCAGCTTGCTTCTTATGATGACAGCGGTATTACGGGAAATCGTTTCTGCCTTTTGTGTGAAGCAGGAGAATATGAATTCTATGCCGGTGACAATATCAGAAATGTATCAAGGATTGGACAATTTCTGCTGGAAGAAACCAATGTTATCTGTCAGTACGAATCTGCAATGGCACCTGTTATTCCTTTTCAGAGAATGAAAAATGAGAATGGAAGGCTGGTGTATGAGGAGGTGCCTGTCTCTGAAATTGATGAACCTGCACGTCGGGAAAATGGTCTTGGAAAGGAACTGGAAGTGACCGGCGACAGAGGAATTCGTCTGGCAGATGTTGTCAATCAGACGCATACGATGGAAGAATTTATCGCACAGATGTCAGATGAAGATCTGACCTGTCTGGTTCTTGGAGAAGGGATGAGCAGTCCCAAGGTAACGCCCGGTACGGCTTCTGCGTTCGGGGGAGTGACAGACCATCTGATGGAACTGGGGATTCCGTGTGTATGCTGTTCTGACGGACCCTCCGGTATCCGGATGGACTGCGGAACGAAAGCATTCAGCCTTCCAAACGGAACATTACTGGCATGTACATATAATCAGACATTACAGACGGAACTGTTTGCATATCTTGGACTGGAGATGGCATATCATAAGGTGGATTGTCTTCTGGGACCGGGAATGAACCTGCACCGGCATCCCTTAAACGGAAGAAATTTTGAATATTTTTCAGAGGATCCTCTGTTAACCGGTAAGATGGCATCAGCTCAGCTGAAAGGTCTTCATCAGGCCGGGGTGACGGGAACGATAAAGCATTTTTGTGCCAACAATCAGGAGAAGGGAAGACATACCATAGATTCCGTTGTTTCGGAGCGTGCCCTTCGTGAGCTGTATCTGAAAGGTTTTGAGATCGCAGTTAAAGAGGGCGGTGCAAAGACCATCATGACAACCTATGGTGCTGTCAATGGACTCTGGACAGCAGGAAATTATGATCTGAATACCACAATTCTTCGTAAGCAGTGGGGCTTTGAGGGAATCACCATGACAGACTGGTGGGCAGCCATTAATCGAAGGGGTGGTGAAGCATCACGAAAAGATTATCCGGGAATGGTGATTGCACAAAATGATGTCTATATGCCCTGCCAGAGTGCACTTGAGAGTCACGGCTGTCTGATGGATGCTTTGGAAAGCGGAGATATCAAACGGTTTGAATTGCAGAGGAATGCTAAAAATATTCTTCATTTCATTATGGATACCCATGCCATGAAACGTATGATGGATCAGGAGGAGCAGATTACCATTCTGAACCGGACTGAGGAAGCAGAGGAAGACATGGAAGCTCTGGAAACATTTGATCTGGATGGATCGATTGAGATTGACCTGTCAGATGTCAGGACAGATCCGGGATCTTCTTACGGATTTATGTTAAAGATTACGGATACAGGATTTTATCGGTATACTATTACGGCAAGCAATGACCAGGGACCGCTGGCACAGATTCCGGTGACTGTTTTCTGTCTTGGTACGGCATGCGGAACACATACCTGGAGTGGAACGGACAACAGGGAAGTCTCCTATTCCGGGCAGTGCTGCATGACTTCCAGATACACTGCAATCCGGCTATTCTTTGCAATTGGCGGATTAAAGTTAAAATCAATCCGTTTTGAATTTGAAAAGCCGAGAGTCCGGGTGCAGGATTAGAAAACAATTTTGGGGAGGAACAGGATGGAGGAAAATAGAACAGCGAAAATTTCGATAGATGGTCAGTTTTCATCAAGCATTAATTTTGCCATGCAGCAAAATTATGTGCCGGTGATCAAAAATCTTGTGATTCATAATCATACAGAAGAAAGACTGCATGATCTGACAGTCAGAATCTCCTTTGAACCGGCCTTTGCCAGAGAATATTCCTGTACAGTTGCAGGACTGGAAGGCGGTGCATCGGTAGAGATCAGTCCGGTGCAGATCATCCTGTCGACAGAATATCTTTTCTCCCTGACAGAACGTGTTGTGGGGATCATGGAGATTACCGTCGTATCTGAGGAAATGGTTTTAGGAAGCTATCAGCAGCAGATTGATGTGCTCGCTTATGATCAGTGGAGTGGTCTGTTTACTATGCCGGAAATGATTGCCGCATTTGTGACACCCAATCATCCTTCCATTGCACAGATCCTTACAAAGGCATCTGAAATATTAGGACAATGGAATGCCACGCCTTCCTTCACCGGCTACCAGACGCAGAATCCCAATCAGGTGAAGCTCCAGATGGCGGCAATTTACGCCTCCATGCATGGAGAACATATTATTTATAATAATCCGCCTGCCAGCTTTGAGGAGACAGGACAGCGGATCAGGATGCCGCATGTTTTGCTGGAGCAGAGGCAGGGAACCTGTCTGGATCTTTCGATTTTATATGCTTCCTGTCTGGAAGCAGCAGGACTTCATCCGTTACTTGTATTTACCAAAGGTCATGCCTTTGCAGGTGCATGGCTGGAGGAGCAGACCTTTGCAGATTGTGCGGTGGATGATGCTGCAGCATTGGAAAAACGTATGGCAGAGGGAGCAGAAGAACTTCTGCTGGTGGAATGCATCGATTTTGTAGAAGGAAAGAAGATCAATTTTGAGACGGCAACGGAGCATGGGAAGAATCATCTGCTTCGTGGGGAAGCGTTTGATTATGTAGTGGATATCCACAGATGCCGTATCAGCGGAATCCGCCCGGTTCCGGTGAAACTGGATCAGGCATATACAGAAGGATATCATGAAGAAACCGGCGTCAATGACAGTGCAGCTTATGCACAGGCACCCAAGGAATTGGAAAATAGTTTCAGCAGCAGGGAAATCGCACAGGCTTCTGACATGGATGCGCCAACCCGTCTGAAGGTATGGGAACGTAAGCTTCTGGATTTCAGTCTGCGGAATACCCTGTTAAATTTTCGTACTACGAAAAATACCATTCAGCTTATGACGGCAGATCTTGGAGAATTGGAAAATCTGCTGGCAGAAGGAAAGGATTTTCGCCTGCTGGAGGCTCCTGCAGAATGGACATCAACCGGGAAGGATATCCGGCTTTATGAAAATGTAAATGAAAAAGACCTGATGGAATCGATTGCCGGTGAGGAGATAAAGAACAGCAGGATTCGTACCTTTTTAACATCAGAGGAGCTGGAAAAGAGTCTGAAAGGTTTACAGCGGGCTGCCCGCGTCAGCATAGAGGAAAACGGATCAAATACATTGTATCTGGCACTGGGCTTCTTAAAATGGTATGAAAGTGATGTGTCGGAAAAGGCTCGTTTGGCACCGCTCGTTCTGGTACCGGTTGATCTTGTTCGTAATTTCAGAAACAAGGGGTATGTGATCCGAAGCCGTGATGAAGAAACACAAGTAAATATCACGCTGTTGGAGTATCTGCGGCAGGATCATGGTATTAAAATCAGTGGTCTTGATCCATTACCCTGTGATGATTCCGGGATTGATCTTCCGTTGGTATTTCATACCATCCGGCAGGCAATTATGGAAAAGCGCCGTTGGAATATAGAAAATATGGCATATGTCGGACTGTTTTCCTTTGGCAGGTTTGTGATGTGGAATGATCTTCGCACCCGGTCTGCTGATTTGCTGGAAAATAAAGTGGTTGCCAGCCTGATGGAAGGCAGAATGACCTGGATGCCGGAGGATTTTTCGATTAATCAGAATAATCTGGATGAAAAGATATTGCCGGAAAGTATGGCTGTGCCATTAAGTGCAGACTCCTCCCAGATGGTTGCAATTGCAGAGGCAGGCAGCGGGCAGAGCTTTGTTCTGCATGGACCGCCCGGAACAGGTAAATCACAGACGATCAGCAATATGATTGCCAATGCACTGTATCAGGGAAAATCCGTTTTGTTTGTTGCAGAGAAAATGGCAGCGTTGTCAGTTGTTAAAAAGCGTCTGGAAAAGATCGGATTAGGCCCGTTCTGCCTGGAGCTTCACTCAAATAAGGCCAATAAGACTTCTGTGCTGAATCAGTTAAATGAAGCATTGGAAGTCGGAAGAATAAAGAATCCGGAAGAGTATCAGGCAACCGCAGAGCGGATCAAAGAGGTCAGAAGCCGTCTGGGCTATATGATGGAGGCGATCCATAAAAAGAGGGAATATGGATGTTCGGTCTATGAGGCAATCTCGTTATATGAGCAGAATATTGCACAGAAGGGGAAGCTTGTATTTACCAGAGAGCAGGTGTCTGCACTTACTAAAGATCAGATCAGCCATTGGATGGAGCTGGTAAAGAAATACGAGGCAGCAGCAGAGATTACAGGTGATTTTAACCAGAGTCCGTGGGCAGGTTATGAAGGTACGGAATACAGTATGGAGCTTAGGGAAGTTCTTGGCAGAGAACTTCGGGAGATGGAGATACTGTGCAGACAGGCAGCAGAAAATGCAGACAGTCTTGCGCAATTGTGCGGGATCGCTTCCGGTATCAGCCGTACTACAGTGGAAAAGCTGTTAAAGCTTAGTCAGCTGGTCGGACAGCCGGCACAGACTCTGGGTAACCTTCTTGCGTCACCGGATTATGAGGGCATTGTGGGACAGCTGGAAGGAATGATAAAGACAGGGCAGTCTTATCAGCAGTGTTTATCAGAAATCCTCGCTTCTTATGAACAGCAGATTCTGCAGTATCCGGCAGGGGAAGCATCCCTTAGATATCAGCAGGCACAGACGGGCTTTGTTCTTTCTAAATGGATGCAGACAAATAAACTCATAAAGGAAATGAAGCTGTATGCTAAAGATAAAAAGGCTGTGACCAAGGAAACGCTTCCTGCGGTTTATAATCTGTTAAATCAGCTGACATCCTTACAGAATGAGTTAAATAGTGTACCGGCAGCAGTTACTTCCTTTACCGGAGGCATCTATGCAGGCGTAAATACGGATTTTGTCAGACTGCAGGCTGCACTGGATAAGACGAAGCAGCTTCATGATGCAGTAACAGCCCTGTCTGCGGTAAATAAAGCAGAGGTAATTCAGCGTATTGTGTCCGGATCAGAGCAGGCACAGATGTTAAGTTATGCCGGACAGTTAGCGGAAGTCCTGCGTACACTGGATGAAATGACCGGAAAATATCATATTAATCTGTCCCAGGAGGAAAACAGCTCCCGGTGGCTGTCAGATACTGCTGATACCATGGCACGTTTTGCCGGAGCGATGGACAGCTTTAAAGAATGGGTGAACTTTAACCGGGCAGAACAGCAGGTAAAACAGGAGGGATTGCCTCTCTCACAATTGGTGGATGCTTATCATGACGGTACGATCAAAATGGACGAGATGCAGAGTGCCTTAAGCTGTAACCTTTATTTCGCATTGTGTGCCGGAACCATCTCCACAGATGAGCAGTTAAATCATTTCCAGGGCAGCCGGTTTGAAAACACCATTGCGGAGTATGATGCCTTATTGGAGAACTTTAAAAACCTGACAATCCAGGAACTGGTGGCAGGATTATCGGCAAAAATACCTAACAGTGCATTGGAAAGTGCTGCATCTTCCGAGATGGGAATTTTGAAAAAGGCAATTAAGAGCAATGGAAGAATGATGTCTATCCGTAAGTTGTTTAATGAGATTCCTGCACTGCTTAGAAGACTGTCTCCCTGTATGCTGATGAGCCCGATTTCCGTTGCACAATATATTGATCCCAAGTTTCCAAGGTTTGATCTTGTTATTTTTGATGAAGCCTCCCAGTTGGAGACAAGCGAGGCTGTGGGAACGATTGCAAGGGGTGAGAATGTTGTGGTTGTTGGTGATCCCAAGCAGCTTCCGCCGACCAGTTTCTTTTCTTCCAACCATACAGATGAGGAAAATTATGAACAGGAGGATCTGGAAAGTCTTCTGGATGACTGTCTGGCAATTTCCATGCCGCAGGAATATTTAAAATGGCATTATCGTTCCAGACATGAGAGCCTGATTGCATACAGCAATGCAAAATATTACGATAATAAATTATATACGTTCCCTTCTCCCAATGATCTTGTTTCAGAAGTCAGACTGGTTCATGTGGAAGGAAGCTATGACAAGGGAAAGACCAAGCAGAACAGGGCAGAAGCCAAAGCAGTGGTGGAAGAGATTATCCGCCGGCTTCAGGATGAAGAACTTCGTAAGGACAGTATCGGTGTTGTAACGTTCAGTTCTGTACAGCAGAATCTGATTGAGGATATGCTGTTGGAGGAATTTGCAAAAAATCCGGAGCTTGCTGATCTGGATGCACAGTCGGCAGAGCCGGTATTTATCAAGAATCTGGAAAATGTCCAGGGCGATGAGCGGGATGTCATACTGTTTTCTGTGGGATACGGACCGGATGAAAACGGTAAAGTCTCCATGAATTTTGGCCCGCTGAATCAGGAAGGCGGCTGGCGCCGGTTAAATGTTGCCATAACCAGAGCCCGTAAGAGTATGATTGTTTATGCAGTAATCCGACCGGAACAGATTGATCTGTCCAGAACACGTTCCGAGGGTGTTGCAGGATTAAAAGGATTTTTGGAGTACGCAGATCGTGGAAGAAATGCACTGGCTGTCCGTGCGCAATATCAGGAAATACATAAGGACGGACTGGTGGAGGAGATTGCCGGTGCTATTGAAGCAATGGGCTATGCGGTAAAAACCAATATCGGTGATTCTAAATATAAGCTGGATATTGGTGTCATCCATCCAAAGAAGCCGGAGGTTTATCTGCTCGGTATTATGTTGGATGGGGAAAACAGCAGGGAAACAAGCAGATCCCAGGATCGTTACATCCTGCAGCCCGGTGTCTTAATGGGACTGGGGTGGAATACAATGCGTATCTGGGCACTGGATTATATGGATAATTCCGGGAAGGTCTTAGATGAGATCGATAAAAAGGTGAAGAAGCTTCTGGAGCAGGAAAAAACTGCGGCTGTAACAGAAGAAACCACTGGAACGAATTGTGTATCAGAAAAAAGTCCGGTGTTTGAAAAGCTGGAAGAAAGCAATGTATCTGTCGGAAAAAAACTTCCTTATCAGTCAGTGCAGATTGCAAAACAGGGAACAGCGGAGAATTTTTATGAACCACAGACGCAGGATACCATCCGCCGCATGGCAGTACAGATTCTGATTGCGGAGGCTCCGATCAGCAGGAAGCTTCTGATGCGGAAGGTGCTTGCTGCATGGGAGATATCCAGAACAGGAACCAGAGTAGAGAATATTTTCCAGGCAGCGATCCGGGATGTGCAGAAGAGTGAGACGAAAGAAGGGGATCAGATCTTTTACTGGCGTTCGGATCAGGATCCGGAGACATACGATCATTATCGTGCGGAGGATCAGTCAGGTAACCACAGAAGCATGGATGAGATTGCCGTACAGGAAATATTCAGTGCTGTGATGGAAGTACTGATGGAACAGATTAGTCTTTCCAGAGAGGATCTGATTCGTGAGACTGCCCGGAAATTCGGATATACCAGGCTGGGAGCAGTGATTGAGAAGGCTGTCGGGGATGCGATCCTGTACGGTATCAATCGTGGCAGAATCCGTGAGACGGATGGGAAGATTACGGAATAAGGAGGAAGGATAACGATGGGAACATGGACAAGAGGTGAGTTGAAACAACGGGCAAAGCAGATCCTTGGA
>JBJELZ010000146.1:41536-43540 GCA_051879415.1 Lachnospiraceae bacterium
GATGGGAACATGGACAAGAGGTGAGTTGAAACAACGGGCAAAGCAGATCCTTGGACGTACGTATGGAAAAGTTTTGGTGATTACCATTATTTTAATGTTTGTACAGTCATTTGTAGGAGGCTTTAATTTCAATTTTTCATTTGACGCTTCCGATATTGATATCGAGGATATGTTTGGTGGAAATCTTGATTCTGCTACGAAGCGTCAACTGATTAAGCAGATGGGTGAGAATTTTATGGAGGCACTGGAGGATCAATGGCAGGAAGTTTTACCGGTTATTCTTGGGATGCTTTCCATATTTTTGATAATGTTTTTGTTTGGCTTTGTAATAAAATTTATAATAAAGGCATTTGCAGTGAATCCGTTAATGGTATCAGCACAAAAATTTCTGTTATCCAATCGGGTACGAGATGATGCCAATCTGGGAGAACTGGACTATGCGTTCAAAAATAATTACAAAAATATTGCACTCACTCTATTCTTTAGGGATCTGTATGTGTTCTTATGGAGCCTGCTTTTCTGGATTCCGGGAATTGTCAAATCATATGAATACCGTATGATTCCTTATCTTCTGGCAGAGAATCCGTATCTTTCCAAGGAGGATGCATTCAGGATTTCCAAAGAGATGATGGACGGAGAAAAATGGAATGCATTTGTGCTTGATTTGTCCTTTTTCGGCTGGTATCTGCTCTCCGTATTTACCTGTGGAATTCTGGCAGTCTTTTATGTATCGCCCTATCAGATACTGACAAATACAGAGTTTTATGTTGCGTTAAGGTTAAAAACAGGAGGAGCCTATAAAAATTATCAGCAGGACCAGTATGGTAACTATGGGCAGAATTATCAGCAGGATCAGTACGGCAGCTATGGACAGAATTATCAGCAGAACCAGTACGGCAGCTATGATCAGAATTACCAGCAGAGTCAGTATGGCAGTTATGATCCGTATTACAATCAGAGCCAGAATGGGAATGGAAATTCCGGACAGTAAAGTATTGCAATTTTTGGGAAAATTCAGTATAATGCCTCTGATAATATAATCAAAGAGGAGGAACGGTATTATGAAAAAAGTATTATCATTCGTAGCAGCAGCTACACTTGTGATGGCTGTTCTTTGTGGATGTGGCAAAGACGAAGCAACAGATGCAGCTGCAAACCAGAACTTTACAACAGCAACAGAAGGTGTGCTGACCATGGCAACCAATGCATATTTCCCGCCTTACGAGTTCTATGAGGGAGATCAGATTGTTGGTATTGATGCAGAGATCGCTCAGGCAATTGCAGATAAGCTTGGTCTGACACTTGAGATTCAGGATATGGAATTTGATTCCATTATTACTGCAATCCAGACAGGAAAGGCTGATATGGGTCTTGCGGGAATGACTGTAACAGAAGAGCGTCTGGAGAATGTTAATTTTACAACAACATATGCAACAGGTATCCAGTCTATTATCGTTGTAGAAGGTTCTGATATTGCCAGTGCAGATGATCTTGCAGGACATATAATCGGTGTACAGCTTGGTACAACAGGTGATATTTATGCAGTTGATGATTTTGGACAGGAAAATGTTTCAGAATATGACAAGGGTGCAGATGCTGTTCTTGCATTGTTGCAGGGAAAAGTAGATGCAGTTATCATTGATAACCAGCCTGCAATCAACTTTGTAGCAGCTAATGAAGGTCTTGTAATTCTGGATACAGAATATACGGTTGAAGATTATGCAGCTTGTATTTCCAAGGAGAATCCGGAGCTTCTGGAAGCTGTCAATACAGCATTGCAGGAACTGATTGAGGATGGAACGGTTCAGGCAATCCTTGATAAATACATCACAGCAGAATAATCAAAGGTGTTATGTTGTTTATATGAAATCCAATGGGGGAGATGCGATGCATCCCCTCTTTTTTATGGGGTTACAAAAACAGCAAATTATGGTACAATAGCAACGGTATCAGCATGGGAAGATAATTTTTACAAAGAAATGACTTGAAGCAGTCAGGATGGAG
>JBJELZ010000147.1:0-9189 GCA_051879415.1 Lachnospiraceae bacterium
GACGGTGCCATTGTAGCGGTTACCAATGAAGCAACAAATGAAGCAAGAGCATTGCTGTTATTGGAAGCACAGGGACTGATTGAAGTAGATGACAATGCAGGAATTACGGCAACGGTTGTAGATATTACCTCCAATCCGCTGAATCTTCAGTTTGAGGAAATTGAAGCAGCACAGACCGCAAGAGCTTTACAGGATGTTGACATTGCAGCATTAAACGGAAACTATGCACTGGAAGCAGGGCTTTCCGTAGAAGATGCCATTGCTTTGGAAGCAAGCGATTCTCTGGCAGCACAGACATATGCCAATATCATCGCAGTGCATCAGGACAATGTTGACAGCGAAAAGACACAGGCACTTGTCAATGCAATTCTTTCTGATGAAGTAAGAGATTATATCAATGAAAATTATGCACCTGCAGTACAGCCTGTTTTTTAAAAATTGAATAAAAAAACCGATTATATCTGACATTCCATGACTCCTTCCTTTACAAATCTGCTAAGATGTAAAGGAAGGAGTTTTGGTTTTGGCGTTTTTCCTAAAAAAGAATAGTCAAAGTGGAGATTTTTTGGTATAATTATTTTTAAACTATGCATGCATTTTAGTTGAGGGTTACATAGAGAAAGGTATTTCCGGAAGATGTTGAAGATAACAGAGGAAGTTAATGACATATTGGAGCTGGGGTATTCCATTTCTACGGAACGGTATTATTTTAAGCTGTTTGATCTGATTCTTGACGGCTGTATGAAATTTACCAATGCCGATGGAGGAAACCTTTATATAGAAGACAGAGGCAGGTTAAAACAGCTTACCTTTGTAAACCGATCTCTGGGATTGTATCGTGGACGTGGTGGTGAGCCGATTGATAATGTTGAGATCGATATTAATTCACACAATCTGATGGCATATACTGCTTCCCATCAGGTAAATCTTAACATTGCCGATATTTATAAAGAGAAAAAATTTGAAGTTTTATCCATCAAAGAATTTGATGTGGTACATAATTACAGAACAAAATCCCTGCTTACCATTCCGATTTTTGAACAGGGAAAGAGTGTGCTTGGGGTGATGCAGCTGACCAACTGTATGGATGATGATGGTAATGTCATTCCGTTTCCGGAGCCATATGTCAAGATGGTGAATTCCCTGACAGCACAGATGGCTATGGCACTGACCAATATGCTTCTGATCCAGGATCTTGAAGAACTGCTGCGTTCCTTTGTTGCATCCCTTACAACGGCAATTGATGCCAGAACACCATATAATGCCAATCATACGGTACATGTAGCCCAGTATTGCCTTGAGGTCGTGGACTATATCAATGCACTGCATACACGGGGAGAATATGATAATTATATCGACCGTAATGACAGTGGTCAGTTATATATGGCAGCGATGCTTCATGACATAGGAAAGATGATTACGCCTCGCGAGGTATTAAATAAGTCGACCAGACTTGGAGATAAATTTGACAAGCTGATGAATAAACTGGAAAAAATCAAGCTGTTGATGAAGATTGATATGCTGGAAGGCCGAATGGATAATGCAGATTGGGCAATGGCAGATTTAAGACTTAGCAATTTTATGGCAGAACTGCCGGGACTGAATATCCGGGAACGTATCACAGAGAGTGAGCTTCGGCGTATTCGCAGCATGGCGACTTATTTTTACGTGGAGAAAAACGGTAATAAAATTCCTTATCTGGATGAAGAAGAACTTAAGTCTCTCAGCATTGAACGGGGAACCCTGACACCGGAGGAACGGTCTATTGTAGAACAGCATGTTGTCTTTACAGACAAAATGTTATCCAAGATCAAGTTTGATGAGATCAAGTTTAGCGAGAATTATGATAAAGTAAGGGAAATCGCGGCGGATCATCATGAATATCTGGATGGTTCCGGATATCCCAATCATAAAAAAGGAGAGGAAATCGGGGTGTTAACACGAATTCTTACAATTGTTGATATCTACGATTCCCTGACATCAACGGACCGGCCGTATAAAGGAACCGTTCCTATGCACAAAGCTCTGGATATTCTGATGTCCATGGCGAAGGAAGGAAAGCTGGATATGGATCTGGTGCGGATTATCAGTGATTACATCAGAAAAAAGAATAAAGTTTAAATCAGAGCCGGCGTTGCAGACAGTAATGCCGGTTCTTTTTTGATATAGTATTTTACAAATGATGGCAAGATGGTATAATCATAACGAAAGGCTGGAAGAAAAGTGGAAAAGAAGTTTCAATATATTTTGTTTGATCTGGACGGAACCCTGACGGATCCCAAAGAAGGAATCTGTAAATCTGTTCAGTTTGCATTACATCAGATGGGGATTGAAGAACCGGATATTGACCGGTTGGAACCATTCATTGGACCACCACTGCTGGACAGTTTTATGGACTTTTATCATATGACAAAGCAGGAGGCTGAAAAGGCCATCGGACATTATCGGGAACGTTTTTCGGCCATTGGACTTTATGAGAATACCGTATATAGCGGAGTGCCTGAGATGCTGCAGCACTTGAAACAATCCGGCAGTTATCTTGCGGTAGCCTCCAGCAAACCGGAAATTTTTGTCAGAAGGATTTTAAAACACTTTCATCTGGAAGACTGTTTTGATGTGATTGTCGGAAGTGAACTGGATGGAAGAAGAACGAAAAAAGAAGAAGTTGTTGAGGAAGCTCTGGCACAGCTCTATGCACTGGAAGAAAAGGATTATGCAGAACATCATGAGTGGCTGGATATGCCAAAGAGTGAAGAACTCCGAAGACAGACTGCCATGGTGGGAGACAGGATCTTTGATATGAACGGAGCCGAAAGATATCATCTTTGCGGTGTGGCGGCTGCATACGGATATGCACCGGAGGGAGAACTGGAAAAAAGCAGTGCCGATTATATCGCAAAGGATGTTGCGGCATTAGAGAGATATCTTTCCGGTAAAGAGATATCTGGCAGGAGCGGCAGAAATAATATACAGGCACTGCCGGAAAATTCGTTCCTGCGGGCGCTGTATATGGTGGTTCCTTTTGCTGTTTATTTTCTTGTGGTAGAACTGGTTACCTATGCCGGAATGAAGCTGATTGATATCGCAGGGAAAACAGCCGAATTGACAGGATGGATTTCATCCAATTCTTCCATGCTGGCAGTTATCATCAGGATGACAGCAGTGCTTTTTGGAGGACTTGCACTTTTCCTTTTTTACCATAAAAAGGAGCCGGTTTCCATCAGGCGGGAAACACCGGCTGAGTATCTTCTTACAATTTCCAGCGGTGCGTTGCTGGCGATGGGATTAAATGTACTCATTTTGTTTTGTTATATTTCGCTGGATGGAAACGGAACGCTTTATGAAAAAGCAACGTTTCATACCACGATTCCCTTTGGAATGGCACTTTTGTTTTATGCTGTGATATCACCCATTGCAGAGGAATTACTGTTCCGGTGGCTTCTTTATGGAAGAATCAGCCGTGTGATGGGGAGAAAACAGGCTATCCTGCTGACAGCATTGTTTTTCGGTTTTTATCATGGTAATTTATTACAGGGAATTTATGCATTTCTTATGGGAGTGGTACTGGCTCTGCTTTTTTACTGGTCAGAGGATTTTGTACTTCCTGTATTATTTCATATGTCAGCCAATGCAGCAGTATATCTTGCAGCGGCTATGCCAAAGAATATTGGCAGTATTTTATCGGCACCGGTTACAGGGGGGATTTTTCTGGTGAGTGGTCTGGTGTTGTTGGTATTTCTGTATCAAAGATATTGTGGGGACAGCATAAGCATAAACAGAAAGGAATGAAGTAAACAATGTCATTGGTAGAATATAATAAAGCATTAAAATTAGGCGAAAAAGATTATCATATGCGTGTTTCCAAGGGACAGTATCCGTATCTTCCCGTGCTGGATGAAATTTTGTCCCATGTGGAGGTAGAAGCACAGGTTCCTCTGGGGCTGGTGGAAATTCCGGTAAAGTCTATTGTTGGTACCTACAGTGCCGGAAGGACAACAGCCTTTGCCAGCAATTTTATGCCGATTCTGGAGTCTGGCTCGGAATTTGCCACGAAGTGGGGGCAGCTTTACGATATGCTGGAAGAGGAAGGATTAAGGGATCCGGTCAAGGCATATGAATTTAACAATAAATTTTATATCATGGAAGGCAACAAACGTGTCAGTGTATCCAAATTTATGGATGCCGTAAGTATAGAGGGAAATGTGACACGTGTTGTTCCGAAAAAACAGGATAATCCCGAGAACAGAATCTATTATGAGTTTATGGATTTTTATGAGCTGACAGGGATTAATTATCTGTGGATGACGAAGGAAGGAGGCTTCAAACGCCTTTTGAAATATGTTGCAGGTGATGCATCAAAGGAATGGACGGAGGAAGAAAAACAGGACTTTCACCTTGTCTATACCCAGTTTGAAAAAGAATTTGAAGCGCGCGCCCAGGGAAAAATCGGAATTACAGCGGGAGATGCCATCTGCGTTTATCTTGGAATTTATGGGTATGAACAGCTGAAGGAACGGACACAGACCGAATTGAAGAAAGAAATTGCAGCAATCTGGAATGAATTCCTTGTTTATGCCAATGAAGAAGAGGCAACGCTTGTATTGAATCCCATGCCGGAGTCACAGAAGCTTTCCCTGACAAAACTCTTCCCTGTTGGAACACCGATCTTAAAAATTGCGTTTATACATGATAAGAGCATCAAGAACTCTGCGTGGACCTATTCCCACGAATTGGGCAGGAAATATATTCAGGATATTTTTCAGGATCAGATTACCGCAAGCTGTATCGAGCGTGTGGATGGAGATTCTGCGGATGATGTTTTTGAAGCAGCCATTGAAGCAGGAAATAAGGTAATCTTTGCCACATCCCCCAAACTGGCAGTTCCTGCATTGAAAGCAGCCATTAATCATCCGGAAGTAATCATTTTAAATTGTTCCATGAATATTAATCATAAACACATCAGGACATATTATCTGAGATTGTATGAGGCAAAATTTATAAGTGGTGCAATTGCAGGTTCACTGATTGAGAAGGGCAATATAGGGTATCTTGCAGATTATCCGATTGCAGGAACAACAGCTGAAATTAACGCCTTTGCGTTGGGAGTACAGATGACCAATCCAAGAGCCAGGGTCTGTCTGGAATGGAGTACTTTACAGGATCGAAATATTAAAGAGGAATTTGAGAAGAAACAGATTCAGTTAATTTCCGGAAAAGAGTTGAATGCATTATTAAGTGAACAAAAGGAATATGGATTATACCGGATCATGGAGGATGGAACGCATATGAATCTGGCAATGCCGGTGCGCCACTGGGGAAAACTGTACGAGGAACTGATCCGTTCCGTAATGCGTGGCAGTTACAAAGGGGATGATTCCATTTCCGGTACGCAGGCACTGAATTACTTCTGGGGAATTTCTTCCGGAGCGGTAGATGTGATTTATTCCAGAAACCTGGAAGCCGGTTCTGTCCGGCTGCTACGTAATCTCAGAGATGGAATCCGGTCCATGAAGTTAAATCCGTTTACCGGACCGATTTATGCACAGGATGGCGTACTAAAATGCGAAGACGGCCAGGAACTGTCCCCGAAGGATTGTGTTTCAATTAACTGGCTGGCAGATAACATAGACGGATATATTCCTTCTATCAATGAACTTACAGAAGAAGCAGCAGAGCTTGTAAAATTGCAAGGGGTGAAAGGTGAAGATACTGGCGATAGCAGATAAAGAATCGAAGAATTATTGGGATTTTTATGAACCGGGTAAGTTAGACGGAATTGACCTGATTATATCCTGCGGTGATCTGAATCCGGATTATCTGCAATTTCTGGTTACCTTTGCCCATGCACCGGTTCTTTATGTGCATGGTAATCATGATGACCGTTATGAAGATAATCCGCCGGATGGATGTATCTGTATTGAGGATAAAATCTATGTTCATGAAGGTGTGAGGATTCTTGGACTTGGAGGATCTATCCGGTATAAAAACGGAATTCATCAGTATGATCAGAAGGAGATGCGTTCCAGAGTCAGGAAATTACGGTTTTCTTTATGGCGACATCATGGCTTTGATATTCTGGTAACACATGCACCTGCATATGGCATTGGTGATGGAGATGACCGACCGCACAAAGGATTTACGGCGTTTGTTGATCTTTTGGAAAAATATCATCCGAGATATTTTTTACATGGTCATGTACATAAGAACTATGGAAGAAAGTATCAGCGCTTTAACTGCTTTCATGATACGCTGATTATCAATGCTTATGAAACACATGTGTTTGAGTATGAGACAGAGTATGAAAAAGAACTTCCCAGAATCAGAAAAAAGAAAGAAAAAGAACAAAAGATAGCAGAAGAGAAAGACAGACAGAACGAAAAAGGTATGCTGAGAGCAGCAGAAAAATAGACCAGATGAGGTGAGAAACAAATGGAATGGGAAAAAAATGTAAGAAAAGTGGTTCCCTATACACCGGGAGAACAGCCAAAGGAAAAAAATATTATTAAATTAAATACCAATGAATGTCCGTATCCGCCTGCACCGGGGGTACGGACTCTGTTACAGCAGATGGACTATACTGATTTCAGGCTGTATCCTTCACCGACTGCAGATAGTCTAGTGAATGCACTTGCGGAATATTATCATCTTAATCCTTCTCAGGTATTTGTGGGGGTTGGCTCAGATGATGTCATCGCACAGGCGTTTTTAACGTTTTTCAATTCCGGCAAGCCGATTTTATTTCCGGATATTACCTACTCTTTTTATGATGTCTGGGCGGATCTTTACCGGATTCCGTATGAACGTCAGCCGCTGGATGAGAACTTTAGGATACGGAAAGAGGATTATATGAAGGAGAACGGTGGAATTATCTTCCCCAATCCCAATGCACCGACCGGTGTCCTGGAAGATCTGCAGATGATCGAGGAAATTGTTGCATATAATAAAGACAGGATTGTCATGATTGATGAGGCATACATTGATTTTGGAGGAAAAAGTGCTTTAGAGCTGATTGATAAGTATGATAATCTTCTTGTTATCCAGACATTTTCCAAGTCCCGTGCCATGGCAGGTATGAGGATTGGATTTGCCATGGGTAATCCGGCACTGATCAAGTATTTAAATGATGTGAAGTTCTCAGTCAATTCTTATACCATGAACCGTCCGTCATTGCTTTTGGGTGCTGAGGCAGTAAAGGATGATGCATATTTTAAAGAAACGGTGCAGAAGATTATCAAAACAAGAGAGTGGATGAAGAAGGAATTAAAGCAGCTGGGATTTTCTTTCCCGGATTCCATGAGTAACTTCCTCTTTGCAACACATGAAACGTATGCGGCGAAGGAGTTATTTGAGAATTTAAAAGAGAAAAAGATCTATGTGCGATACTTTAATCTTCCGAGAATTGATAATTATTTAAGGATTACTGTAGGAACAGATGCAGAAGCAGAGGCACTGTGTGAGGCACTGAAAGAGAAGATACAGGAACAAAAATAGAAAAGTGGAGGAAGAATATGAACTGGTTAAAATCTATTTTAAAGGGAGCTGTGATAGGGATTGCCAATATTATCCCCGGTGTCAGCGGAGGAACCATGGCAGTTTCCATGGGAATTTATGATAAGCTGATTTATTGTGTAACACATTTGTTTAAGGAATTAAAAAAGAGTATTCTGTTTTTACTGCCGATTGGAGTAGGGATGCTGATTGGTATTGTGGGGCTTTCTTTTCTGATTGAATGGATGCTTGGGACGATTCCAATCCAGACCAATCTTTTGTTTATCGGTTTGATTCTTGGCGGTATTCCTGCTGTGTGGAAAAGAGTGAAGGGAGTATCCATACGCCCGCAGCATATCATAGGATGTCTGTTATTCTTTGCTTTGGTAGTGGGGCTTGCCATCCTTGACGGGGCAGAAGGAAAAACTGCTGATTTAAGCTTCGGTCTGATCAACTGTATCAAACTCTTTGGAGTCGGTATTATTGCTGCTGCAACAATGGTGATTCCGGGTGTCAGCGGTTCCATGATGCTGATGCTGATGGGATATTATAATCCGATCATCAGCACCATTAATGATTTTATCAAAGCACTGGTATCGTTTGATATGCCGGCGATTCTGTCCGGATGTGGCGTGCTGATTCCGTTCGGCCTTGGTGTGGTTGCGGGTATTTTCGGAATTGCAAAACTGATTGAGATTTTATTAAGTAAATTTCCGTATGTGGTATTCTGGTGTATTATTGGATTGATTCTGGCATCTCCGGTTGCAATTATTCTGGTAAATGATTTTTCAGGATTTAATGTAATCAGTGGAATTACAGGAGTGATTGCACTGGCAGTTGGATTTGTCGTTGCCATGCTGCTTGGAGGAGAACCTGAAACAGAGGAGCAGAAAGAGTAGATTTTTAACGTAATAGGAGAATACCGGGTGGAAGCATATACAGAATTTGCAGCGGTATATGATCTGTTCATGGAGGAAACTCCGTATGATGAATGGAAAGAGCAGATTGTAGCCATACTAAAAGAATATCAGATACATGATGGACTGGTACTTGAGCTGGGCTGTGGAACGGGAGCAATGACAGAACTTCTGGGACAGGCAGGCTATGACATGATTGGTGTGGATGCTTCTTACGATATGCTGAATGAAGCCTTGCGAAAACGGGAGACAACCGGTACAGATATTCTTTATCTGTGTCAGGATATGCGTGATTTTGAACTGTATGGTACCGTGAAAGCAGTGGTATGTATCTGTGACAGCATCAATTACCTTTTATCTTATGATGATCTGGTGCAGACCTTTTGTCTGGTGAATAATTATCTGGACCCGGCGGGAATCTTTCTTTTTGATTTTAATACGGTACACAAATACCGGGATGTGATTGGAAACAGAACCATTGCAGAGAACCGGGAGGAAGGCAGCTTTATCTGGGAAAACCAGTATGATGAAGTGTCCGGTATTAATGAGTACGCTTTGACTATTTTTGCAAAGAATCAGGAGAGTGGTCTTTTTGCCAGATCAGAAGAACAACATCTGCAGAGAGGCTATACCCTTGAGGAAATGAAGCGTTGTCTGGAAGAGGCCGGATTGATTTTTCAGAAAGCTTATGATACCGATACGCAGGGGGAAGTAACAGAAGCAAGTGAACGGATTACTGTAGTAGCAATGGAACATGGGAAACATGCAGAATCTGAGTAAGATA
>JBJELZ010000148.1:0-9101 GCA_051879415.1 Lachnospiraceae bacterium
AGTAATGACTGCTTTTTGAACTGGCTTTTGCCAGGCAGCTTTCAATATTATTCTTCTGAATAATGAATATGAAATGAATAACAGGGAATACTGAAAAGAGACCGGTAGATATACGAGGGTATGTCTGCCGGTTTTGCATAGGATGGACAATCAGAATAGAAAAGAGGTCAGAAGTCTTATGAAAGTATCTGCGTCATTGGAGAAAAATATCAGTACCCTGGAATCCATGCTTCCCATCGGGAGCAGTTTTGACATTGTAACAAGAAGAATGCAGCTATGCGGAGTGGATGCATACTGGGTGGGGATCAATGGTATGTGCAGAACAGATTTATTGCAGAAGCTGTTTGGTTATCTACAAAATCCTGTTTATCTTGAAGTGCGCACAGAGACTGTCAGTGAGGATGGCAGATTGCTGGCGGATGTCTGTCAGTTTATTGCATCCAGAATTGGATATGTTCAGACCCAGCTTTGCGATGATTTTGATACAATCTGCAGAAATATTGTCAGTGGTCCGACAGTACTGTTTCTGGATGGATGTGCACAGGCTGTTTTATTGGATGTTCGTTCCTATCCTGCCAGAGGTATTGAGGAACCGGATGTGGAAAAGGTTACCAGAGGTGCAAGGGATGGTTTCGTAGAGACACTGCTTTTTAATGCCAATATGGTTCGGCGGCGGATCAGAAGCAACCGGCTGACCTTTGAACTTTTGTCGGTGGGAACAGACAGCAAGACAGATGTTGCAATAGCCTATGTAGATGGACTGGTTGAGAATAATCTTCTGGATAAGGTAAAACAGAAGATTAACGGGCTAAAGGTAACATCGCTTACCATGGGAACCAAAAGTCTTGAGGAATTGCTGCTGAAAAAGCATTGGTATCATCCACTGCCTGTGATGCAGGTCACGGAACGACCGGATGTGGCATGCAGCTATCTTATGGAAGGACATCTTCTGATCATGGTGGACAATACGCCGTCTGTTCTGATTCTGCCTACATCGATTTTTCAATTTACACAGAATGCAGAAGATTATTACAAAAATCCTCTGGTTGGAAATTATATAAGATGGATGCGCTTTGCAGGTATCTTAATCAGCTTGTTGCTGCTTCCGGTATTCTTACTGATTGGCGGATATTATCCGGAGCTTGCTGACAAAATCAGACTGATGGAGTCAGAGACGATGACAACGGCACGTTTGTTTTTTTACGTGCTGGCTGTGGATTTTGGTCTGGATCTGTTCCGTTATTCTTCGGCTCATTCCACCAGCCGGTTTTCCGGAGCATTATCCATTGTGGGTGGTCTCATTATCGGAGATATTGCAATTGAGCTTAACTGGGCATCGGTAGAAGTAATTTTTTATGCGGCACTTACCCTGCTGGCAACCATGTCTTTGCCGGGAATTGAATTTGGGGAGGGAATCAGGGTCTATCGTCTTTTCTTAATTCTTGCAACAGGACTGGGAGGAGTTGCCGGCTTTTGGATTTCGCTGGCACTTGTCCTATTATCAATTGTTACGACACCTACCTTTGGTGGCAAAAGCTATCTTTGGCCTTTGTTTCCTTTTAATGCAGAAGCTCTAAAAACGCTCCTCTGGCGCTGTCCGACCTTTAAGGCACAGCCAAGCAGAGTCTGGGACCGGGGCAGATAAAGTTTCTACCTGATGATTGGGGCAAAAGCCCGTTAATATTTTATTATTTGACAGAATGTAAAAAATAAATTACTTGGATTCCTATGCGCTAAACGTTACGATGAGCCTCTAATCGTGTAAATCGTGTTCAGCAAAGGCTTCCACGATTTACAGAGTCTCATCTTCACAGCGCATAATGTCATCCAAGTGATTTATTTTTTACATTCTGCCATTCATAGTTTTTTGGTCGGGCTTTTGCCCCGGTATCTTGTCTGGTTTACCCGGATTTTCTTGCAATCCGGGTAAATCGTGTATATTATAGATGTATAGTTATTTTCTACGACAGATAATAATCTATCGAAATATGTGAGTGTCAAAAGCCATTGGCAGGCTTCCATATTGACAGGATGCACAAATAAGGCTGTTTGAATGACTTTTGTGCTGTGGAAATGAGACTCTGTAAATCGTGGAAGCCATTGCTGAACACGATTTACGTGATAGAGGCTCATTGGAACGGTCAGCACAACGGAATTCAAACAACTTATTTGTGCAGACTGCTATGAGAGATTACGAAGATGGATTTTTGACTCTAACAGTATCGGATATGAAATAAGAAGGAGTGTTGTAACATGGCAGTATTGGAGAATCTGGAGCCGAAGGCGGTATTTCACTATTTTGAAGAGCTTTCCCATATTCCGCATGGTTCCGGTAATACAAAGGCAATCAGCGATTATTTAGTGGCTTTTGCTAAAGAGAGAGGGCTGGAATATTATCAGGATGCCCTGAATAATGTCATTATCATCAAGGAAGCATCAGAAGGCTATGAAGCGGTGCCTCCTATGATGATTCAGGGACACATGGATATGGTGGCGGTTGCCGAAAAGGACTGCCCGATTGATATGACAAAAGAGGGAATACGGCTGGCAGTCTGTAAAGATCAGGTATATGCCGAAGGGACTACATTAGGTGCAGATGATGGAATTGCAGTTGCATACGCACTGGCGATTCTGGATGCAGATGATATCGCACATCCGAGGCTTGAAGTGGTACTGACAGTAGAAGAGGAAGTAGGAATGGATGGTGCAAGGGAGATTGATCTATCCATGTGTCGGGCAAAACGAATGCTGAATCTGGATACGGAGGAAGAAGGGTATCTTTTGGCAGGCTGTGCAGGCGGTGCAACATTTCAGGTACACATTCCGCTTCAATATCAGATGTATGAAGGAACACGATATCAACTGCGCATTTATGGCCTGAAGGGCGGACATTCCGGTACGGAGATTCATAAGGAACTGGGAAATGCCAATCTTCTTCTGACCAGAGTGATTGCCCGTTTGATGAAACTGGACGGGGTACATCTGGTCAGCATGGACGGCGGTAAAAAGGACAATGCAATTCCGCATCTGGCTTCTGCCGTTCTTCTGGTGGAGAAAAAGGCTGAGGAAATGACAATGGAAGAATATAAAAAGGTACAGAAGGATATTTTGTCTGAACTTCGTCTGCGTGATCCGGATGCGATGCTTGACTTTGACATCGCAGGTGGAGATGACAGGAAGGCCATTGAAGATGGCTGTGCAGCTGATCTGCTGGCATTGATACAGGTGATGCCAAGAGGAATCTGTGCAATGAGTCCGGCAGTAGAGGGACTGGTGGAAACTTCATTAAATCTCGGAGTATTGACAATGGCAGAGGATGAGGTCAGATTGGGATATGCTGTCCGTAGTTCCATTGGGTCAGCAAAGGAAGAACTTTTGGAGCGGATGAAGCTTGTCTGCGATGCTTATCATGTTTCCTGGGAACTGAAGGGTGTTTATCCGGGATGGGAATATCAGAAAGAGTCTGTACTTCGTGATACGGTATGTCGTCTTTACAGGGAAATGTATGGAAAGGAAATGGTAGTGCAGGCGATTCATGCAGGTGTGGAGTGTGGCTTTTTTGCCGGTAAAATAGAAGGACTCGATTGTGTCTCTTTTGGACCGGATATTAAGGAGGCGCATACCCCCAGGGAAAATCTCAGCATTGCTTCCACAGAACGGGTATACCGTTTCCTATTGAAACTGCTTGCAATGAAGTAAATCAGGAGAGATACGAGGATGATAAAGGTAGATCGGGAGCACGTAAAACGGGTATTTGCAGATTATGTACGCCATTACAATGATAAAGATCCGAAAATCAGATTAAAAATTGTGCACACATATAAGGTAAGTGAACTTTGTGATGAGATTACTGCATCTTTAGGGCTTTCCCAGGAAGACCGGGAACTGGCATGGCTGATGGGAATGCTCCATGATCTTGGAAGATTTGAACAGCTTAGGCAGTATCATACTTTTCAGGATGCGGAATCGGTATCTCATGCGGCACTGGGCTGCAGGATTTTGTTTGATGAAGGGTTGCTTTCAAAATTTGTGGATATAACAGGACAGGAACGGTCAGCAAAACTGCTTCATAAGGCGATTGCCTGCCATAGTGATTATCGAATTCCGGAGGAATATGATGCACGGACGAAGATGTTTTGCAATCTGTTACGGGATGCGGACAAAATAGATATTTTAAGAGCCAACTGTGAAACGCCTCTGGAAGATATTTACAATGTGTCAACAGAAGAACTGTTGCAGGCGGAGGTATCAGAGGCTGTCATGGAACAGTTTAAACAATGTACTGCTCTTCCCAGAAAGATCAGAAAGACACCGGCAGATTATGTGGTAGGGATGATTTCCATGATGTTTGAACTGGTTTATCCAAAAAGCTGGGAGCTGGTGAAGAAGCAAGGATATTTGGAAAAGCTGTTATGTTTTCCGTCACAGAATAAAAAAACACGTCAGCAGTTTTCGGAATTAAGAGCGATTCTGGAGCAGTTTACAGAAACTGCGAAAATACAATAAAATGTGGTTTAAAAAAAATAAAACACAAAATATATGAAAAAGGGATACCATTTCTCTGAAAAATGTGTATAATTAGAATTGTGTGACTGATACACATTTTGAGGAGAAGATTGGTGAGAAATCGTGGTTATAAATACATAATTAAAAATCGGGAAGATGGGTATTGGTTACTTTGCGTGAATGCAGTGTGGATTAACCAGATGCTGAAAGACCGGGGCATCCGCCCGAAGGAATTTAGACAGCTGACCTGGCGTGATTTGGCAGATGTACAGGAAAATGAAGCGGGGAAAAGATTATTTATAGGATTAAAACCGACGACCTTCTGGCAGATGGTAGATACGCTTTCTTTAAGATATGCTTCCTACGATCTGGAAAAAGGAAGCAGTCTGTATCATCAGAAATGGTTTCTTAAATATCCTTTATTTGCCCAGGAAGATGTATATGAACTGCTTTTAGAGAATGGTTTAAAGCAGGAGGATGCTCTTCGCATTATGGAGGTTGTCCGGAAAGGACAGTGCAGAAACCATTTGAAATGGCAGGAATTTATTGAATTGTATGATGTGCCGGAGGGAATGATAGAAGCAGTTTCCAAATGTGGCTATCTTCCGCCGAGAGAACGGGTTGTTTCCAGACTGTTGGATTATGCGGAGCTTGCGATAGCGTGTAAAAGCAAAAGAGAGTCATGATATAAATAAAGAATCAGAGAGGAAGCTTTCCACTTTAATACCGCGTTGAAATATTCTGACGCGGTATTAAAATTCTCTGAAAGGCCATTTTAAGAATTGCTCCAGTCGCGCCGGTCTTTGCCGAAAAAGAAGATTGCAATAGTTCCGGGACCTACATGCGTGCCGGTACATAAGTCATAATACCGGATAATGATATCCTTCACCGGACACAGGGAACGGATTCTGTCAGCAACATACATGGTATCTTCGCAAGCATCACAATGAGCGATGGCAACGTATTCATTGGCAGGATCTGTTAATCGGGCAACGGTATGATCCACAAGGACCTGCAGAGAACGCTGGCGGCTTCTTACCTTTTCATGTACAACAATCTTTCCAAGCTCATTGCCCTTTAGAATCGGTTTGATAGAAAGAAGGTTTCCGATGGCTGCTTCTGCAGCGGAAATGCGTCCACCGCGTTTCAAATATTTTAAGTCGCCAACGGTAAAAATCTGATTCATGGACATTTTGTGATCTTCAAAATAAGAGAGTACTTCGTCTATGGAGGCACCATTCTCACGAAGCTCGGAGATCCTGATGGCCCAAAGACCTTCTGCAAGGGAAGCAGATAAGGTATCAATAATTTCAATACGACGTTCCGGATAGCTTTCCCTTAAGTCGTCAGCAGCTATTTTAGCAGCCTGTATGGTGCCGGAGATTCCACTTGAAATGCCTACAAAAATGATATCTTTTCCTGCATTGAGGAAAGGTTCAAAATATTTTGTAAAACGATCTGAATTAATCAGGGAGGTTGATGCGGCAGCACCTGTACGCATCCGGTCGTAGAAGTCCTTTCCGGCTGCATCGAAATCGCGGTTTTCATCATAGCAGAGCATATCTTTTCCATCGACATTAATGATATAAGATATGACATGGATATGATATTGATCGGTCAGATCCTTTGTCAGATTACTTGCAGAATCAGTAATGATTTCGTATGACATAATTGATGACTCCTTATTTAATAACATATAATGTAGTTATTAATACTACATAACACACATAACTTATAACATAGTAATGGATACTATGTCAAGAGGAACTTAAGAAATGGTTTTTTCAAGCTTTGAATTTATCCTGTATTTTCTTCCGATATTTATGGTTTTGTACCATATCATTCCGGAAAACAGAAAATACAGTATCCCGATAAAAAACTTCATATTATTGGTTGGCAGTCTTGTTTTTTATGCCTACGGGGAACCTGTTTATGTGTTTCTGATGATTGGCTCTGTGGTTCTGAATTATCTGATGGCACTCAGACTGGATGACCTGTATGGAAAGCCTGCCTATGTGAAGCAGAGGAAGGCCCTGTTTATTGTGACGTTGTTACTGAATATAGGGGTTCTTTTCTTCTTTAAATATGCAGGTTTCTTTGCACTGAACATTAATATGCTGCTTACGCGGGTATTTCATATTACATGGATTACCCTGCCGGTGGTTTCTTCGGAAAGCCTGCCGCTGCCGATTGGAATCAGTTTCTACACGTTTCAGATTCTTTCCTATGTCATAGATGTGTATCGGCGTGTTTATCCAACAGAGAGGAATATACTGCGTCTTGCTACTTATATTACAATGTTTCCACAGCTTGTTGCAGGGCCGATTGTCCAATATCCGGAAGTCAGAAAGAAAATGACAGAACGCCATACAACCGCGGTTGCATTTGATCATGGACTGAAACTTTTTATTTTGGGGATGGGTGCTAAGATTCTGATTGCTAACCGGATTGGGATCCTGTGGACGGATATAGAACGGATTGGTTTTGAAAGTATCTCTACCCCGCTCGCTTGGTTGGGGGCAGCGGCTTATTCTTTTCAGATCTATTATGACTTTTATGGATATTCACTGATGGCAGTGGGACTTGGAAAAATGCTGGGATTTCGTTTGCCGGATAATTTCCGGGATCCCTATGCAAGCAGAAGTATCACAGAGTTCTGGCAGCGGTGGCATATTACACTGGGACGCTGGTTTCGGGAGTATCTTTATATTCCACTTGGTGGTAATCGTCAAGGACGTCTGATTCTGGTCAGAAACCTGCTTGTGGTCTGGCTTGTAACAGGATTCTGGCATGGCGCTGACTGGAATTATATTCTCTGGGGATTTGGCTGGTTTGTTTTTATCATGCTTGAGAAGCTTTTTTTAAAGAAAAAGCTGGATGATTCCAAGGTGCTTGGCAGGATCTATATGATATTACTGATACCGGTCTTCTGGGTTGTTTTTGCAATCAATGGACTGGACCGGCTGGCGATTTATCTAAACAGGATGTTTCCGGTCATCCGGATGGATTATGTGGCAAATGTCAATCCAACGGATTATCTTAGTTATGGAAAGTCGTATGTCATACTTTTTCTGTTGGCAATAGCAGGGTGTATCCCCGGGGTCAGAAAGAGTTGCATGTTGTTACAACGAAGCAGATATGGAACCGTTGTAATCTATGTCATCTTTGTATTGTGCCTTTATTTTCTGGCACTGGGGATGGATAATCCGTTCCTGTATTACAAATTCTAAATTAAAGACAGGTGGAATGGGGATAAAATGGATGTAAGGGCAGAGAATAAGAAGAAAAGAAATGGAAGCCCATTGATCGGTATGATTTTGCTGACGGTTCTTTTGCTACAGGCATATGGTTTTTTGCTGGAGAGATGTGGCTATAATAACAGGACGGTGCAAGGCTGTGGTGAGAAGGTTGCACTGGCGATTCTTGGGATAAGAGAAGGTTATTGTCCATGGAATCAGAAGGAAGCGGCAGAATGGGAGGAACTGTCAGAAGGTGATTTGGAGGAGATTACAGTCAATCATTCCAACCGGTTGGCAATGGCTGGGCTGGCTGGTGAGGCAGATGCATGGGGCCTTAAGGAACTGTCGGAGAATGCTACGGTTGCTGTAACAGACAGAAATGTTGGTGATTTTGTGAAGAACCATCTGATGGATCATTCTCTGATGGAGGAATATATGGAACATGCAGCATCAGAACTCCCGACAGAAACAGTAGAGGAAGTCCTTCCGGAGACAGTAATTGGGGAAGTGGATGAGGACTATTTTGCAGATGCCGTATTTATCGGGGATTCCAGAATGGTTGGAGTGATGGAATATGCAGGACTGGATCAGGCAACCTTTCTGGCAAAGATTTCAATGACAATTTATGGAATGATGGATACCAAGGTATCTTTTCAGGGACGCAATGAAACTGTCAGAAATGTATTGACGAACCATCAGTTTGGAAAGATTTATCTGATGGTTGGAATTAATGAACTTGGAACTGCGAATACGGAATATTTTATCCGTGCCTATACAAGGGTCATAGAAGAGATCAGACAGCTGCAGCCTGATGCGGTAATTATTATTCAGGCAATTTTACATGTGACAGGGGAAAAGGACAGGGAGGATGATATTTTCAATAATGAAAATATCGATGAGAAGAATGAGGCATTAAAAGCACTTGCCAATTCTCTAAATATCTTTTATATTGATGTTAATGAGGTTTATGATGACGAAAATGGAAATCTACGGCAGGAACTTTCGGGAGATGATGTTCATCTGTTTGGTAACTGTTATGGACCTTGGCATGACTTTTTGATGGAGCATGGGGTTGTCTCAGTGAATGTTACAGATTGACCTTAAAAGTGGCGGCAATAGATTGAAAATGAATTGAGATTTGGAAAGAGAGAATTTAAAGCTATTATGAATAGAAAGAAATATAATATGTTCTTTGTTCTGATAACAGTCATGCTTTTGTGTGCCTGTGGAGAGGAAACTACGGAGCAGCCGCCTATGACGGTGTCGCAGGAGATTGCATCTTCGGATATTTCAGAGAATATTGTTCCGGTTGAAGCGACAGAGTATTCCAGATTAAGTTATTCTGTTCCTGAAGGG
>JBJELZ010000149.1:0-1897 GCA_051879415.1 Lachnospiraceae bacterium
CCAGTCTGTGTGCGGAATATGTGGTAAGCCGGTAGACTTTACATATAAATATCCGCATCCACTTTCTCTGTACATTGATCATATAATTCCAGTCGCAAAAGGAGGACACCCATCTGATCTGGATAATCTACAGCTTGCACATTGGACTTGTAATAGACAGAAGAGTGATAAATTGATTAAACATAACATGGTTAATCATAACGAAAAAAACACACGCCAGGAAGGAGGAGAAGATGGCGGGGTATAAAGGCATAGAATATTTGCGGAGAAAGCTGAATCAAAAAGCTTACAGGGTATGTCTCCGGTATAAATATTATGAAATGAAAAATGCAGTGAAAGATTTCAATATCAGTACACCACCGGGGCTTAGGAACTGGAAGTCAGTGCTTGGATGGTGTGGAAAAGCAGTGGATTCTCTTTCGGACAGACTAGTCTTCCGAGAGTTTTCAGAAGATAACTTTGACCTGAATGAGATATCTTTAATGAATAATGCGGATGTACTATATGATAGTGCGGTGTTATCGGCTTTGATAGCATCGTGCTGTTTTATTTATATCTGTCCAGATGATGTAGGGTATCCAAGAATGCAGGTGATCGATGGAAAAAATGCAACAGGAGTGATAGATACGATCACAGGGCTTCTGATAGAAGGTTATGCCGTGCTGGAAAGAGATGATAATAACAATCCAACATTAGAAGCTTATTTTGTAGCAGGAAGGACTGATTATTATCAGAAGGGCGAAAAAAACGTGAAATCTTTTCATAATCGTGCTCCATACCCTTTGCTGGTACCAATCATATACCGTCCGGATGCGGTCGGACAGTTTGCCCAGCAAAGTATGAGTCCACATATGGAACAACTCCGGATGTTTGCGGCATTATTTGCTGGTGAAACTGGATTGACAATGGATGATCTTGACTTTGTTTCGGAAAATCCATCATCTTCAGAGGCTATCAAGGCATCACATGAGAATCTTAGGCTAACAGCTAGAAAAGCACAGAGGACATTTGGAAGTGGATTTTTAAATGCAGGTTATTTGGCTGCCTGTTTGCGGGATGGTTATCCGTATGAGAGAAGACAATTTTATTTGACAAAACCAAAATGGGAGCCGGTATTTGAAGCAGATGCAGCAGCACTTTCCTCTTATGGAGACGGTGCAATCAAGATTAATCAGGCGATTCCAGAGCATATCGATGGTGAGAAGTTTAGGGATATCACTGGAATTTAGGAGAAACAGAAATGAAAGATATGACACCGGAGATACTTGAAAAGATTGAAAGTGATTTTGAAAAGAGGTTTGATAAAAGTAAAAAAGTAGCAGATTTCTACAAAAAGATAAGAGATGGAACTGCAACATATAAAGATGCACATGCTTTTGCGATGGAGATCAGCGAAATACTAGCAAAGTCATATATGGATCATTTAAGTGCTGAAACACTTCCAGACGGAAAAATGTATTATAATATCGCAAACAGGATTATTCCAAAAACACTGAAAAAGAATTACAATCTTGCATGTGAAGCAGGAAAAAAGGTACAGGAAAATATCAATCGAAAGCATGGGATTGGGATAAAAGCTGTAAAACCAGAAATGAATGAGGACAGGGTAAAAGGGATTGTTGATATCGTATCTGGAAAAGATGATTTTGATGATATTGCATATATGCTGAAAGAACCAGTAACAAATTTTACCCAGAGTGTTATTGATGATGTGGTCAGAGAAAATGCTGTGAATGGTGTGACAAGCTTGTCGGGATCTATAATTATTCAAGAGTATCGGATATGGGAAATCCTGTATTTCGTAGACACAAGGGATGTAAGTGCATTGTTGAGTTTGAGAAGATAGGAAAACGTCAAAACGTACATACAAAACGGTGGCGGAATGTTACTGAACGTG
>JBJELZ010000150.1:0-8971 GCA_051879415.1 Lachnospiraceae bacterium
AGAATACACTGGGTGACTTAAAGTGGATGCGAGGGAATGGTCTTGAGGCAGCGGTAAAAAAACTCGCAGAAGATATTCCTGTTTTTGGAATATGTGGCGGTTATCAGATGCTTGGAGAACAAATATCTGATCCGACAGGAGTTGAGGGAGGAGGCACTTTACGGGGCATGGAGCTGCTTCCGGTTGTCACTAAGCTGGGAGAAGAAAAGGTCCGATGTCGAATTGAAGGTAAACTTCCCAAGGTAGGTGGAGTCTTTTCTAATCTTTCCGGACTTGGATTTGCAGGATATGAAATTCATATGGGGAAAACGAAATTTTCAGAGAGTGGAAAAGAGACTGAAAATAGAAAAGATGCATTGCAGGAGAGAAAAATAATTGTATCCGGCAGAAACCCAAATGTGTATGGAACCTATGTGCATGGAATTTTTGACAAAGGCTGCATTGCCACAGCTGTAGTGCAGGCTTTGGCAGAAAAGAAGGGAATTCTGATTGGAGAAAGAGCTTTTGAAGATTATCAGAGCTTTAAAGAAAAGCAGTATGATAAATTGGCAGATACACTAAGAGAGTATCTGAACATGGAGGAAATTTATGGAATGCTTAGAGAAGCCCGTTTGGGATAGATATACGAGGGGAGAATTAGAAAAAATAACGATTCAGGCTCCGGATCAAGAGATTTTCAGAAAGGTATTAAATAACTGGGATCATGTGGCAAAACCTCTTGATGGCCTGGGGAAATTTGAAGCATTAACAGCACAGATTGGGGCCATTCAGGGGACGGAAAAGATTGATATTTCCAGAAAAGCAGTCATTATTATGTGTGCTGATAACGGAATTGTTGCGGAGGGTGTCAGCCAGTCGGGACAGGAGGTGACACATACTGTTGTGGAAAAAATGGCAGAAAAGAATACCTCTGTAGGAAAAATGGCCAGGATCGTTGGAGCGGATACAATTCCGGTAGATATCGGTGTAAATGATAAAGATGAAATACCGGGAGTATTGGATAAAAAAATACGTCAAGGGACGAGAAATTTTAGAAATGAACCTGCTATGACAGAGGAAGAAGCAATCAAAGCACTATTTATCGGAATAGAAATGGTATCTGATTGTAAGGAAAAAGGTTACAAAATTCTTGCAACGGGAGAAATGGGGATAGGCAATACAACAACCAGCAGCGCAGTAGCCGCAGCATTATTACATTGTGATGTAACGGAGGTTACCGGAAGGGGAGCGGGGCTTAGTGACGAGAAGCTGATACATAAGCAAAAGATAATTGCTGAGGCTTTGGAAAGGTATGGCTTAAGAGAAGCAGCACCCTTACGCATACTTGAAACTGTTGGAGGATTTGACATTGCAGGACTTGCCGGAGTATGTATAGGCGGCGCATTGTATCATGTACCCATTGTTCTGGATGGTGTTATCAGTATGGTAGCAGCCCTGTTGGCGGAGCTGCTTGTCCCCGGAACAAAGGATTATCTGATCCCGTCCCACAAGGGAAAAGAGCCTGCAATAGGAAGATTAGCAAAGGAATTGAATATAGAACCTGTTATTGATGGAAATATGGCACTAGGGGAAGGAACCGGAGCGGTAATGATGTTTTCGCTCCTTGATATAGCACTCAGTGTATATCAGGACAGAACCACTTTTTCAGATATCAATATAGAGCAATATGAAAGGTTTTCGCATAAATGATGACGTTAATTATTGGGGGAAGCGGCAGCGGTAAGTCTGCGTATGCAGAAGATTATATGATTTCCCTTTCAAAAGATAAGAAAAAATATTATATCGCTACCATGCAGATTTATGATGAGGAAGGCGAAAAGAAAATAGAAAGACACCGGATGCTAAGAAGGGGTAAGGGGTTTTCTACGATTGAACAACCTGTAAATATTGGAAAAGCAACGGAGAAAATGGTAGATGGAGAAAAAACAGCATTATTGGAATGTATTTCTAATCTGACAGCCAATGAGATGTTTTCGGAAGAAGTACCGGAAACAGAAGAAGTGATAACAGAAAAAATTGTAGGTGGGATAGTATCCCTGAATAAGAAATTAACACACCTTGTTATTGTAAGTAACAACGTTTTTGAAGATGGAAAAGTGTATGATAATGCGACGATGGCATATATCCGGGCGATGGGACAGATTAATCAAAAGCTTGCAGAGGTGGCAGATGAAGTTGTAGAAGTAGTAGTCGGCATTCCGTTAATGGTTAAGACGAAACGTGTTTAACATGATAGAAAGGATAAACAGGATGCATATTTTAAAGTCAATGGTAATTGCATTTTCTATCTATTCCAGGATTCCGGTTCCGCAGTTTGAGTGGAAGGAAGAGGATATGAAATACATGCTCTGTTTCTTCCCGTGGATTGGAGCAGTAATAGGTGGGGTTGTTTATTTATGGAACTGCCTGTGTGGCATGTTTGATGTTGGAGAAATATGTTATACCCTGGTAGGAGCAGCAATTCCGCTGATGATAACCGGGGGCTTCCATGTAGATGGCTTCATGGATACAATGGATGCATTTCATTCCTTCCAGCCACGGGAGAAGAAACTGGAAATATTAAAGGATTCTCATATTGGAGCATTTGCTGTCATAATGTCTGCGATGTATGGAATCATATATATTGGAGCATTTTCAGAAATAGCAGATAGAAGTTTGTTAAAGATTGTATGTGGTGGTTTCTTTTTGGCACGCTGCCTCAGTGGAATCAGTGTTGTTTCCTTTCCATCAGCTAAGAAAGACGGAATGCTTTATCTCTTTTCGAGCAATTCACAGAAAGTGATTGTGAAGTGGTCCCTGTATCTGCAGGGGATAGCCTGTATTTGTTTTATGCTCCGGCAATCACTGTATGCGGGCTTTCTTGTGGTAGCAGCTGCATTTCTGGCATTTTTGTACTACTATTACCGAACAAAAAAAGAGATTGGAGGAATTACAGGAGATACAGCAGGCTATTTTGTTCTTATCTGTGAGGCGGGCATGATGATTGTGGCAGCAGGAATCAATGTTTTGATGTGATGGGAGGTAGAAAATGAAGCTGGTAATCGGCGGATACGCACAGGGGAAATTAAACTATGTGCTTCAAAAATATGATATGGAAATCAGCAAGATTTTAGATGGCGAAATACAGGAGAATATAGGAGAGCAAAAAGGTATTGTAGTGATCAATCATCTTCATCATTGGATTAAGTCAAGAATTGCCAAGAATGGGTGTCCGGAGAAGGAAATCTATACTTTTATAGAGAATTATCCGGATTGTGTGATTATCAGTGATGAGGTGGGTAATGGCATCGTACCCATAGAACCATTTGAAAGAGAATATAGGGAGCGGACAGGAAGAATACTTGTAGAACTTGCAAAAAAGGCAGAAGAGGTAGAACGTGTGATATGCGGAATTGGTCAGAAAATCAAATAACGCTTGTGCTGATCAGACATGGGGCAACAAAAGCAAATACAGAGCACCGTTATTTGGGCAAAACGGATGAAGTCCTTTCCAAAGAGGGGGAAATGCAGTTATTAGAATATAAACAAAAGTGTTTCTTTCCGAATATTGATTATTTGTTTAGCAGTCCTATGAAACGGTGTATTCAGACTGCAGAAATTTTATACCCGGGATTAAAACCAGTGCAAATTGAGGACTGGAAAGAGATGGATTTCGGCGTATTTGAAGGAAAGAATTATTTGGAACTTCAGGGAGATAAACGGTATCAGGAATGGATTGACAGTAATGGTACACTTCCTTTTCCGGAGGGAGAAAGCAGAGAGGAATTTATCACACGTTGTGACAAAGGCTTTTGGAAAATGATAGAGGAGTTAAAACCAATAAAGAGAGAAGAACATAAAACAGTCGGAATGGTTGTACACGGCGGTACTATCATGGCACTACTAAGTAAGTATGGAATAGGAGATTATTTTGATTATCAGGTTCCAAACGGAAAAGGATTTGTCTGTACCATGAATCATTTTGATGCAGAGCCGGAAATCATTGAACTGAAAAAGATATAGCAGGAGAAAATAGGAATATGGAATATCACATTATAGCATTTTTCTCAGGCTTTTTACTGGATTTACTGTTGGGTGATCCTTACCGGATGCCGCATCCCATTCGGTTCATTGGAGGGCTGATTGCAAAAGTAGAAAAATGTTTTTTGGGAAGAAAGAAGGAACGGGATGAAAGAAAGGAATTTCGACTGGGAGTTTATCTGGTAATCATTGTACTATCCGGTACAGCGACAGCTGTTATTCTAATCCTGTTCCTGGCTTATTACATAAATTGTTATGTTGGAACCGTAATAGAAACGATCATGACATATCAAATTTTAGCAACAAAATGTCTGAGAGTTGAGAGTATGAAGGTCTATCATTGTCTTAAAAATAAGACATTACCGGAGGCAAGAAAAGCTGTTTCGATGATTGTTGGCAGGGATACGGAATTCTTAAATGAAGAAGGGGTTGCAAAGGCGGCAATCGAGACAGTGGCGGAAAATACCTCAGATGGGGTAATCGCACCTATGTTATATACAGCACTCGGAGGTCCAATATTAGGATTTTTATATAAGGCAGTGAATACGATGGATTCCATGATTGGTTATAAAAATGATAAATATTTGTATTTTGGACGGGCTGCCGCTAAACTGGATGATTTTGTAAATTATATTCCTGCCAGGATCAGTGCATATATGATGATCGCTGCATCCTTCATAGGAGGGAAGTGCTTTTCGGGAAAAAGAGCTTATTACATTTACAAAAGAGATCATAGAAAGCACGCAAGCCCTAATTCTGCACAGACGGAAAGCGTATGTGCAGGAGCATTGGGGATTCAGCTTGCCGGGGATGCCAGTTATTTCGGAAAAATAGTAAAGAAGCCATATATTGGAGATAATGTACGGGCAGTAACGTACGAAGATATTAAAAAGATAAATCATTTAATGTATCTGACAGCATGGATTGGTGAAATCATATGTCTGTTTGTGATGGGACTGATATACGTACTTTAGACAGGAAAGGTCTGAGAAAAATGAAAGGAATTCATGGAGGCGATATATATAGAAATCGTGTAAAAATGGATTTTTCTGTAAATGTGAATCCTCTTGGCATACCGGAAGCAGTAAAATCGGCTTTATATGAAGCAGTTGAAAACTGCGGTCATTATCCGGACATTTCATCAGAAGGATTAAAGAAGGCAGTAAGTGGGATGCTTAATGTGCCAAATGAGAATCTGCTTTTTGGAAATGGTGCATCTGAACTTTTTATGGCGATTATCCATGGAATGAAACCGAAAAAAACAGTGATTCCGGTTCCATCCTTTTATGGATACGAATATGCTGCCAAGTCCCAGGATGGAGAAGTCATATATTACAAAACAAAGGAAGAGAATGGTTTTTGCATTCAGGAGGATTTTTTTTCTGTACTGACAGAAGAGGTTGATCTTTTGTTTCTTGCTAACCCCAATAATCCTAGCGGAACATTGATGAACCGAAAAGAGTTAATCAAAGTGCTTGATCATTGCAGGGATAAGAGAATTAATGTGGTTTTGGATGAATGCTTCATAGAATTTTGTGACAGAGAATGTTCCATGCTGCGGGAAATCGATTGTTTTAAGAATCTGATCCTTGTCAGAGCATTTACAAAAATATTTGCGATTCCCGGTGTTCGTTTAGGATATCTGGTCTGTAGTAATCCTTTGTTATTAGAGAAAATTGACAGACAATTACCGGAGTGGAATCTTTCGGGTTTTGCACAGGCAGCAGGATATGCATGTGCCATGCAGACAGCATTTGTAGAAAAAACAGCTGCATATATAGAGAAAGAAAGACAATTTTTAGAGTCTGCATTAAAGCAGGCGGGCTATCAGGTACTTCCGGGAAAAGCCAATTTTCTTCTGATTTATTGTGAACAGCCGTTATATGAAAGATTGTTAGAAAAGGGGATCCTTATTCGTGACTGTGGAAACTTCAGGGGATTGTCAAAGGGCTTTTACAGAATTGCAGTAAAGAGCAGAAAAGAAAATGAGATTTTATTAAGAGCGATAGGGGAAATCAAATGGAACTGAAAAGTAAAATAGAACATTTACTTCCGGAAGAAATTGAAAAGAGAAGTTTTGAAATCATTACGGAGGAACTTAGCAAAAGAGGAATTTCACTTCCGGCAGAACAGGAAATGATTACAAAAAGAGTGATACATACCAGCGCTGATTTTGACTATGCATATACCATGATATATTCCAAAGATGCAGTATCTATTGCAAAAGAACTTTTAAAAAACGGAGCAGATATCGTTACAGATACCAATATGGCACTGGCAGGAATCAACAAGAAAGCATTAGCAAAGCTTGGTGGACAGGCCCATTGTTTTATGGCAGATGAGGATGTGGCGAGGATTGCAAAAGAACGGGGAGTCACAAGAGCTGTTGTCAGTATGGAGAAGGCAGGGAATATCCAAAAGCCTGTTATTTTTGCAGTAGGGAATGCACCGACAGCATTGATCAGGCTGTATGAGATGTTGCAGGAAGGCAACTGGCATCCGGCATTTTTGATTGGTGTTCCGGTAGGATTTGTAAATGTGGAGGCTGCAAAAGAGTTGATTATGGAAACAGATGTACCTTACATCATAAACAGGGGAAGAAAAGGCGGCAGTAATGTGGCAGCAGCCATATGTAATGCACTTTTGTATGACCTGACAAGATAGAGAGGGTTTTATGCGATATGGATTTACCACAGGAAGTTGTGCAGCGGCAGCAGCAAAAGCGGCAGCGTATATGCTTCTGACAGGAAAACTGAAAAGGGAAATTACAATAGAGACTCCAAAAGGCATCCCCTACACAGCAAAGCTTGTGGATATTTGCCGCAAAGAAAGAGAAGTCAGTTGTGCAGTAGAAAAAGATGCAGGAGATGATCCTGATATTACAGCAGGTGCATACATTTATGCCAGGGTTTTCTTTGGAGAGAATGATGCAGGAATAGATATCGGAGCAGGAAAAGAAACAGTAATAAAGATTGACGGCGGAAAGGGTGTTGGCAGAGTGACAAAGCCCGGACTGGATCAGCCTGTAGGGAATGCGGCAATCAACCATGTCCCTCGGGAAATGATTGAAAAAGAAGTAATGCAGGTATGTCAACTGGTAGACTACAAAGGTAGCTTACGGATAGAAATATCAGTGCCGGATGGAGAAAAGCTGGCACAGCAGACCTTTAATCCAAGGCTTGGAATTGTTGGAGGTATTTCTATTTTAGGAACAAGCGGAATTGTGGAGCCTATGAGTAATCAGGCAATTCTTGATACCATCCGGGTAGAGTTAAAACAAAGAAGAGTACAAGGGTTTGATTATGTTGCGGTTTCACCGGGTAATTATGGATTGGATTTTATGAAAAAGACCTATGGTTATGATCTGGACAGAAGTGTAAAATGCAGTAATTTCATCGGAGATACCATTGATATGGCGGTGGAACTGGGGTTCCGGAAAGTGCTTCTTACCGGACATATCGGGAAGCTGATAAAAGTAGCCGGAGGAATTATGAATACCCATTCCAAAGAGGCAGACTGCAGAATGGAGTTATTAGCAGCGTTTTCTGCAAAAGAGGGGATGGAGACAGAAAAAATCTGTCAGATATTAGATTGTGTTACAACAGAAGAAGCAGTTCATATTTTGGAAGACAGCGGGAAATTACAAGCTATTATGGAAAAGATTGTAGAGCGTATCTGCTATTATTTAGAGAAGCGAGCCAAGGGAAAGCTTCAGATGGATTGTATTTTATATGCAAATGAATTTGGAGAACTGGCAAAAAGTAAGGAGGCAGTGAAATGGTTTACTTTGTTGGCGCAGGAACAGGTGCAGTAGATTTGATTACAGTAAGGGGAATGCGGTTATTAGAGCAGGCAGATGTGATTATCTATGCCGGTTCTTTGGTAAACCCGGAATTGTTGCAATATGCGAAAGAAGATTGTGAGGTTTATGATAGTGCAAAGCTGACGTTAGAAGAAGTACTGGTGGTCATGCAGAAAGCAGAAGCGGAAGGAAAAACAACTGTAAGATTGCATACAGGAGAGCCGAGTATCTATGGAGCAGTCAGGGAACAGATGGATGAACTGGACAGACTTGGAATTTCTTACGAAAGCTGTCCGGGGGTGAGTGCCTGTTTTGGAGCCGCTGCTTCCCTGAATCTGGAATATACTTTGCCGGGAATTTCCCAATCACTGATTATTACGAGAATGGAAGGACGAACGAGGGTGCCGGAAAAAGAAAGTATTGAAAGCTTTGCCGCACATCAGACATCCATGGCAATTTACCTTAGTACAGGAATGTTGAAAGAATTAAGTGAAAGATTGGTGGCTGGCGGATATCGCAAAGAGACTCCGGCGGCACTTGTCTATAAGGTAACGTGGCCGGAGGAGGAAGCATATATTTGTACGATTGAAACCCTTTATGATACAGCAAAAGAGCATGGAATCAAAAAGACGGCACTTGTTTTAGTAGGAGAAGTTATTACGCATCAAAATTATAAAAAATCAAAATTGTATGCGGCTGACTTTTCTACAGGATTTAGACAGGCAAAGGAAACGTGAAAGCTATGAAGTTAAGTATGATCAGTTTTACCGAAAACGGAAAGCTTCTTTCTGTAAATATTGCAAAGCTATTGGATGGAACAGAATATGCGTTATATACAAAATGTCATGCATTCTGTCAGGAGGAGCAGACAGTACGATTTGTCACACAAAGCATTGGAGAGTGGGCAAAAGAACAGTTTGAAGAAAGAAATGCCTTACTGTTTATCGGAGCCTGTGGAATTGCCGTGAGAGCAATTGCACCCTATATTACGGATAAACTTCATGACAGTCCGGTTCTGGTAATGGATGAAAAAGGACAATATGTGATTCCGATCCTGTCCGGTCATGTGGGCGGTGCCAATGAGCTTGCAGTTACTTTAGCAGAAAAAATAGGAGCTAAGCCGGTTATTACCACAGCAACGGATATTTA
>JBJELZ010000151.1:0-8968 GCA_051879415.1 Lachnospiraceae bacterium
ACTACGATGAGCCTCAAAGAACAAAAATCGTGTTCAGCAATGGCTTCCACGATTTGCAGAGTCTCATCTACGTAGCGCAAAATGTCATGAAACCCTTTTATTCTGTGCATTCTGCCATTCGAAGGTTTTTGATTTGACTTTTGCCTCCCGGGTATCGTGACAAAGGGCACTCCTTGTGACAGAAGCCCCGTCCCTAAGTGAATATTTTGGAAATCCGGGAAGCGAGTTCGATTGGTTTTTCCTGATATCCGTTAGAGGCCCAAAGATGAAATGTATTATAGAGGGCTCCGGAAAATGCATAAAGCGTATATTGATCAGCCATATCCCCCCAGTTTTCGCAAACATAATCATTGATCATTTCCAGAAAGTAAATGCCAAATCCACAGTAAACCAATCCATCAAAGAAATCTTTATAATTGTATAAATAGGTAAAATAATGATGAATGTTGCTGACATCGTAAAAGTGACCATGATCGGTCAGGGAATCCGCATCATCCTTATATTTATTGCATATTTCAGTAAGCTGTTTTGTAAAAATCTCTTCTTTTGAATCATAATTTCTGTAAAAGGTCATTCTTGAAACCCCTGCTTTTTGACATAGTTCGGAAATTGTAATAGCAGAAAGCGGCTTGATATAGATCAGCTGGAGCAACGCTGAAACAATACATTCCTTGGCTAATAAATTGGATTGGCTGATTCTTTTTGAATTCATGTTACAAATTACTCCTTCTTTGTCACAGTCTGGTTTTCTTATATTGAATAAAAAGTTTTTAAATGTTACAATCTGTCACAGTGATATTATAAGGGAGATCTCAAAATTATGCAATGGTATAGTGCAAATTGAAAGATAGGAAGGTTGTAATATGTCAGATTATGTATTGAGTTGCTGCTCTACAGCAGATTTAACCAGGGAGCATTTTGAAAAAATCGATGTAGAATATATATGCTTTCATTTTGAAATGGATGGAAAACAGTATTTTGATGATTTGGGTCAGTCTGTTCCATTTGATTTATTTTATAAAAAAATGGCAGAAGGGGCCGAGACAAAAACATCGCAGGTAAATGCGGAGGAATTTGAGTGCTATTTTGAGAAATTTTTGAAGGAAGGAAAGGATATATTGCATGTGTGCTTATCCTCTGCACTTTCGGGGGTCATCAATTCGGCAAATATCGCAAAACAGAGTCTTGCTGAAAAATATCCTGACAGGAGAATTCTAATTGTGGATTCACTGGGAGCTTCCTCAGGGTATGGTCTGATTATGGATACCCTTGCGGGGATGCGTGATGAGGGGAAGACGCTGGATGAATTATATACATGGGTGGAAACGCACAAACTGAATATGCATCACTGGTTCTTTTCTACAGATCTTTCCTTTTATATCAAAGGAGGAAGAATATCAAAGACAGCAGGAACCATTGGCACAATTCTGGGTATTTGCCCGCTGTTAAATATGGATTATCTTGGAAGGCTTATTCCAAGAGCTAAAATTCGTACAAAGAAGAAAGTCATTCAGGCTATGGTTGACAGAATGGAAGAAAATGCTGATGGAGGAGTGGGATATTCCGGTAAATGCTATATTTCGCAATCAGGCTGTCTTGAGGATGCAAAAGAGGTTGCAAGATTAGTAGAAGAACGATTCCCTAAATTGAATGGCAGGGTGGAAATTAATTATGTAGGAACAACCATAGGTAGCCATACCGGACCGGGCACTGTAGCATTATTTTTCTGGGGAGGTAAGAGGGTTGACTGACAATAAAGCAAATCTCCAAAAAAATATTGCCAAGATTATCAGAGTGCTTTCTGTTCCTCCTGTTATGGTAACTTTACTGGTGTTGGTTCTTATATGGGATAGACCGGAAATATTTGTGAAGGTGTCTCAAAGTGCTGTTTTGATCACTTTTTTAGGTCTGGTTCCTATTCTGGCATATCCATTACAAAAGCTCCTTCCTTCCCTAAAGAATCAAGGAAGAGAGGCACAACGGAATCTGGCCTTTGTTCTAAATTTTCTGGGGTATGGAATAGCGTTTTTCTGGGCTTTATATACAAATACATCCAGGGAAATAAAGTTGATCTGTTTTACTTATTTTGTGACGGTAGTATTAATGACGATCTGTAACAAGCTTATTCATTTCAGGGCAAGTGGTCATGCCAGTAGTTTTACAGGACCGTTGGTGCTGCTGGTATATTTTGTGGGAGTAAGGATGCTTTTGCCGTGTATCCTTGTGTCGGTATTAATTATCTGGGCATCCGTTTTCCTGAAAAGACATACAATAAAAGAAATAATCGGGGGTATTGTTGTCTGCCTTGTTTCGTTTGTAATATCGTACCTGATGGTTAAGTTGATGCCATAGAGTGGAGGTCTAATTGAAAGTTGCTGTATTAACGGATACGAATAGTGGAATCTATATGGAAGAAGCCGGACAATTAGGCATTTATATTATGCCTATGCCTGTTATTATTGATGATGAAGTCTATTATGAAGGCGATAATCTTACAGAAAAGCAGTTCTATGAGGCGCTTGCCGGTGGAAGGAGAGTGACGACTTCACAGCCTTCTCCCGGTAATCTGCTGGCTCAGTGGGATGAATTGCTGGAGAACTATGAACAGGTTGTTTATATTCCCATGTCAAGCGGTCTTAGTAATTCCTGCAGTGCGGCCATGGGATTGGCAGATGAATATGGTGATAGAGTACAGATTGTTGATAATCACCGGATTTCGGTCACATTAAGACAATCAGTGATGACTGCAAGAACTATGGCAGAAGAGGGAAAAGGTGCTAAGAGCATTAAAGAATTTCTTGAAAAAGAGGCATATCATTCAAGCATTTATGTGGCAGTTAATACACTCGAATATCTGAAAAAAGGTGGGAGAATTACACCTGCAGCAGCGATGATCGGCAGTGTATTAAGTATAAAACCGGTATTGACGATACAAGGAGAAAAGCTTGATTCCTTTGTTAAAGTAAGGGGTACAATGAAAAAATGTGAGTTGAAGATGCTGGAAGCAATGAAAGCAGATATTCAAAATAGATTTGCAGATATCCCTGTTGAAAATTTACATATCGGAACAGCAGGTGCAGGACTGGATAAAAAGGAACAGGAAGAGTGGAAGACTATGGTAAAGGATGCGTTCCCGGAGTCTGATGTATTTTATAATCCGCTTTCGGCAAGTATTGCAGCACATACAGGACCGGGAGCTGTTGGGATTGGCGTAACTGTTTATTAGTGCATTAGGGACGGTTTTTTTTATAAAATATCATATTGATCAATGACCCAGTCAATATTTTCCAAATCCAGTTGCGTGTTACAATATAGGCACTTACAACCATTCCTGAGAGAAAGTGAAGTGCCGCAATTAGGGCAGGTCAGATACACTTTTTCATTTAGTACCTGGGTAGTAGCAGATGATCTGCGTTTCAGCCGCACCCGTACTTTCTCTGTTACCTTTTTTATTTTTTCTCCATTAAAATGAAAGTATTGTAGCAACAGGTCTGCACTAATGTATTGGAATTGCTCATCCATCCGGTATTTTTTCATGCGGTAGCGCTCCATGTTCAGATAGACGATATTTTGATAGCGGGACAACAGTTCCCTGACATCGCATTTTATAAATGATGCAGTTTCTTCCTGACTATCTGCAAAATGCAATACCTGCATACGGCTGTTCAATATTGTCGCAAACGATTCCGCTGAAAATGCTGCATCGTTTTTTCTGATTTTCCCGGCAATTTTGTTATTGTTCCACATGTCCTGATCGTACTTTGCCGTAATAATAGGATTTACAATTACGGCTAAAATCAGAGAAAGTACTATGCTGCCGGAAAAAATGATCAGTCCTCCAAGAAATATTCCATATATAAAAGCACCTATTGTACCCAGAAATAAATTATATGGATCTGAAGGTGGTACCTTTCCCCAAAATGGCAAAATCATTCTGACCAGATAAAATGCTAAAACACCCAAAATTCCACAGCAGAGAGATAGTTGTTTTATATAAAGCAAAGCGTAAGTTAGCCCGTGAAAGGTAACCATTGCTGTATCTCTGAAGCGGAACTGGTTTACTTTACTTTGAAAATCTTCAAAATTAAACTGTGCACCACAGTATTTACAGCCATCAAAAAAATTTTCCATCACATCCATGTGTCCACAGGAGGGACAACAGTATTCTTTTTCCGAATGAATTGTTTCAATTACATCTAATAGGATATCGCAGTTTTTCTGATAGTGTCTGATCTTTTTGTTGTCATGAAAAAAAGCAAGTTTTTTTGTTACGAGCTTATGTACTTCATAGATGGTATACTTACCATCCTTTCTGGCAAGCACAGTATCCACTTCTTTTTTTGAGTTTTCCAGACCGATCTGCATGGTCAAAGCTTTCTTATCAAGACGTTCTCTGTTCAATTGAAGGGCATACATTCCCCACTGAGTTGTCTCTGCATTTACGTTATCTGAAATATGTTGAAAGTAATCGATATAGCTTTTTAGAAATGAATTTGCTGTATTAGACGCTCTTTTTTCCTGCTCACTCCCGATTTTTGTCAGTGCAAATATAAAATTATCCAGTATTTCTCCCATGATTATCCCCAGACTTTATCCAGCATAATGGATATAATAAGCAAAATGAAACTTATGAAACAAACAATGGCGCAGATCAGTAGCGGAGTAATATATTTCTGTATCCTGTAGGTATTTTCTGTAATATATTTAGGCTCGATGATCCGTTCCTTTTTGCTTGTGTATTGTATCCGGATGAGGTCTCCCACAGAGGCATTTGCCGAAGAAAGCTTGGTATTCATCAGCTGTTTTTGAACTGTTTTTCCTGTGAATTCATTATAATATTCCAAAATCGGTTCATCGTTTCTTTCATAGGAAACCTCGTAATCATGATAGAATTCTTTTATGATAGCGATTGTTTCCCGGCTGTTTTCAAAGCCATACAAATATGTGAAGTGACCTGCAAAATAGGCGAGTGTAATTATCAGCCCCACACCTGAGATGCACATTACGAAAATGCTTCCGATTGTTAATGCTGCGAAGTGCATACAAATTTCCCTCCCTGAATTCATCATATCAGAGTAATGTAAACATATAGTAAATACATTGTAAAATTTCAAAAGCTATTGAAGATTTTACATTGATTTTACAATACTTTACATACCTGTGATTGAGAAAAACCAAGAGGGAATGATACGATATTACAAGCAGGTAAAAATAGAAAAGAATGGAAGTGGGCCTATGAAAAAAGTATATGTAATAGACACTAACGTATTAATTCAATCCCCTGGTGCCATTGAAAACTTTGAGGATAATGAAGTGGTGATTCCGCTGGTTGTTCTGGAGGAGCTGGACTGTTTAAAGAAAGCAGATGGAGACAAGGGAGCGAATGCAAGAGCTGCAGTTCGTCTTCTTGAAAAATATCGAAATGAAGGAGACCTTCTTGCCGGAGTAACATTGAAGAGGGAAGGCATTCTTAGAATTGAGAAAAATTACACACAGGTAAAACTTCCCGAAGATCTGCCGGAGGATAAGTCGGACAACCGGATATTAAAAGTATGTAAAGGTCTGCAGGAAGATTACAAGAATACGTATGTCTGTCTTGTAACAAAGGATATGGTATTACGTCTGAAAGCCCAGATCATAGGAGTAAATGCTGAGGATTACACAACGGAACAGATTCAGGCAGATGATGCCGATTATACGGGACGTTTAGAGGTATATATTCCGAATGAAATGATGAAAGATTTTAAGAAAAAAGGAATTGACAGAAAGAAAGTATACCAAACAGACGCAAAGGGAAATGCTATTCCGGTAGAACTTGCAGAAAATGAGTTCCTTATCCTGAAGTCTGACACAGCAGTAAATAAGACACTTCTTGGTCGGGTGGAGGGCAAAAAAATCGTACCACTGGTTTATAGGAAGAGTAAACCTTATGGAGTTTCACCCAGAAATGTCGGTCAGTATTTTATGCAGGAAGCTCTCATGACGGATGCGGAGCACGCACCCTTGGTTATTATCCAGGGAATGGCGGGGACTGCCAAAACATTTTATTCCCTGGCAGTCGGCCTTGATAAGGTGTATAACAATCCGTCCAATGAATACAGAAGAATTATTGTATGCAGACCGAATGCCCAGTTTGATGACGATATTGGCTTCTTACCAGGAGACGAAAAGGAAAAAATAGCACCACTTATGCGGCCGATCATTGATAATCTGGAGCAGATTCTTGATTCTGATGAGAAAAAGAGATATGAGAATGAAGAAGAACTGTCTGATAAGATATCGGAGGTTTTCGAGAGAGGAATTATTCAGACAGAAGCACTCAATTTTATCAGAGGCAGATCGCTTGTAAAGACGTATCTGATCATTGATGAGGCACAGAATATGACACCCAATCAGGTAAAAGGTATTATTACAAGAGCGGGTAAAGATACGAAAATTATTCTTTTAGGTGATCCAAAGCAGATTGATAAACCATTTCTGGATGAGAGAACAAATGGTTTGAGTTATGCGGCAAAGTGCATGAAGGGAAGTCCCTATTGCTGGCAGATAACCTTATCAGCGGATGAGTGCGAACGGTCTGCCCTTGCAATGGATGCGGTTAAAAGACTGTAGGCAGGAAAAAAACGATTGATGAGAAGGTGGCGGAAATTGAATTATAAAGATGTATTACATAATGAAGAAGTAAAGGCATTCTTAAAGAAAGCAAATGAAAATCTTGGAGTGCTGGGATATACAGACCATTCAGAAAAGCATTGCGCAATTGTCGCAAAACGGGCGGGAATGATTCTTTCAAAATTTGAATATCCGGAGCATGAAATTGAGCTTGCAGAAATTGCCGGGGCAATGCATGATATCGGCAATGCCATCAATAGAAACAATCATGCGGAATATGGGGCAATTCTGGCCTATGGCATTTTAGAAAAAATGAAAATGCCTTTGGAAGACAGGATAAAGATTTCCTCTGCCATAGGTAATCATGATGAATCTACGGGAGGCGCAATAGATGTGATTTCTGCTGCACTTATATTGGCGGATAAAACGGATGTGCGAAGAAACCGTGTGAGAAGTAAGGATAAAGCCAGTTTTGATAAACATGATCGTGTCAACTATGCAGTTACAAATGCGACGGTAAAAGCAAATCCGCAAAAGCACCTGATTACCCTGGATCTGCAAATAGATGAAGATATATGTACAATGTATGAGTATTTTGAAATCTTTTTAGGAAGAATGATGATGTGCAGGGGAGCGGCAGAACTGCTGGGTGCAAAGTTTAAACTGACTGCCAATGGAAGTAAAGTATTATAAGAGGATAACTATGGGAGATTATGGGCAATTAAAGACAAGTGAAAGAGATAATGTGAGAGAACCGGACCTGGCTAAACTGTATAAGGGACTGGCATGGATAGCAGCAGGCTTTATTGGAATATCTTTTATTACCACTCGGCTTCCTTTGCTTTTTAATATGGTATGTGTGGGTATTGGTTTTGTTTTTCTTGGAAAAGGATGTCCGTTGATTAGAAAGTATATATCTGCCTATAAGACATTTAAAAAGTTTGTACCGGTATGGGATGAAAAGCGGGGAATGTATGACCGGTTTGCAAAAGAGTATAATGCATGGTATCAGGAGAATGTTGTTCCAACCTGCTGCGACGGAGATACATTATATTTTATGAAGCTGCAAAAGGAGCGTTTGAAGGAAAAAGGGCTTACGATGTCAAATCAGGTGATGCCGGTAAAAGGCAGTGATTTTGGTACGTCAACAATCTCAAGTAAAACCCCATGGTATACCACGGATATGGTATATGAGCACGTTAACCGGAAAATCCGGTTTGATAATAGGAAGGGGACTGTTTATGAAAGGGAAGTAGAGCAGGTGATGTATACAATCATTGTTCATACCCCTAATGATGAACAGCTTTCCAATATCACAATGACCTGTCCCAATTGTGGTGCAGTCAGTCCGGTAGCAGCATTGGAAGAGGGATGTCAGTATTGTAATACAAAATTCCGGATTACGGATCTTTTTCCAAGAGTAGTAAATCTGTTTTTTTTAAGGTTTAAGTCCGCAGCTACAGAAACAGGTATGTTGACCAGAACCGTCCTTTTTTTTATGTTTATTGTGTTTGCGGCAGACATGATTTTAATTATCATCAGTAAGGATGGTTTTTTGCCCGGTCAACTGGCAGCATGTTTCTTTGCAACCTTCTTTTGTGGCGCATTTCTGGGAGCGATTATTGCCTCTCTCCGGGCGCTTTTTTCTGTATTATTTGACAGGGACGGTATGAAACCTGTTTCTCTGTTCAAATGGAGCAGTTCCAAAAGAAAAATTACCAGCCTGATGCAAAAATATGATCCCAATTTCGCCTTTGACAAATTTGAAGGTCAGATTATAGCGCTGATAAGAATGGTGGTATTCGCACAGCAGCCGGAGAAGCTTGCCTGCTACAGGGGCGTACAGAGGGACAAAAGATTTGCGGATATCCTGGAAATGACCTATACCAATGCTACCTGTCTAAAACATGCGCGGGTAGAGGGGAATATTCTGCATATGTCCTTACGTACCTGGTGGGTCAATTATAGTGAAAACCGGGGAAAAGTCAGGAAAACAGGGGATTGTATTGATGTGGAGCTGAGCACAAATATAGCTGTTATGGAACCGCCCGGATTTTCTATTACTTCCGTGTCATGTCCTGCTTGCGGTGGCTGCTTTGATTCTGTCAGACAAAAGATTTGTCCTTATTGTGGTGGTGAGTATCATATGGAAAATGAGGGATGGGTCATCGATTCTATGCGGCTGATCAGATGATGCATCAGGGACGGGGCTTCTGTCACGAGGAGCGCCCTTTGTCACGCTCCTGGGGTCAAAAGCCCGTTTACATTTTTTAATTTAGCAAAATGCACTAAATAAATCATTTGGATTCCTATGCGCTAAACGTTACGATGAGCCTCAAAAGGCATAAATCGTGTT
>JBJELZ010000152.1:0-1894 GCA_051879415.1 Lachnospiraceae bacterium
CGTATGCAGCACTCTCTTCCGTATGCCATAGCCAGATGTGTTTTTCCAACACCCTGTGGTCCGATAAATGCAAGATTGCGTCCCGCATTTACAGCCGTCAGAGAGGGCAGGTTCCTTAATGCCTCTATCTGCTTTCCCTGAACATGACTAAAATCGAAGTTGTCAAATGTCTTTGGCTCTTTTAACGGAAGTCTGCTCATCTTGAGAAGGGTGTTTCTAATAGTCTCTTCCTTTTGATTACGCAGATGGTCAAACACAAGCGCTACCGCTTCCAGCTGTTCCGCACCCATTGCTTCCGAATCAAGAAGTGCCATAAGTCCATTGGAATAAGCATTGATCTTAAGAGAGTCAATGTCTGCACTGATCCTTGAAAATACATCATTCATCCCACAGGCCCTCCCCGAAATCAAACTTTGAAAAGCCGGAGTCCTGTATTTTCTCCTCTATCTGCAGGATCTTCGATCTCACAGGGACAGAAGGGAATTCTTCAGGCTGTATAGAAACATACTGGTCTCTACAGAAGCTGTCCTTTCTGCTCCATGTTACATCATGCACAGTAAGGATGCGATCAAGATCTTCGTCATAAATGATCAGTTCGAATTCCTTTCTCTGTACACGACAGATGCGCTTGTGATACCAGTAGGGAACGCCGAAACGCCGGCCTTCATAGTGTACAAAACCGTCAAAGGAAATCAAACGTGGCGGGCACAGATAGAACATGAGCTCCTGTGTGGCTTCCAGGGGTCTGGCTGCCTGCCAGCACTCCCTCTGATGTTTTTCATCCGGAACACAGTCTACAGCGCGGTGGTATCGTCCATTCTGTACGCGGCACCATGTCAGAGCCTGATAATTCAGTTCAGTGATGTTGCTGAAAAGCCTTCCAGGGATAAAGTTGTCCTTAACAAAACGGATGAGCCTTTCCACCGCACCTTTAGTAAATGGATGCCGTGGCTTGCAGAGTTTTGTTTCAAAACCAACTGTTTTCATAAAAGCTTCGTAATCGTGCTGCCAGATAGGGTGTCTGTCCGGATCCCGTCCAATCACAACGCTCTTCATGTTATCCGTAAGTATGTACTTTGGAATACCCATAAGATAGAAAGCATGGATCATTCCAATAAAGAGATTTTCCTGTTTAGCGTTCGGAAAGAATTCGATATATCTTTCCCCACAATGATGGCAAATCATGGCAAAGCAGGCACAGCGATAACTGCTTCCGTTCTGACATTCAACATCAATAAAGCCCCAGTCCATCTGATATGCTTCTCCGGCATCTGTGCTGTAACGTCTGCCGCGGTTGCCCTGTGGATCGACCTGCATACGTTTTGGTGGAATCAGTTCCTGATGGTTTTCGATGTACACCCTTACCTGGGTCTGACCTCCTGTATATCCGTGTTCCTGCAGGCGTTCAAAACAGACAGCAGCATTGGTAACATTTTTACGTAGCAGATCATCAAGGAGACCGGTGTAGCCGGTTAATACAGTTACTTCAGCCTTTTGACCGGTACGGCCATGCGGTTTGATAATAAAGCCATCCTTCTTATAGTGGCGAAGTTTGGCTCGGGATATCCCCGTGCGACGTTCAAGCTCAGCAAGATTTATTTTATCTATGTTGAACTTGTCACCGAGTTCCATCTTCATTTGTTCGATGGCTTGTGTTAGAATGACCTGTAGGTCATTGCTTTTGTTTTCTTTATTCATTGTCCTCCTTTTTCTGATGCGTTGGGTAACATCAGTTTAGGACAAAAAAGATACTTGGCAATGACTTTTTGGTTATTTTGATCCGATGATAATTGGCGATTTTAACCCGATGAAAAATGGTCAAAATCACCCGATGCTAACATTACATCTAATCAGTTCTTAACAACGGAATATGGAAGGCAAATTAGGCAGTTTA
>JBJELZ010000153.1:0-28468 GCA_051879415.1 Lachnospiraceae bacterium
TGTATGTTTTTCGGTCACTCTGGTCGAACCTAAAAAACCTCTCAAAGTGCCTAAAATCAAGGATTTTTACATATCGGTCCGATGTAGTGCAACTATTGTCTCCACATGCCCCGTATTCCCAAACATATCACATGCCCTGAACCGTTTCAGCTCATACCCGTTCTCCCGCAGGTATTTTACATCCCTGGCAAGGGTTGCGCTGTCGCAGCTGACATAAACGATTCGCTTTGGCTGCATCTTTACCATGGTTGACAGGCAGGCTTCATCACAGCCTTTTCTGGGTGGATCTACAACAATCACATCCGGATGAAGCATACCGCTTCCGGCATCCATACGGCTATAAAATTCCGGCAGTACCTCTTCTGCCTTTCCCACATAAAACTCTGCATTGTCCAAACCATTTCTTGCGGCATTTTCCTTCGCATCCCGGATGGCCTGCGGTACGATCTCCACGCCATACACCCGGGCGGCTTTTTTTGCCAGGAACAAAGAAATGGTTCCGATTCCGCAATAAAGGTCCCATACCATTTCCCTGCCGGTCAGGCCGGCATAGGAAAGTGCCGTGGAGTACAACCGCTCCATCTGCACCGGATTGACCTGATAGAAAGACAAGGGTGAAATCCGGAAGGTAACACCGGTATCCTCCTTCCGTTTCCATTGTCCATCTACTTCTTCCACCTGGAAAACAGTATCCTCAATAGTATCCTCACCCCATATGGTTTCATAGGTTTCTCCTAGAATAACATTGGTATTCTTTTCGTTACTGCTGATAGAGATACTGTGCATCCCTTCAATGTCACACAGCTTGCTGATCAGAATATCCGGCTTTGGAAGACTTTTTCCATTAATGATCAGGCACACCATAATCTGTCCGCTGTAATGACCCTTCCGGATCAGCACGTGACGAATCAGTCCGCTCTGACTGCTTTCTTCGTATGGCTCCACATGACACTGTTCCATATAAGAAAGCACTGCTTCCAGCACCTGTTTATTTTCCTGTATACCAAGAAGACAGTCCGTATTTGGAATAATGGTGTGGGTTCTGCCCGCATAAAATCCGCATATGGTCTGTCCGTTTTTATCCCTGCCAAAAGGAAACTGTGCCTTATTGCGATAACGTAATGGCACAGATGCAGCAGCCGGATTCCCTGTATCTCCTGAACACATTGTATCCTTGGGATCCATGCCGATGATGGGTTCCATGCATGCATCCAGAAGCTCCGGTTCCAATCCGCCAATCCGCTGCAGGTTGTTATATACTTTCTGTTCTTTAAATTTTAACTGTTTCTCATAAGACAGCGGCATAATCTGGCAGCCACCGCACTGCCTTGCATAAGGGCAGGCAGCCTCCACCCTGTCTTCGGACGGCTTAAGGATCCGTTCCAGTCTGGCAAAGGCAAAATTTTTCTTTACCTTCGTCAGCCGTGCCTCTATAACATCTCCCGGCAAGGCATCCTTGACAAACAAAGGATACCCATCAATCTTGCCGATTCCTTCTCCTTCTGCTCCCAGATCCGTTATGGTCACAGTAAAAATCTGATTCTTCTTATACATTTCCTGTCTTCCTTACATTTGTCTCCAGGAACTTATTATATCCCAGCCAGTCTGCAGAATCTGCATTCTCGATAATCTCTGTCATGGTTTCCATTTTGGCATCGGTATTATCAGCAAAATTTAATGCAACTGCCTCGATCAATGCCGGTTTTTTCGGAGAACCATACTCCAGCTCCCCATGATGTGCTGCAATGCAATGCTTCAATTCACCTGCCAGTTGTACCGGAAATCCGTCAATTTCCCTGATCTTTTCTGAAACCATCTCGATTCCCATTACAATATGGCCCAGCAGCTGTCCTTCATCCGTATAATCATTAGCAGGGAAGGAAGAAATCTCCCTGACTTTTCCAATATCATGACAAAGCGCTGCTGCAATCAACAGATCCTTTTTTACAAGAGGATATGCCGATGCCAGATACCGGCACATATTGGTAACACTTAACGTATGCTCCAAAAGTCCTCCGATAAATCCGTGGTGCACTGTCTTAGCTGCAGAAGAATTCTTAAATGCTTTGATAAAGTCCTCATCCTCTACAAAAAATGCCTGTAACAGTTTCTTCAGATATACATTCTGTATCGCATCAATATAGGATAATACCTGCTCATACATTTTTCCGATATCCTTTTTTGTGCAGGGAAGATAATCTGCCGGATTATATTCTCCCTCCTGACATTTACGGATTCTGGAAAGCTTGGCCTGCTTTGCCCCATTAAATGTAATCACATCACCTGTTACCTCTATATAATCCCCTGCCTCATAATCACCGATTCCCGGACTATACGGTTCCCAGACCTTTGTATCCAAAGTTCCGGTTTTATCCTGCAGAATCAGACTGTCATAGGGTTTTCCGTTTTTCGTTTCTGTCGAGAGTTTACTTTTACATAGATAAATTCCCTGAATATTGTTTCCGTCTGCCAATTCCCTGATAAATTTCATTTGCTGCCTCCGCCTTTAAGATTATTTTTCATCCCTTTTCTATATACCTTCGTCAAGCCTGATTTCAACTTCCATTGATTTATATTCCCCATTGCCTGATCTTGCATATACAATTGTAACTGTATCACCGGGATTCCATTCTGCAATCGCCTGCATATATTCATTTACAGAAGAAATTGATCTGTCTCCGATCATGGTAATCACATCTCCTTTCATGATACCATAATTCATCGCCGGTGTCCCTATTTCGACATTTGTTACATAAACTCCCGTTGGAAGACCCAGTTCATCAATTGCCTCCTGTGGAATTTCGGAAAGGTAAAGTCCCAGATGAACCTTCTCTACATCATTGGACAGATTCTGTACCATCTGCCGGATACTGCTGATACCATATGCATAAATCAGATTCTGCATATCTTCACTATTGTAGTCCTGCGTAATAAATCCAATTACCTGACCTTTCATATTAATCAGGATTCCATTGGCATTTCTGCTGCCATAAATATCTGTTGTCAGCAATTGATAATTGGCATCCAGCAGACTGACAGTACGATCCACAGAAGTAATGGCACCATAACATACGGATTTTCCACTTCCCAAAGGATTACCCAGCGCAATGACTGCATTTCCCAAAAGAGTGGACGAATAAGAGCTTCCCAAAGTAGCCACCGTAATGACTTCCTTTGTCTCCGTACTAACTTCGGAAAAACGTACTGCATAAATAGCAAGTCCGGTGGCTTCATCAAGCTGTTTAAAAGAAGCCTCTACACTGCTGCCGTCAAAAAAGGTAACACGGACAGTTTCCGCACCTTCAATATTTTTGTGATCTGCAAGAATTAAATACTCATAACCATTTTCTGCAAGGATCATTCCCGTTGTCTGCATTGTATTCATATATGTCTCGTTCAACCAGTCAACATCCGATGTAATCCCGGTCACTGTGACAAGACTCTTGGAAACCTCATTGGATAATGCATACAGCTTCCGGTACAGCAGCTGATAATCTGACAATTCTATTTCCTGCTGTACTTCACCTGGTGCATTATTTTCAGATACCACATTTCCACTGACACCTGGAGTATCCATCGTTCCCTGGTTCTGTTCCCCTGCAGCATCCACATCCTCATCAGTCAGACTCATATCCTCAATCGGTGTTTCTACAATAATGGGATCAATCGTAACCGGACTCTCATCTTCATCATCCACTTCCGGTAATGTCACGGGATTCAATTGTATCTCTTCCTCAGGGTTCAGAATATCCGATAAAACCGGCTCCAACAGAAGGAAAGAAAGACAGGCAATCAGACTGAACATTACCGCCATTCCTGCCGTTATAAACATCCTTCTGGCAAGTTTTTTCTTATTGATCGGCCGGTCTTTAATCTGCTCCTTGATGAACTCAAAATCACTGCTTTCCTGTGGCTGTTCTGTATGTTTATTTTCCTCCGGATTATTTTTTTCTTCCATAGCTATCTCCCAGAAATACTGTTTTCTAATGAGTTTTTATCATATTCCTGTCTCAAAGTCAACAAATCCGGGGAATTCCTCCCGTTTATTGATACACTAAGGTTACCCTTCCGATTCTGATCTCATCATCAATATCTATCGGTATTTTTTCACCCTTTTCCAATAAAACACCATTCACATAAGTACCATTGGTAGAATCGCAGTCTTCCACATAAACCTGCCCTGCTTCTGTGGTTAGGCGGGCATGAATTCGGCTGACGGAAAGATCATTCAGAAACAGATTTACCTGATCTTTCTCTTTTCCGATCATATAAGGAAATGTTTCTATCGGATGTTCTGTTTCTGTGCCGCGTTTTTTCTCTATTAAAATATTCTCTGCCAATTTCTGTCCGTCTAAAAGTAACATGGTTTTTCCGTAGTCTGTCTCATTTTTCATGATATCCGGTCCCATCTCTGAAAAAATACTGTTATAATCATTTTTTGACGATATACTATCCAGAACTTCATCATGAAACTGCCTCTGTTCTTCTCTCTTTTTTTGCTTATGATATTTCCTTACTTCTATTACAACACCCGGTATGGCAATTATAATCATCATTATTATGACAACTCTTCCGATACGATCCGGCTGATATGGTCCGATTCCAAAGCAGAGAACGATTCCGCCTAATAATGCCAATATACTGAAAATGGCAATCTTAAGAACAGACTGTTTTTCATTACCTGTTTCCGGATTTGTTTCATCCAAAGGATCATTGCTTATCACCTTCTGTCCTGCAGTTTCAAAGTTATAATTCTGTTTCATATCATCTACAGCATGAATTAAATTCTGTTCTCCGGTTTCCCATATCTCACTTTTTCCATTTTCTTTTTCCTGATCAACTTTCTCCTTCCGGCTTCTACTATACAAATCTATAATATCGTCTACGATAAAATGATCCTCTCTGACAGTCCGATAGAACTGATAACCAATCATAACTGCCTCCTGATTGGTATGATCAATTCTTCCAATCAGATAATCTGCAAGCTCCCGCAGTCCTTCCCTTGCCTCTTTTTCATAAAATGGATGAAACACCAGAAAAATATCAGAACCATCCGATTTCATAAAAATATATTCCGGAAGTAGCATCACATGCTTTTCATCCAGCATATATTCCTGCATGGAACGGAAGGCTTTCGTCAGTCCGGTCAGAACCGCCCGGACGTCCTTTTCATTCATCTCTTTATTTTTATATACTTTGGTGATGGATTGTAATGAACTTATCTTATAATACAAATCCTTTCTTCCATCAATCAGACGAAGTTCCAGTGGGAGCAGATGCTCTATTTTATTTTCCATGAGCATACGAAGTTCATAGGTTTCTTCTTCCACATTTCGAAAAACCAGATAATTCTGGTTCAGACTATTCTGATACTCCGGCTGAAGTATCGTTTCCGTTTCCTCCCTATACAGAGTTTCATTTTTTAATTCATTTTCTTTTATCATAAAAATAACCATACCTTTCTCACTACCTGCCAACTTTTGGCCGCAGGCAAAATATTTTCACACTTTTTTCTTAACCGGAATCCTGTTCCTTACGAAAATGCTCTATTCCTCTTAAAATACTGCAGTTCCTAAGCCGCCCGGCTGTCTGTGAAGCCTGCAGTTGCCAGGTATTGTTCAAACCAGTATCCGTCAAAAAAACAACTCCCGGTATCCTTAAAAGCCCCGTGATTCCCACCGTTACCGCATCATAATCCACGGTTACCCTTACCTCAATTCCTTCAGCCAGCACTGTCTTTCCCGATAAAAGCTCCCTTGCCCTGTTATTCACAGTTGTACCAATAGTCTCATTGTCCGCCTCTGCCATCTGGCTTCCTAAAATTGCAGCAATGCCGGCACACTCCATAAAAAGTGTTTTATTATATAAGAAAAAACCCAGCCATATCACTAAAAGACAAAGCATTAAGAGCAAGGGAAGCAGAAAACAGGCTTCGATTGTCATCATGCCTTTATTATTATTTTTCCAATCCATCAAAATTCCTCCCTGTATTTTTATGAAAAGAACTCTTGCATTCCTTTCTAGCAAAAGTTCCTACTTTCTTATGAATACCAGCAGATATCCCAGCAGAAGAAACGGAAAGAATGGAATTGTCGTTTTTCTTCCTGCTTTTTTCAGGGCAATCAGGATCATGGAAAAGACGGCGGCAATCAATATGGCATACATTAATAACAGAAGGGTATCCGGATAACCAAACATTCCTCCAAATAATGCAATGATGATGCCATCTGCTGTTCCGATGCTTCCTCCGCTGAATTTCCCTGCCAGTATAAGAATGATTCCGATCAGGCTTCCAAAAACATACAAATACCAGTCTTTACCCCAGTCAATTTCCCGGTTCGCCGCAATCAGTACCATTCCGCTTATCACTTCAAGGATAAGCAGTCTCTCTGGAATTCCTTTCTCCCGGATATCCCATATGCTGTTGATTGCCAGCATGATTCCTGCTCCAATATTCTGTACCATTGATTCATCCTTTTCTTTTATTTTCATATTTTGAGAGATTCTTTTGTCAGATTATAAACCATTCGACCCACACCGGGAACAGGCTCTCCTGTCTCCCACCTGGGAAAGCGGAACCTGATATATGGTTCTTCTGATACCGCTGCAGGAAAGCGTCGTATGGTAACAATCCCCATAATTTGTAATATAGTAAACCTCAGCTTCACCACCACATATTTCGCAGCTTTGATAGGTACCGCCATGATCTGTTCTGCACAGTACAAGCTCATCTGCTGTCACCGGACAAATACTCAGATCCAGATAAGTACACGTTTCTGTCAGGTGAAAAACAGTTCCCGTCTCCGTAATATAAACCATTCTTTCTTCTGTCTGATCTGCACTGCCGGGAATTACCTCATATCCTGTCCATGCCCTCATCCTGCAGCGGTTCATTACGGTATAAGCAGGAAGCATGAAAAAATTTCCCCGGGGTTCTACCTGATAAGACACAATCAGATCAATCATGTCTCCCTCTGTCATAATCTCAGAAGCTGTAAAATTAAGTCCGCTGACTCCACCTATCAACCCGGAGGCAGCAAGATCCTGCCTTGTAAGACGCTCTGCAAGATAATTTTTTGCATACTCCTCCCCCAGCATACTGACTGCCAGATCCCGGACTGCATTGGACGAAACCGCTTCTCCTTCTCCTATCATCAATTCTGCTGCCGGTGCATAAACTGCCATCCTACGCCCTGCCTGATGCAGCCCCTGCTCCACCCTGCCATAAAAATGCAGCATATCAATCATGGAAAGCAATGTCATCATCAGGAAGAGGAATAACGGAACTGCAATTGCTGCCTCAACCGTCAGACTGCCTGCATACACTTTATTTTCATACTTTTCCCTCATCAAATGCCCTCTTTTTCTATCAATTGCAAATATATACAGGAAGATCCGCTAAGACATCCTTTTCCGGATATAACAGGGTAACCGAAACAGCCGGAAGGCTGTGGAAACCCCAGATTAGAAAGGAGAAGTGCATTCAAAATTGTTATTTATTGAGTAAACATGTCCGAAAAAGGACATCTCACCGGACCCTCTTCTGTATAAATTATGTATAATGGCAGTTTCGCTTCATCAAAAAAGAATAGCCATAACTGCTTGAAAAACTCATCTGCAATGTAACAGATGCAACACACTGATCCAGACAAAATGTTTCATATCCCGGTACCTGTCTGATATTCATCTCCACAATATCCATACAACGTCCCGTCTTTTCTGCCATGGGAACGGTATATAATAAAATTCTTAAATAATCCTTGTAACCAAACCTTTCATTTTCCGTATCAGCACCGGAAGCTTCTTCTGCAGAAGAACCGACAATATCTTCTGTAAGACCTAGTGCATTTTCCAGACTCAGATTCCAGTCTCCTTCTCCCTTAACCAAAGGTACCGCTTCACCGGACAAAAGGTGTCTGACATCTACAACACTTTCCGCATAAATCCAGCCTGCAATAATCGCTGCTTCAAACAACAACTCAAATTCCGGAAACATCAGCACAAAGGATAAAGAACTTGCAAGAGCCTTTGCTTCTGCCATCATTTCCTGATTGGCAAAAAAATAAAGACTATTTGCTCCACCCCGAATTAACAAAAGCCTTTCTGCTACAATCCGGAGATTATCCGTATCATTGTTCTGGCCGGCAATCACATATTCTGTTTCGTAATTTAACCTGCCATTCTCTTTAACCTCGCGATAATTACCGCATTTTTCCATGATATACTCCTGAAATAACAGGGATTCCACCAGCTGATTCCTCTCCGGCCAGCTTTCCTCCATGCCGTTTCCTGTTACCAGACTTCTGCCTGTTACATAATTTTCCGGATTGATAGATGCTGATGAAATCTCTCCCTCACAGACAATCGAAAGAATTCCCTGCTGGCGGAATGCATTCAGTCCATCCGTAGGATCATCCTTTTCCGGCTCCTGCCATTCCTCTCCTTCCTCCAGGTCTTCCGGCGGCGGAACCTCTATCCGGTCAATGGCACTCTGGGCGGCATCATTTTCCGACATAATATCGCTTTCTAAAAATCCCTGCTGTTCTGAATATGTAATCATATCCTGAATATCTTCTATATAATCCAGTCCATACTGATTCAGCATATAGGATACGGCCATATATCGGAAAACCGCTCCCTGTTCATCTGTTGCCCTGGAAGCTTTCAGTACATCCACAGAGTCCATCTGTAATCCCAGAAAATCCCTGCAATCCGTTATCATCAGCTCTTTCTGGGGCTGCAGATTATAGGAAACATATTCTGAAAAATGTTCCTTTAGATATTCCAGCGAACCAATCGTATTCCCATAGGCAAGATCAATAAAGATCAGATCATATTGTTCCAATAACGGTCTGTTATATTCAGCGAGGACAGAATCCATTCCCATATCTACAGCACATTCTAACTGAAGCTTCATCACATTGACTCTGCCTGCTTCTATCATTGTCAAGATCAGTGGTATGATTACTGCGATCATCAATGCAAGATAAATACTGATTGCTCCCTGACATATGCCATAGGGTTGTAAATATAGCTGCTGCTCTTTTTCCCTTTCCATATTCTGCCCTCTCCTCTTTCCTAAAAACTACTGGTCTGCTCTGTAATCCGGTCAAACAGGCTCTCTACAATATCTGTTATTTCATTTCTGAAAATAATGACCAGACCAATCAGCACCACAATAATCAGAATGATTTCTACAGTACCCATACCATCATCCTCTTTGAAAAACTGCCCGATTGATTTCATAAAATTCCTCCTTTCCTTCACTGATCTATATTCATGGACTACATCCCTATCGATAAGAAGGATGGAACCATGATGACAACCATAACAATTCCAAGCATCAGAAACATAGGAAGCATCAGCTTTGTTCCTGCGGTTTCTCCCAGCTGTTTTGCATTACTTTTTCTTTCCTCAAAGGCGTCCTTTGCCTCCCTGTTCAGCTCAGATAAAAATCCCTTGGCGCCCATCTTGATATTCTGTTCCAGCAAAGAAATAAATTTGATATATTTCTGTACCTGACAGTGCCCTGCAAAATGCTGATATGCTTCCAATTCTCCGATTCCGCTTTCCATCTCCCGAAGTGTAAAGAGCATTTCCTCATAAACATATCTGCTTTTATGATCTTTCTCCTTACTCCCTAAATAATCCATAACAATCTTCTTCCACGCTCCCCGCACAGTCATACCTGCCCCGATCAACAGCGTTATCTTACTGACTACCTCCGGATAATCCAAAAGCATTTGCTCCTTACGTTCCTTTAATTTCCGATCCAGCTCCTGATTTTTTCCAACAAAAACAGCAATACTGCTGCAGAGTACCAGAAGTGCCAGAAGAACTGCATTCTGTTTTTTCTCTTCCTGCCATGTAATCTTTATTCCATCTACCTCCGATGGCAGTATTACTTCTGTTTTCTCCATGGAACTGCCAATCGCTTCATCCATCAGCTTCTGCAGATCCTCCAACAGCTGTTCCTGTCTGCTTAATTCCATGGGATAAACCGTTAATAAAATACTCTCTGTTTTTGAATACCCTTTATAAATAATCTCTGCAAACAGTGTTACCTGTTCTCCATCATCCGGGATTTCCTCTCCAAATACGCCATATCTGTCAAGTATCTCTTCCTTACTGCTTTTCCATCTGATATGAAACGGATATCCTTCCAGGGTATCAGGTAAGCAGACCCTCTGATTCACCATCTGTTCAGACGTATTATCTCCCAAAACGGTTTCTCTAAGTTTTTCCAGAAATTCCGGAAGCATCTGTTCAATTTCCTCTATGGTATATTGCCGTTCTTCCACCTCTACTTCCCATTCCTTTTGGTCTTCTCCTTCCAGATCTGCTTTTAAATATACGGTGTAATCTCCTTCCTCATAGGAAGGTCTGGGAAGCCGGTTGCCCTCTTCCAGTTTCCCACCTCCCTGATCTTTGATTGCCGTAAAAAGCGTCATTGCGCAGCCGCCAAAAAGAATCAACAAACTGATTGCCAGTTTTTCTGCCAGAAATTCAGATGCTATATTCTTCCATTGTCTGTCCGGATAAAGTATTTTCAGTGTTTCTTTTTCTTTTAGAAAAAAGGACCGGTCACCGATTTTTCGTGACAGCCAGATACCGCTTTTGTAAAATGGTTTTAGAACAGAGGTAATCTCCTTATTCTCCGGTAGTGTTTCCTTTCTTGTTAAAATCAGAAAAACAGACTGCACTCCCAGGAGTATCATTAAAATCCAGATAACCATTAATATTACTTTTCCTTTCTATTTTCATATGAATCAAAAAATTCCCAAACCTTTATTATCCTTAAATTCTTTCAGCACTTTGGATAATTCTGTCAGCCAGAAAAAAAGCAGCCACATAAACAATCAACAGAATAGACATGATCACAATTCCTAAAAAATTGTGATATAGAGGATCAAAAAATCCCGGAGATGTAAAATTGATATATAAAATAATAGCAAAGGGAACAACATTCATAATACTTTGCTCTAACCGCTTTGCACTGATCATTGTTGTGATCTCTCTTTTTACTTCTATTTTGTCGCTGATAATATCTGCCGTATTTTTAAGAATTCCCGGCAGATTTCCTCCGCTTCTCTTTGCTATATGAAAAACCTGCGCAAAATCCCTGATATCCGCCACCTGCGTTCGTACTGCAAATTCACTGAGCAGATCTTCCAGATTACGGTTATTTCTTAGTTCCCTGGTCATGTAATATAATTCCTGCGCCATCAGGGAAGTCTCTCCATAAAGCAGACAGATATCCTGATAGGCATGAATAAACGCATTTTCTATGGAATATCCCGCCTGCAGACCTGCAGTGACTGCATGCATCATCTCCCGAAACTGAAGATTCAATTCTTCTCTTCGTCTTTCAAGCAGTTCCTTCTGCTTTTTCTGATATATGAGACACAGGGAAGGAATCAGCAGAATAAAAAAGAGAATTGCCGAACGATAGAATACATAAGCAACCAACGCTGCCATTCCTATTCCTACCAATCCATACTTAACCCGTTCTGACTTCGATAACCTGTATTTGTCATAAGATTCCGGCTGCTTTAAGTTTGCCGACAGATTGCAGCTTCTGCCGTGGAAGAAACCTTCCTTTGATTTTTCCCTGATCATCTTCTCCCTCCTCAAAAAATTCATACAGTACAGAGGTTTTAATCTCTCCCTCCTCATACCCCAATACTTCCACAATTTCTAACAATTTTCTGCTTTTATCCCGAAGTCTTCCCAGATGAACTATAATATCAATTCCACTTGCGATCTGACCCCTGATGGCCGGAAGCGGAAGATCCATTGCCATCATGACCATAGTTTCCAGACGGGATAACATATCCTTCGCACTATTGGCATGGCCGGTAGAAAGAGAACCGTCATGACCGGTATTCAATGCCTGAATCATGTCAATCGCTTCTCCACCCCTGACTTCTCCAACGACAATCCGATCCGGTCTCATACGCAAACTGGATTTTATGAGATCACGAATGGTAATAGGTTCACAACCTTCCACATTGGCATTTCTTGTTTCCAGGCGGACCAGATTCGGGACACCCTGAATCTGCAGTTCCGCACTGTCTTCTATCGTAATAATCCGTTCATCCTTTGGTATAAAATCCGACAATGCATTTAAAAAGGTGGTTTTTCCACTACCGGTACCGCCACTGATAAAAATGTTATATCCTGCAACTACCAGTTTTCTTAAAAACTCTATAATCTCTTCATTGACTGCCCCAAACCGGAGAAGATCTTTCATTTGAATCGGGTGTTCCGGAAATCTTCTGATTGTTACAATCGGACCATTTAATGCAACCGGCGCAAGCACAATATTGACACGGGAACCATTCTCCAGGCGTGCATCCGCGATCGGTGACGCCTCATTGACACAGCGGTTGCATTTTGCTACGATCTGCTGGATAACATCTTCCAGCTTCTCAATAGAATCAAATGTCTTATCCCACTGCATCAGATGTCCGTTTCGTTCAATAAAGATGCTTTCTGTTCCATTAATCATAATTTCTGTCACACCGGGATCTGTGGTCAGTTCCTCCAGAATGTCAAGCTTCCTGATCGCAAAAAATATATCCCTGGAAAGCTGTCGTTTGTCCTCATAACAAAGACCGTATTCCCTAGCCTTACTAATGATGATCTGATCAATCAGTTCCCTGACCTCTTCATCCGACATCTCTCTAGAAAGACTGACCTCTTCCAGTACTTTTTCCTTTAATTCTGATCTGATTTCCCGATATGTCTTTTTCATAACCGGTTACCAATCCTCCTATTCCCGCTCTACTATATTTCTTACATATTCTGCCAACCCACCATACTGCATCTCTTCCAAGGTAGACGGCAGGGAATTAAATATCTGAACTTCCAGCTTTTTTGTCTTGGAAATCACATCCTGATATTCCTGTCTCTCCAGAAGATCTTCATATTCTTTCATCTTGTGGGCAGCAATGCCATCTTCCCGGTTTAGTGTATAAATATAACTGCATTTACGCAGTACCTCAGGAAGTCCCTGTACAAGTTCTGACAAATCCAGAATCACGACATCATAAGTACCGCATTCCTGTAAGCCCTCCAGTAATCGAAGCCATTCTTCTGTCTTCACCGCAGCAATGTCCATATACGAATACGCCGGTGCAATATAATTCAGCCCATTGATATCAGAAACCATACTCTCCAATTTATATAAAAATCTGTCCTTTCCATTTTCCAGATAATACACAAGATCTGTCAGATCTTTCTCCTCTTCTCTGCCTAGTAACCCTGATAATCCGGAAAAAGGTTCAAAATTCAGATATAATACACTTTTGTCCTTTGCCAGAAATTGTCCCATTAAAAAAGAAAATGAGGTCTGAATACACCTGTCCAATGGAGAGAACACACCAATCAATTCAAGTTCCCTCTGCCTTTTCCCCTGCTCCTTTACTGAACCATTCCAGTCAGCATATAATTCTAAAAGCTTCTTCCTGATTGCCTCCGCTGACTGGTATTTTTGAATTACACCATCTGCATTTCCTTTCATTTCTCCCTTATCCTGTAAGAGAATAACCATACCGGAAAAAGTTTCTTTTTCTATTGCCTGAAAAACCTCCTCTGCAACCAGAAGTAGTTCAAAAGGTGTTTTTTCATTTGCACTTCTTAATTCCGTAATCGTCCCGAATATGCTGACCGAAAAAGGAAAAGAAACCTTATTTATAAGATTCTGCTGCAATTTTTCCAGATATTTTTCATCCGGATCGCAGATTGCCAACCGACTATTTTTCAAAAATCTACCCCCTTAACTGATTCCGGCAATCAGAAATGCAGCCAGAATAGCTATGCTATAATGAATCACGCATTTCTGATCTTCGGAATTTCTTACTTGTATCTTTACTATTTTCTGTTTACCATTAAAATCTTTGGTTATCTCACGATATGAAATTTTTTTTCTTAAAAATAGATACAATCCCCCCTTGTTCAACAGATTTTTTACCGTCTTTTCTGTTACCTTTTTTTCATTGGAAAATGGATTCCCCCTCACCTCCTTTTGTTCTTTCTCATTACTGCATTTTTCATTTTTTGATTTTTTTCGTCGAATAACGAATAAGATACTCTCTTTTGTAATACCCAGAACTGCACCAATAAACAGAGAGTATATAGAAATTACAAGACCTCTCTTCCATCCTAAAAACATTGAAATAACGGAAAGAAGCTTGATGTCTCCTGCCCCCAGACCTTTGATCTGATAGATGGGAAAGAAGATCATAATAATAAGTATAAGATCTTTTAGTGCTAACAGCATTCCCGGCGGACCGGCCCTGTACAGGTGATAGATCAATCCGGCCGCCATTCCTGCCGCCGTCAAAGCATTTGGTATCCTATAGGTTCTGAGATCCAAGATCACGGCCAGAACCAGAAAGAAAAATAATCCTGCAATCATCATTACCTCACACGTAGTTTTATATGACATTAAAATTCAATACACATCAAAAATAGGAGAAAAGTATATTATTATTTACTACTTACATTTTACTTCATTACTTGGGAAAATTCGTTAATCAACGAAACCTCAGATTTACTAAGATGGTAACAGATTTTTGCAGAAGACTCTGCTTTGACTTGTTTTGAATCGTATCACAATTATTCTGCTTTGTAAACACTATTTTTAAAAATTTATTTACGTTTTACGAATTGTAAAATTTGTTGTTGATATTTGTTTCTTTATTCTAGTTTTTATAAAAATCCTCCGTTATCTTAATTTGAAATAGCAAGTGTATATTCATTCCAATAGCTCATGATATAATCAGAAGAAAACTCTCCATTAAGATACAATAGAATTTGTTCATATTCATCAAGAAGTTCCTTTTTTCTCCTAATATCATTTTTGGTATCTGAAAAAGTTGCATCAATTAATGTCATGATTTTATTAAGGTAGAACTCTTCGTATTCCTTACACCCATCATTCTCATTATCAATCAGACGCTTAACCTCTCCGGCAATATTAGATAGTTGTTCAAAAAAAGATAATTTGTACCAGTTTTCAAGTTTCATACACTTACCTCACTTATTTCACCCACATTTTCAAAATATCAAACAGTTCATCAATAATTACCTCATCAGTAAGTAATCTTCCTTTTCCGTAGGAATGTAATCTGTTTTGTTCAATATTTGGATGCGAGTCCCATTTAATAGAATAATTAGGGGCATCTTTAATAACGATATCGCCACCGAAAATATCTTCCTGGCTAGAACCATCATCAATTAGTTCATACTCCATATCTATATGCATTGACTCATCTATTGCAACAACCTTTCGTTTTCGGTCAATACAAAATTTTATAATATCAGGAAATTCTTGATTTCCCTGAGAAATAAGAGTATCAACCGTTGTAATCTCTTTTAATACCATGCTATGTCACCGCCCTTTATCATGTATTATAGCATGAATATAACAAAATATATAGAGGAAAGCCACAACACTGATCAAATAGACTCAGCATTATGGCTTTTTATAGTTTATGCCAGAAACCCTCTGTTTGTGACTGTATTGTTTTCATGAAGTTCTGTTTTACCATAAGTCATGCCCGCATATACCGCATCGGTATTTTCCATGATTGCCGGGGAAGTATCCTCTTTACTGATTGTTTCATAAGCTTCTCCCAGCTTCCTCATGAACCGGGAAGCCTCCTTAAGGGGTATCACATCCAGCCGGACATCTGCCCGGATCAGCAGCCGCTCCACATAGCGGTAAATCCGGTATAGATTCTGTGCGATCTCATACTCCATATGGAGTGATTCTATCAACTCGCTCAGTACAGCTCTTGCCTGACGGATGGCTTTATGAAATTCTGCTTCGTCCATGGCGATCCTTACATCCGATGGATCTGCACTGTCTGCATTCTTTCCTGCTGCCAAACCGGCATCCTCCAGATACGTCTGAAACATATCATACAGGATGACAACGGTTTCTGATTTATTGGCCTGCGTAATCCGCAGCGTAAATTCCTGTTTTCTCTCGTTTGTCATTCAGAACCCTCCTACTGTAACAGCTGAAGGATCTGTGACGGTCTTTCGTTGGCCTGTGACAGCATGGAAATACCGGACTGTGACAGTACCTGCTGTGTCGTATATTCTGTCATTTCCTCTGCCATATCCACATCCATGATACGTGAATAGGAAGATGTCATATTTTCACTGCTCACATCATTACTTGATGCATTGTGCTCCAAACGGTTCTGATAAGCACCCAGCCTGGAACGAACAGAACTGATATAGGACAATGCCTGTTTTGTCATCTCAATTCCCTTCTGGGCATTTTCAAATGCTGTTGCAGCATCTACACCTTCATCAGCTATGGTTTTTAAATCTTCAATTCCCATATTATCTAAGCTGATCTCCGGAATTCTGATTCCAAGCTCCTGTCCTTCATTGGCTCCGATCTGGATTTTCATGGCACCAATCTGGGTAATATCAATATTGACTTCCCCTGTAGGAGCACCTGCTCCGCCACTGAAATCAGCCTTGATATGCATCTCGAAATCGCCAAGTGCCGTAATCGTCAGCTCATTCTTTTCTTCATTTACAGATGCCTTTGCACTGGAGGGAAATCCTGATAATTTTGTCAGATCAACCGAATTATCTGCCTTAATCAGTCCCGTCAGATCTATTTTATAATTGGCCTGCGGTACTTCATCGGAATAGTATCCGACTTTAACGTCCGGATTGTCTGTATACCCCTTCAGATCAAAGGTACCGTCTAACAGTGGCATACCATTATATTCCGTATCTCTGGCAATCCGTTCAATCTCTTTTTTCAATTCCTTGATCTCTTCATTGATGATCTCCCGGTCACTGTCTGTATTGGATTCCGTTCCTGCCTTCACGCAGAGCTCACTCATACGCTGTACGATGGAGGAAATCTCACCAAGTGCTCCGTCTGCTGTTTCAACAACGGAAATACCGTCATTGGTATTATTGGATCCTACCTTTAATCCTCTGATCTGTGCATTCATGCGGTTAGCAATTGCAAGACCTGCCGGATTATCCTTCGCATGATTTACCTTCAGTCCGGAAGAAAGACGCTCCATGGAAGCTGTCAGTTTACTGTCTGTTCTGTTCAGGGTATTATTTGCCATCATTGCTGTTGCATTAAAATTAATTTTCATCGTATCAACCTTCCCTTCTTTTCAGCTTATGACCTGATGTCTTTTTGATTCCTGTGCATTTTTCCTGTTTTGCAAATGGCATCTTCCCTGACATCATTTACAATTGTTGTAACCGCTAAGCTGTGATACGATCCTAAAGAAAGGTCTTCATAAATGTCTTTGCTGTTTCGTATAGCTTTGCTGATGACATCCCTGTTCTATTAATTTCATCGGCTTTTCCCGTAAAATTATTAATATCTGCGTGTTCAGAATATATAAATTTTATCTCCGATACGGTAATTCCCTGCTCCTGCATCTTATCTCTGAATGCACTTTCCCGCTCCTTCAGTGCAGCCAGTCCATCCTGTCTGTTACAGATCACATAACCTGCGATCACACCGGATGCCGGGTCCTGATCCATAGAAGTGCCTGCAACACTTTCAAACAATGCCGATACCTTACCGGTTGTTTCTGTCTCCACATTGATCGTAACATGGTTTTCATGCTTATCACCATGAAGAAACCTGACATTGACAGAGGTCATACTGCCACCGATCTCCATAGGAATTTCATAATTCTCTTCTCCGGCAAGCTTTCTTGTTACAGAAATCTGTTTCCAGGCAAGATTAATCTCCTTCAGATCTATCCGGTCTGTCTGCCGCTCTGCGCTTAAGGATAATACCTCTTCCATCCGGTCAGCCAGTTGTCCGTATGCTTCCTGTGCACTGACACGATCTGTGAAATGCTCCTGCATATCCTCCATTGCCTTTTCCAGCAGGCTGCTGATACTGTCTTCTGCCGGTGCCTGTTTTTTAACCTGTTTTGCCAGATTTCCGCGGTCAGATAACAACCTGTCTGCTGCTGCCAGATGGTCCAGTGTCAGCGGAATATCATACTCCATCAGCATGGAAACAGCTTTTTCAGATACCTCTGCTGCTGCCCTGACCTCTGCCGCCTGTTCCCTTCTGTAACCGGCATCTGCCCGCTCCATTTCCTGACGACTTTCTGCCTCTGCCATCTTCCGGCTGCTGTCAGTTCCTGACAAATCCATTGCTGTAGCTCTCTGCTTATCATAAAATGCTTCCAGACCGGTTTCGCTATTCTCCAGTATTTCAGAAGCACTCTTAGGTGTCAGATCTGCCTTGATATCACCGGCAAGTCTTCTGTAATACTCCGATTCTTCCTTCTGTCCGGCTGCATTTTCCTGTTCCCGGAAGGTTTCGCCACTTTGCTGCTCGTCAGAATGATAAGCTGTCTCTATGGCAGAACTGATGGAATGTTCATATCCGCCAAACCGTTCTTCCAGTGCACCAAACCCATCATCCACGGTTACATCCAGTCTGCCTTTGTTATGACTTCTTACGGCTGTCAGCAGATTCTTAAAATTGATTTCTGCTCCCTGCTGTAACAGGCTTCCGATTGCAGCACCATCCCGCTTTTCGATCTGATGCAGCAGGCGGTAAATACCAATATAGCTTTCTTTTTCCTCAGCTGTAATCTCATGGTTCTGCTCCAGACGATACAGATAACGGCTGTATTTTTCCATCTCCTCTTCCGGACTGCTTTCCCGTTTCACCAGACGGCTTTCCAATTCTTCCATGGATAGATGCAGCGGATTGCTGCCCTCCCGGATCAACTCCAGTGCTGCCGCCGGTGTCATCTTCTCAACAACACGGCTGACCGACATATAAGCTGTCTTTACTGCCTGAATATTTTCTCCGGTAATTTCCATACTGTTATATCCTAAGATTCGGACTGCACGCCGGTTGCTTTCCGTGATTTCAAGATTCATATCCTGCAAAATATCATCCACATTCCGGAAAGCCTTTCTGATCGAATCTCCATAATCCGCTCTGGGTGCAGTCATCAACGTTTCATATTTTTCACTGACTGCCTCGTAAGCTGCCTGCCTTGCCGCACCGGTCTCATAGACCATATTTACCGAAACATTCTTTGAAAAAGCTGTTCCGTGTTCTTTCAATAACTCACCAAGCACAGAAGCCGGCATACCGGGAATTGCCCGGACCTTTCCAAGTGTCTCATTTAACAGGGCATTTCTTTCTCCGGCCGCTGCATCCTCTACACGATCAGATCTTCCAAATAAAACATTCTGAATCTCCTGCTCCGCCTGCTTTAATTCTTCCACCAGCGTGGATAATTCTGTTGTATCAATGGAAATCCCCTGCTTCAGCAGATGGTAATTGACCTGCACGGACATCAGAAGTCTGACCTCTTCCATCTGACGGCGTGCCAAAACTGCCCCTTCTGCTGCCGGATCATTTATATTTTTTTCAAATGTCTGCTCCGCTTCCGACAGATGAGCCAGGTCCAATTTTTCACCGTCAGCGACCACCTGATCAACTGCCTGATCACTTATTGCGGCAGCCTCTTCCTTGATCCTGACTGCCTGCTCCAACAGGGATTCCTGACTGCTTAAATCTGCGGCTTTTGCAGTCCTTCCGTCCTGAAGTGCCCTTGCAACCGCCATCGCAGCTTCTTTTACGTCTGTCTCATTGATTCTTTCAAGCCTGACAAAGGATTCTGCTGTCAGAGGAAGTCCCGATGCCACCATCCATTCTGCATCCTGCAAAGCCTCTTCCGTTACTTCAAAACCTGCATCCCGGATGACTTTCTCCATGGAATTCTGAAGCTCTGAAATATCTACCTGATCTGCCTTACGACCATAATACCCTCCGGTTGTCTCTGCAAAATACCCCCGGTTCTGTACCCCGGCATCCATAGAACCGCTGTACGCAGCCTTATAAAGGTTCTCAATGGTTGGTGTCAGATGATTCTCCAACAGATATTTCTTCATTCCATCTGAAATTTCAGGAAGCTGCTGTGCCATATCCATGGCAGCTTTTGCAGCTTCTGCATTTTCTTTTGTCGCAGGAATATCGTATTTACGAAATGCTTCTAAAATCTCCTGTGCCTGTACTTCACTGCCCGTAATTTCTTTTAATAGTTCCCTGTCCAGATCATCATTGTAACCGGTTACTACAGTACCGGAGGCTGCCATTTTAGCCTTAATCTCATCCACAATAGTAACCATTTCCTTTGGTTCCATCTGCCCGGGATCATAGCCTTCCTTGGAAAGCTCTGCAAAATCCTCCTCTGACATGGTGCTTGCCATAACAAGCATATAGTCCTTCTGCAATGCCACGTCAGAATTTCCGGCCTCTGCCATAACATCCTCAGCCGTCTTTCCATGCTCCCCATAAGCCTGATTGCCGGGCATCCCTCCGGAGAAATCCACATTGTAACCATAACTTCCCGTTCCTTTTGCTGACGGATGTTTCTCCACAGAAGATTTTCCATACACATTCTGTGCCGATGCAGGATAAGCCTGGTCCGTATGCATGCCTGCTTTATATTCCATTTCACTTTGATTTTTATAGATATTCATCTGCCATCTCTCTGTTCTTTCTATAAATTGTTTCACAAAATACCCTATAAATAGAGGTTTCCATATTTTATTTCGGATGGATTTCTCTTGTTCTTAACCTTTCCATTCATGTAAAAAAGCACCCCTGAGTCAAGATAGAACGTAAGGTTGTGAAAAAGAAATATGTAAGTAATTCTACATAGAAAAACCACCCTTGAAACTTTGGCGAGTGAAGGGTGGAATTTCTATTTCATTATTAAACTGGTCAAACCACCTTGTGGGCGGTTGTTCTTTCGTATCTATAATATAGCATAATAGTTTTTTTAATTCAATAGAATGCTTCATTTATATAATCAATAATTTTTTACAAAGATGTATGCAGTTTTTATACATTCATTTTTATCAAAATTCTCTTTATTTTTTACTGCGCGACCATCTATAAATTCCTGCATCTATTTAAGATAGGGAAATTCCTCATAGATTTGACTTTCAATCGCTTCTACGGCTTCCTCCACAGAAGAATATCCGCCATTATTGTAGGATTCTGAAACACTGTTAATAACTTCCTCGATAGAAGCATCCAGATAACAGCTATTACTTGCATCTATATTCTGTGCAACCTCTGCCCAGACTTCAAGAGGGTTCTGGTCACCAAGGATAGGAGTCGTTCCGCCACCATGAGCGATTTCAAAATCAATAACTTCCTTGTTATTTACAAATTCAAGTGTATTAACAGCAAGTGTGTACGAAATATTTTCATCACAACAAAGTGCATAAATAAGGAACGCTGCCAATTCAGGATTAGGGCAGTCCTTAATAACTGCCACATATGTTCCGCCCCAGTAATAATCTGTAGGACCCTGGCAGATTCTCCAGTCTCCATATGTGCTTGTTGCACTGTCTTCCGTTGTGGCAATACACCAGTATACAAACCATGTAGTTCCGAAGTAACCAAATACATTCCCTTCGAAATTATCCATCCATTCAAGTGACCACATAGTCGTTTCGTTTGTATATCCGCTATCATAAAGCTCTTTCGCTGCCTCAAGATACTCTGACACAGTATCATCAAGCGTCAGGGACTCAGATCCATCATCTGCTACTGTTACCCAGGGCTGTGTTTGCTGACCCAGCATGGCATATTTAATATCATCCGGTCCGGAAACCATTGCATATCCGGCGCTCCTCATCATTTCAGCAGTAGCAAAGAAAGAATCCCAATCCTCTACGTACTCCTGAACTTCATCCGGATCAGAGGTTCCAAGAACTTCCTCAGCAATATCTGTACGATAAAGAAAGCATCCCGGAGCTGCCCGCCATGTCAGAGCCTTCAGTTCTCCATTGTAAGTGGCAAAATCAATGGTGTACTGATATGCATTAGAATACATTTCTTCTGTAATACCGAGTTCACTCATTGCCAGAGTACAATCTGACTCTATGTAATTTCTGGCAATATCACTGTCCATAGCGATGATGGAAGGATATTTGTTGCCATCATCCATTGCTGTTTGAATTTCACTCTGATATGTCCCGCCTACACCGGGTACACCAAGATTAACAAATTCTACATAATCAGTATACTCAGGATAAGCATCCAATACGTACTGCATAAGATTTTCTAACTCTTCGTTCCAGGAATAACAATAGATCTTCATGGAATCATCCCATCCGTCTGTGGAAGGTGCTTCATATCCCCACACAGGCAACGCACTAGGTTCTGGTATATGTGCCGGTTCAGGTTCCGGCTCCGGTTCTGGTTCTGGTTCCGGTTCAGGTTCTGGTTCCGGTTCCACGATTACCTCTACCGGCGCAGAAGCTGCCAAACTTTCCTCATATTCTTCCTCAATATCCTCTAAAAGCCTTTCCAGCTTTATGGCATCCAGCTCTTTGACAGCATCTTCCAGCAGTTCAATTGCTGCTTCATAGTCACCCTCTTCAACATAAGCATTGGCCAGATCAATATATGTATCTACTAAATCATCCATTTTTGCATCAATGGCAGCCTTCGGTGCCACTACTAAGAAATAATAAGCCAGACCACTACCAGCCAAAGCTAATAATATTACGATTACTATTATAATAATCATAAGAACGATGGGAGATTTCTTCTTTTTCGGTGTATCCACATTCTGACTTTCATTTTCTACTTCCGGTTTTTGTTCCACTGCATAACCGCAGTTCTGACAAAACCGCATCCCCTCAGGTATTTGATGACCACAATTTCTGCAAAACATATTTTCTCACTCTTTCCTTTCTCTTAAGATGTCTGGTCAAAAGCCCTTTTATAATTTATGTTCACATCATTATTTTTCCCGCGCCTCCCGGTAAACCCGATAAACCGCCTTTACTGTTCATTTAACAATCCACTCCAATGAGTAATCTTCGCATCCGACAGACTTGTTCTATCTATATTTACAACGAGAGCCAGTACATACTCTTTACCGTTCGAGTCAGTAATTATCATATGAGCCGTATTTTGAACGAAAGTTCTGTTCCAAAAGAATTCTTCTGGATCTAAAAGATAATAATGATAACCGGTAACACTATAGCTTTCCGTATTCCAGGAGCTTTCAATGATAGATCTTTGATAGGAATAATTTCTTAATTTCCCGTCTATTGTCCCTACAGTGCAATCAGGTGAAACCAAACTGTCCAGCAGATCGATATCCTTATTGCATATTGCTACGCCTAGCTGATTCATAATCTGCTCCCGCTTTGAACGGAAATAAAAGCCGTTAATGATATATAATATAACAATAAGAACCGTTAAAATTATAATAAAACATATATATAACTTTTTCTTTTTCAATGGAACATTCCTCATAGATAAATATATAAATTAAAATCTTATTATTTTTTTATTTATTGTACCGGCATACACAGAAAATTCCGTCTGACTTCAAATTCTTTGGAATCCGTAGGCATCTCTGTATAAAAAGAGGATATATAATATGAACCAAAGAAATTTTTCCTTATTTCTAATACTTGTGGAATGGAATAAATTTCATTATTTTCGTTTTCTTGTATATACATAACGAAATTAATTTTTTGTGTTATAAAGCTAAATCTGTAGTCCTCATTTCGTTCCCATTCGTATTTTACTACCTGATAACCATTATCTTCCCAGCGGTTTAATAAGTTAATACGTAATTCCGAATAAGTACATCCAAATAAAGGGTAATATTTCCCCATATATGTATCTGGCATTACTACTTGATCGAGCATTTCAATATTTTTAGTTATTAAGGCTTCCGCCACCTGATCAACTGTTTCTTCAATAGCTTTGATATCAGTTAAAAAATATAGAATGCTCACCAAAATTATAAAAACTATGATTATGCAAAGCAAGTTTTTCTTATTCGATATACGCATCTACTCCACCTATAAGAAATTATTTATTATATTGCAATTTGTTGAATCATAATATAAATAAATTTCCGTTATTTTTGACTGAAAGAAAATAAATCGCTGTATGACAAAATTTCCTCCTATAATAAAGGTATTATTATCTTTTATATTTGTTATGGTAATTGTCAGATACCAATTAGATGTAAGAAAATTATTACCCAGAGATTTTTTGCATTCAATACTTTCAATCTCTAAATTTTCATTTTCTAATATATTAACTAAAGTTTCTGCAAAATCATTTTTATCAGAATATTTTTGCATATGTGTACCACTGGAAATGACAAGAGGCACATTATTGTATTCATAAAGTTTATATTCGTCCTGTATTTCAAAAATATCTTTAAAAAGAATATAAGGCTGTGTTTCGCTGATATTTTCTCTAATTGCATCAAGATTCCGTAGTTGAATTGCAGTTACGAAGTTTTTTGCAGTTTTTTCCTCAATTTTCAATGAAATTACAATTTCTGCAATACTGAAAAAAAGTAATATAATAAAAATAATTTTTATATATTTTTTGTTGTTCTTCATTTTAAAGCAAATAACTCCCTTTGATGCTTCATAATAAATAGTTTTATAACACTCTTCTTGCCTCTATTCTTCATACAACGATGCGGTCAGTTTTACTATTTTCGCATCAAATAAGCCCATTTTTTCTATACCAAGAATGACGCTTAATTCATATTCCTTTCCATCCTCATCTATAATTGTCATCCTGAATGTATTTTGAATATGGTTTTCTGTCCAAAAATCAATTTCGGGATCTATAAGAAAATACTGATAGGAAGAAACCGTATAATTCTCACATTCACTCCATATATCGGCAATAACTCCCCTCTGATAAAAATAGTATCTAAATTTACTGTCCACGGTATTCATCTCGCAATTGGAATCTATTAATTCATCCAATAATTCTATATCTTTATTGCTCAAAGCCACCCCAAGCTGTTCCATAATCCATCTTCGTTTTTCACGGAAACAGAATCCGCTTATGATAAAAAGTGTAATAAAGCCTACGGCAAGAACAGAAACGGCAATCATTTTAATTTTTTTCTTTAATTCCAATGCGGGATACCCTCCTGTTATGAAATCACCGTTACTCAAAGATTCTGTATCATATACAAAATAGATTGCCTTCATTCCATTGCGCTAATCATTTTTCATAGTACAAAATGTCATTTCAGCAATCTATTAAGTACAGTCTAACCTCTAATATTGACATTGTTGTTTTCAAACTAAGAAAAGTTGCAATAACAGCAGATGGTATTTCTTAGAATTTGTATACAGCAGCTCCCAGTGGCGGAAGATCAAATTTGATGGCATATTTTCTGTTGTCACATTCCATCTTAATGGAAGTTAACTCTGCAGGAATCTCACGACCTGCTCCACCAAATCTCTCCTCATCACTGTTCAGAACCAGCTTATATTTACCTCTCTTGGGAACTCCCAAATAAAAATCCTTTCGTTCTATCGGTGTCATGTTCAGAATAAATAACAGTCTGTTCTTGCCGTTGGCTGATTTACGGACAAAGCTGTAGATACTTCTGTCAGCATCGTTGGGATTGATCCATTCAAAACCGTCCCAGCTGTCATCCAGTTCATACAGACAGGGATTTTTCTTATACATCGTTAAGAGCTCTTTCACATACTCCTTCATGCCGGCATTTAATTTCTCACCTAACAGGAACCAGTCAAGCTCCCGTTTCTCGCTCCATTCACGTTCCTGCGCAAATTCCTGTCCCATGAACAACAGCTTCTTGCCGGAGTGTCCAAACATATAGGTATAACCGGTACGAAGGTTGGCATATTTGTCTACCGTATAACCGGGCATCTTATTCACCATGGAACATTTTAAATGTACAACCTCGTCATGGGACAATGGCAGAATATATTTCTCACTGCAGTTATAACTCATGGCAAAGGTCATGGCATGATGATTATTTTTTCTGAAATAAGGATCCAGCTTCATGTAATCACAGAAATCATGCATCCAGCCCATATTCCACTTAAAGGTAAATCCAAGACCGCCATCCTCAGGAGATGCTGTTACCTTCGGCCATGCTGTGGATTCTTCGGCAATGGTCATGACGCCGTTATTTAATCCGCGTATAACGGAATTCAGATGTCTGAAGAATTCGATTGCTTCAAGATTCTCTTTACCGCCGTATTTATTGGCTACCCACTGTCCATCCTGTCTTCCGTAATCCAAATACAGCATGGATGCAACCGCATCCACACGAAGACCATCAATGTGGAACTCCTTGATCCAGTACAGTGCATTGGCGATCAGGAAATTCTTAACCTCATTTTTACCAAAGTTAAAGATCTTGGTACCCCAGTCAGGATGTTCTCCCAGACGTTTGTCGGGATGCTCATAAAGGCAGGTGCCGTCAAATTCTGCAAGACCAAACGCATCTCTCGGGAAATGTGCCGGTACCCAGTCAAGAATCACACCAATGCCTTTGTTATGTAACTTATTTACCAGATATGCAAAATCTGCCGGTGTTCCGTAACGGGAAGTCGGTGCATAATATCCTGTCACCTGATAACCCCAGGAACCGTCAAACGGGTGCTCTGCAATTCCCATAAGCTCAATATGGGTATACTGCATTTCTGTAAGATAATCACAGATACGATCTGCAAATTCACGGTAATTGTAGAAACCATCCTCCGTTCCGTCCGGATGCTTCATCCAGGAACCGATATGACATTCATAGACTGATATGGGAGACTGGAACAGATTTGTTTCTGCACGTTTGGTCAGCCACTTATCATCTGACCACTTAATCTTGGTAATATCACATACCACCGAAGCATTACCGGGACGAAGCTCTGCCTGATTGGCATAAGGATCTGCCTTGTAAATTCCCTCTCCGGAAGGTGTTACAATATAATATTTATAAAGGTCGCCTTCGGAAACACCCGGAACAAACAAAGCGTAGATACCGCCATCTCCCAGCTTCTTCATCTGATGCTTTTCCGTATCCCATCCATTGAAGCTTCCTGTAACACTGACGCTTTTTGCATTGGGTGCCCATACCGCAAAGAAGACACCTTTCTTATTACCCTGTTTACACGGATGTGCTCCTAATTTCTTATAAATCTCATAATGTGTACCCTGACCAAATACATACTGGTCAGCATCCGAAATAAACACCGTATTTTTTTCTGCCATAGCTACCCCATCCTTTTCTTTTTTTTGTAATTACCCCGAAACATGATTAATCAAAATCCTTCTCCCGCAGAATAATCATGTCCTCATAATCATAACGCTTTCCGACCAAAATATCAACATAAGTTGATAATCTGAGACGTTTGGACCGTTCAATTGCCTCGTCCACAATATCCTCGATTTCACGGGTTGTGACATTGTGCTCACCGATCTGCAGCTCATTGATCCTGCGGTGCAGAGCAAGTACAGCCCGTTCTTCATCAATCTTATATTCCCTGGTCAGTGCATATTTCCTTGCATAATCTACCAGAGCACTGTCATTCATTGGCTTGATATCAATTCTCGCATTAAAATAACCTGTAATCAGATCATATCTTCCAATCAGTTTTTCGATATCCTTTTTGGTATCTGTCAGGATGATGATGATACCCTCCTGGAATCCTTCCAGCAGTTTGGACATATTCTCCAGCGTATCCTTTGTCATGGCTCCTGCATGTTCTACAATCAGAGCACCATTGGTAAGCTGGTTAAACATTGCCGCAAGATCCTTACGGTTCATCTTGTCACCACTGATCTTGGCAACTCTGGATGCACTGAAGTTGTTGTCTATCATCTGGATTTCCTTGATCATTGCCTTAGCAAGCTCGATCACACCCGTACCGGAATCACCGGTAATGATTACATTTCCCACATAAGGAGCAAGACTGATTAAGTCGATCGCATCCAGAATCTGATTCCGCATCTTTTTGGAATACATAAAATCAGAAAACAGATTCTGTTCCTCCGGCGTCAGATAATGATCCTCTTCTTCTGCGTAATTATCATTGTCTTCCTCTGCCGTGTTGGCTCCGACCTTATCTGCTTCTGCCTCCAGCGCACTGCCGATATCATCAATCTGCGAAGTATCTAACAGCTGCTCATTCACCGGAAGGGTCTGATCCTGATCTGAAAGTCCTTCCCATTCTCCCATATCTTCCGGAAGATCTTCCTCTTCCTTTTCTATGGGTGTTTCTGTATCATCAGGTACTTCCATTTCCTCAAATCCGTCTGTCATTTCCTCTGCTTCCGGTTCGGCCGCAGTCTCCGGTTGTTCAGATTCATCAAAAGACTCATCATTCAAAACATCCGATGCCGCCTGTCCATATGCGGATAATTCTTCTGACTCTGCTGCATCTGCTATTCCTTCGGCTACTGCTTCTCCACCTTCCATTACGGCATCTGCTGCCATGGCGGCTCCTGCCACTGCTGCTTCACCTGCAACTGCTGCAACACCTTCTGCAATGGCCTCCCCTGCAACTGCTACAGCGCCTTCTGCAACGGCTGCACCTGCTCCCGCCATCTCACCGGCGGCTGCCACACCTGCTGCTACTGCAGTTCCTA
>JBJELZ010000153.1:28568-42190 GCA_051879415.1 Lachnospiraceae bacterium
CCTGCTCCCGCCATCTCACCGGCGGCTGCCACACCTGCTGCTACTGCAGTTCCTATGACTGCTGCACCTACAAGATCCGGCGCTTCTGCTGCCTTTTTATCCGCTTCGATTGCAGCATCTACCTCATCCCAGATTGAACTTCCACCGGAAGCATTTTCTACTGCATCTATGGACCGCAGTTCTATCTCATCATCATGGAACCGGCTTGCAAACATTTTATGTTCCTCTTCAATCTTTGCAAGCGGACCGGTTCTTGCTCCGGCTTCAAAATCAGCAAAAATTTTACCTGTTTCCTCTAAAATGGACTGGGAAGTTTTTTCCTTACGCTCTTCTTCTTTGCGCTTTTTGACATTTTCCCACTCCTGTAAAACCTGCTGGAGATTCATCTGCCCGGTAATCTGCTTTTCAATAATCGTATCTGTATCTGTCGGAACCACAAGAGAAATCTGTCCATCCATTCCCTGGGAAAGAACATTGTCAAATACAGAGCTTGTCTGCTTTCTTTCTACCTTTTCATGCTCTTTAACTTCTACAACCGGCTCAGCAGACGGTACCGGTTCTTCTGCAATTACCTCTTCTGCCGGATTGCCTTGATCTTCCATTCCGGCTTCCCTGCTTTCCTTCATAACCGCAGCGGCAGCTCTTCTCTGTTCCGGCATAATCGTTCCGGCAGGCGGTGTATCAATTACAATATCAGAGGTTCTGTCCTCAAAGAATACTTCGTCCTCTTCATAATGACCTTCCTGATCCGACATTTTGCTTTCCCCTTCGGACTCGTCAATCGGTTCATATGCTTCTTCATAAAGAGGTTCCCGGTCTTCTTCGTAATATGTTTCCTGACCGGATTCTCCTTCATATTCATAGGAAGTATCCTGCTGCTCCTCTTCATAATTAATATCCTCATAGGATAATTCTTCGTCGTACTGATATCTTCCGGAGTTTTCAAGCCGTTGTTCCAACTCACCGGTTGAAACTAACGGTGATTCTTCTTCCGGTACTTCCTCTTCACCCATCAGCTCCCGCATACTTTCTGCCAACGCCTTCTGAAGATTCAGGGTATTAAATTTGCCCATATCAATGGTCTTCACATGGAAATCCTCTGTTCCCATCTCTGCCGCAACAGAAGATTCTGCACGCTCTACCGTATATTCATCACTTTCATATGCTTCGATCTCATCAGAGATATCATTTCTCTTGTCGTAAATCTCTTTCTGCTTCTCCGTCAATGGAGCATGAAGCATTTTCAATTCAATCGCTTTAATAACAAACGGACCGTAACCAAACCAGGTAATTAACTGGTCACATGTTTCCACGCACTTGGTTGCCAATCCGATTCTATGATATAAATATGCGAGCTGATACGCCCATTCTTCTGTATAATCTTTCCGGTTCAATTCCTCCAGAATCTCAATCTTATCTTCTGTCTTGGCATTTTCCATTTCCAGAATCTTGTACTGCAGAATCAAAGCACCTTTGTCATTGGGTGCCATCTTTTTATACATTGCCAGATACTGCAGCGCAGATACCAGATCATCCAGATCAATGGACAATTCACACAAAGAATAAACAATCGTTCTGCTGTTAGGATTCCTATCATATGCTAACAGCATGATATCCATTGCTTCGTCAAATCTGCGGTTGATACGATATAATTCACTGATCTTCTGTAACGTACTAAAGCTTCTGACCTTGCGCCAGTCAATTCTGTCTGCAATCTCTGCAGCTTCCACAAACTGCTCATTTGCAACAAGCGTCATGATCTCTTCCGAAAGAATCTTATATTCCTGCTTATCCACCTGATTCACCTCATCTATATCTAGTCACACAATACATTCACGATACTATATCTATTAATTATAATCCATTACAGTTTACCATAGTAGATACCCGATGTCAAAGATTATTACGCCCATAAAAATAAAGAAGGAAACGCTATCTGCGCTCCCCTCTTTCTTCATACTTTGTAATAACAATTGCCTGTATTATTAGAAAAAACTTTTAAACTTTCTTGATTTTAATAAGTGAGGTTGGAGACTTCTATTTCCTCCGGTTTCTCCCTCTTAAAATAAAGAAGGCACATGGTCCATTCCGCAGTGGCTTCTACAAAGTAGAGAGAATTCGGATTCCGGGAGTATGCCTTCTTTGGTTCATATTACTACAAAAATGAATATATACTCAATTTGTAATTGCAATTTTCAGACACTCAAAACATCTCTTCTGAATATATACTTGCAGATATTTGTTAATAACTTAAATCAGGTACAAAAGATACAGGAGAGTAATCACTGATGTTATTTTCCCACAACCAAAGTGTTTGTAGGTTCGTTAATTCACTTAATACACTGATATCACTTATATTATTACTGCACAATTCAAGGAATGTCAGATTTGTTAATCCACTCAATGCACTGATATCACTGATATTATTTTCCCCCAAGAAAAGTTTTGTCAGATTCCTTAAGCCTCTCAATGCGCTGATATCACTTATATTATTACTGTACAATTCAAGGCATGTCAGATTTGTTAATCCACTCAATGCACTGATATCACTGATATTATTTTCATACAGATGAAGGTATGTCAGATTCGTTAATCCGCTCAATGCACTAATGTCACTTATATTATTACCTTCCAGACTAAGGCCTATCAGATTCATTAATTTGCTCAATGCACTGATGTCACTTATGTTATTTTCACCCAGATCAAGGTATGTCAGATTTGTTAATTCGCCTAATGCGTCAATATTACTAACTCCTCGTAAGTATATATGCAACTCGGTTATCTCCCACACATCACTTAACATGATATCTCCGGTGGTAATTCCTGTAATTTCCCGCATGGCTGCTTCCAGATTCGCATCCTGCCAGTCCATGACATGGTCTTCCAAACCTGCATCTGCCCATGATACAAATCCGGATTCTGACTGTGGTGGATTATCCTCTTCGTCTTTTCCTGCTTGGTTTTCAACTTCATTTGCAGATGCTTCTTCATCATCTTGTACACTTGTTTCTTCCTGCTCTTCCATTTTCTCCAGCAGTTCTTCGATCTCTTCCAGCCTTTTCTGGATTTCCTCCGAACCCGTTGCTTCATAGCCATCTTCCAGCACTTTGATTGCATCTTCATACTCGCCCATTGCTACATACACTTCTGCCAGTCCAAGGTATGCATCCTCACACATCGGGTCAATCTCAATGGCTGCTTCATATGCTGCGATGGCTGCTTCATAATCCGGCTCATCCATATAATGTTCTGCCAGTTCCAGCTGTTCTGCCAGCTTTTTTCCACTGTTTCCGCCAATAACAATAACGGAAACTGCTACCGCTATGCATATAAGCACTGCAATGCCGGCAATAATGGCAATCAATTTCTTGTTGATTGTTTTCTTTTGTTCCATAGTCAGTTTTCCCCTCATATAAAAGAATGATATTTAATATTCTAAATTTGGAACGGAACTGTGTCAAGATTTGGCAACTTGAGTCTGTGTGTTTCTTGTTAAGTTTATTGAACCAACGTGTACAGAACGTTAAAAAGTTATAATTGACTTTTTATAATAGAACGTGCACAAAAATGAAAAAATTACAAAATGTGCAAGATATACTTGCATAAAAGTCGAAAAATAACTATAATGTGCATTGTGGAGGTGCATATATGAAACTTAAAAGAGAAACTTATCTTGAGCAAATAAGACCATATTATGATTCTGATATTATAAAGGTTATTACAGGTGTTCGAAGAGCCGGGAAATCTATTTTACTTGATACGATAAAGGAAGAATTAGTTGACAACGGAGTTTCCAAAGACCATATCATTTATTTGAATTTTGAAAATATAGATTACGATTATATCGTTGATGCTTCGGATTTAAACAAAGAAATCAAAAGTAGAATTCTCGATCATGAAAAATACTATATTTTTTTAGATGAGATTCAGCATATTGAAAACTTTGAGAAAGCGTTGGCTTCATTTAGGGCAACACTCAATGTTTCTCTTTTTGTTACCGGTAGTAATTCGGCATTGCTCTCAGGAGAACTTGCAACTCTGCTTACAGGAAGAACTGTTGAGTTTGAGATTTTTCCATTTTCCTTTTATGAAATGAAGCAGTATTTTGAGCTCAATCATAAAGAGTTTACTGATGATTTGTTTATGGATTATTTGAAATGGGGTGGTTTCCCGCTTCGATTTGATTATGCGGAAGAGTCGGCAGTGCATAAATACTTAACAAATTTGTATGAGAGTATTGTCAATAGAGATATTGTAGGAAAGACGAAAAGTGCTGATAAAAAGGCCTTCATGGATATTTCTTTATATATTCTGGCAAATGCCGGAAAAGAATTATCTATTGAAAATATCATTGATGCATATAAAAAAGAGAATAAAGAAATTTCAAAACGAACCATATATAATTACCTGGAACGTATGAAAAAGGCATATCTGATTCATGGAGTAGGAAGATACAATATTGTAGGAAAGTCGGCACTATGCAATAAGGAAAAGCAATATGCAGTTGATGTGGGATTTCGGACAATAAATACAAATACGATTAACTATGAGGATACCTTCTTTTTGGAAAATATCCTATATAACGAATTGCGGACAAGGGGATATACGGTATTTGCCGGAAAAACATATAAGGGAGAGATTGATTTTGTAGCAATAAAGAACGGAAAGAAGTGCTTTATACAGGTCTCATATCTTTTGGCAAGCGAGGAAACCATAAAAAGAGAATTTGGTGCGTATAATAAAATTACCGATGCATCACCTAAATATGTGATGTCTCTTGATAAAATTGATATGAGCCATGATGGAATCATACATGTCAATATAATTGATTTTCTTCTTAGAAGAATTGATTTGATATTGACATAGAATTGTCTTGAACTGAGACTTATGCTGTTTATTGTCGCTCTTGCCATTGGTGGTTAAAAAATGAATAAAGAAGGCACATTGTCCATTCCGCAGTGGCTTCTACAAAGTAGAGAGAATTCGGATTCCGGGAGTATGCCTTCTTTTTTCATATTATTACAATAATAATTTTTATGAATATATACTCAATTTAAATTTGCAATTTTCAGACACTCAAAATATCTCATCTGAATTTATACTTGCAGATATTTGTTAATAACGTAAATCAGGCACAAAAGATACCGGAGAGTAATCGCTGATATTATTATCACCCAGATCAAGGTATGTCAGATTTGTTAATCTACTCAATGCGCTGATGTCACTGATATTATTTTCCCCCAACCAAAGGTCTGTCAGATTCCTTAATCCACTCAATGCACTGATGTCACTGATATTATTTCCACCCAACCAAAGAGTTGTCAGATTCGTTAATCCACTTAATGCACTGATGTCACTTATGTTATTATCCTGTAACTGAATATCTTCCAGATTTGTTAAACTACTCAAGGGGCTGATATCACTGATATTGGTGTTTGCCAATCCAAGCCATGTCAGATTTGTCAAATCGCTCAATACACTAATGTCACTGATATTATTGTCATGCAGACAAAGGTCTGTCAGATTCCTTAATCCACTCAATGCACTGATATCACTGATATTATTTCCACCCAACCAAAGATTTGTCAGATTCGTTAATCCGCTCAATGCACTGATGTCACTGATATTATTTTCCCCCAACAAAAGATCTGTCAGATTCCTTAATCCACTCAATGCACTTATATCACTTATATTATTATAATCCAGTTCAAGCCTTGTCAAATTCGTTAAGTCGCTTAATGCACTGATATCACTGATATTATTAAAATCCAGATAAAGCCATGTCAGATTCGTCAATCCACTCAATGCACTGATGTCGCTTATATCGTTGCTACCCAAATCAAGTTCTTGCAGATTCATTAATCCGCTCAACGCATCAATATTACTAATATCCTGTCTGTATAAATCCAATTTGGTGATTTCCCATACATCACTTAACATGATATCTCCGGTGGTAATTCCTGTGATTTCCCGCATGGCAGCTTCCAGATTCGCATCCTGCCAGTCCATAACATGATCTTTCAGACCTGCATCTGCCCATGATACAAATCCTGATTCTGGCTGTGACAAATTTTCTTCTTCATCCATTCCTGCTAGACTTTTACCATCATTTGCGGATGCGTCCTGCTCTTCCATTTCCTCCAGCAGTTCTTTGATCTCTTCCAGTCTTCTTAGGATTTCCTCCGAATCCGTTGCTTCATAACCATCTTCCAGTACTTTGATTGCATCTTCATATTCGCCCATTGCTATATACACTTCTGAAGCTTCTTTATATGATGCCGGGTTGGCTGCTTCATAATTCTTCTCATCCATATACCGGTCTGCCATTTCCATTTGTTCTGCCGGCTTCTCCCCACTGTTTCCACCAGGAGTAATAACAGGAACAGCCACCGCAATGCATACAATCACTGCAATCCCGGCAATCATTGCGATCCGTTTCTTATTGATTGTTTTCTTCTGTTCCATAGCTGATTTTCCCCTTTTTTCTCTCATTTAGCCCATTTCGTAATGTGGTTTAAATTCTGCATTGATCTCTGCAATTTCCTTCTTCCCGTCAATATAATCCCGGTACATCTCAAAAAGATCGATGCCGCTTTCCCCCAAATCCTCCGGCTCCTGCCACTGTTTGATCAATTCGATTCGTTCTGATTTGGTTGTGTCTTTGATTAATGTGCTTTTCATTGGATTCTCCTTTTTCTTTGCTAATGCTGTTCTAAACATCCAAATTTTATGGTCTATCTGAAATTATATTTTCAATAATGCTTGCAATGTTACTTGACACTATATTCTTTACATTATGAATATCCTGATTAATGCACTTCTCTTGTTTAATTGCAACCGCTACACTTTCTGCCAAATTTCCTATCTTACTATTTTTCTTTGAATTTATTCCTGTAGCCTCTAGCAACACATTATATGGATATCTATACCTATTCTTTTCGTCCTTTTCAAAGAAGGAATCATTGTTATCTTTAATATACTTTTCATAAGCACCTTCTATATGCAACAGCAAAAACACTTCAAAACCAGGATTTGTTATTCCGATAATATTACTTTTCTCACCTTCTTCAACTAATTCCTTGTACCCCGGTACTTTTTCTTCAAAAATATCCGCATCAAAAATGACAATCATTTTATCATGTTCTTTATCAAAACCTAATGATTTATCATCTTTCAATGTTTCTGCAAATTCCAATAATTGTTTCGGATAAGAAAGATTACTATGTTCTTCTGTCTTTTCCATCAGACGAATATCAATTAATGGATGAATGTTTAGTGTTTTTCTTAAATCAATCAGCTTCCTAAAATAGAATGTTTCTGTATTGGCTCCCTCACAAATAAAAAAATACTTTCTAAATGGTTCTATCTGTTCTTCTTCATCGGAGGGTCTAATATTCCAATTTGTATAAGTATGAACAGGCATTATTATTCCTCCTTTCGGAAGGAAAACTGCTTAAATACAGGAATTGCTCCATACCTTCCTTCGAGGTATGCTTTACTTAATTTTTTATCATACCTTTCCTTAAAGCGGTCAAGTGAATAGATTGCACTAGCATTATTGGCATCCCTTTCAACAAACCATATTTCATCTCTTCGGAACAAATCTTGATCCATAATAGTGTCTTCATGTGTTGTGAAAAGCAATTGCATGCGCTCGCCTTCATGAGCCTGCATAAACAATTTAAGAAAATGCTCTGTTAATTTAGGATGCAAACTACGTTCTAATTCATCCACCACAAACAATGTATCTTCTCTTTTCGTTAATAACATATCTATCAAATCAAATAGACGCTTTGTTCCATCGGATTCTTCCGAAAAATTAAAATCAAATATTGATTTACCATGCTTTAATACTAATGTTGTAATTTCCGGTTCTTCATTTCCTTCAATTTTAATATTAAAAAATCCATCAGCCAGTCTCCAGGACATCTGAATTTTAGGCATACTTGTTACTTGCATTTGCTTCTTTAATGATGCAAAAATACCGGAAAGAACTTCTACCGGAATCATTTTACTTAGTTCATCCATAGAAATCACACGTGTACTGATTTGACTTACACCGGTATCAAATGTCTGAATCAATTGACTGATCTTTTCCAGTGACTCTTGATTATAATATGCGTCTGTATTAGAAATACCCATATTTGGGTTCAATATAATAATATTGTTATTAAGCCAATTAAAGACATCCCTGAAAAACAACAATTTCGAAGTTTCTTCATACTTCTTACCTCGATTCATTTCAGCCAAGAACAACTGACCTTCATGTCCGGCAAAATCATCTGCATATACCGAAAAACGGTTTTCTTCTGCTTTTGTTAATTTAACCTTCTCACCTAATGATGGTGCATTAACCCCTTCTCTTATAAAAAGATTATTGGCTGTTCCGTCCTGCAACAATTCATATAACCACTCTTCTGTAATTCTACGCTCACTTAGAATTACCGCAAAACCATACGCATAAAATTTGTCTCCGACAGTAAACTGCAGTTCAAATATACTTTCCCTGTTTTTATTCTCCATAGAATTACGGCAAAAATCATTTGCAGAATTTACCGGAATTCCATCATTGATTGTTGCCTTAATAAAATCAAAAACTCTAAATAAATTTGACTTTCCTGAAGCATTAGCTCCATAAACAACTGCATTCTTTAATAAATTAATCTGTTTAATCTTAATCTTATGTTCTTTATTCCCCTGAATTTTGCTTGAGGATACCATAGAAAGTTCTTCACGCTTATCAAATGATTTAAAGTTCTCTACAGATACCTTGACTAACATTGCGCACGCCTCCCTATACTATTGAATGAATTCAATTATAATATAATTATATGCAATAATCAATAATATTTCCGTCTATTTGGAGATTTTTTCTCCAAATACTGTTTCTTCTTCATAAAATAAAGAAGGCACATGGTCCATTCCGCAGTAGCTTCTACATAGTAGAGAGGATTCGGATTCCGGGAGTATGCCTTCTTTTGTTCATATTACTACAATAAAGAATTTTTATGAATATATTCTTAATTTCAAATTGCCATTAACAGACACTCAAAATATCTCATCTGAATTTATACTTACAGATATTTGTTAATAATATAATTCGATTACAAAAGATACCGGAGAGTAATCGCTGACATTATTATTATTCAACCAAAGGTATGTCAGATTCGTTAAGCCACTCAATGCACTGACGTCACTTATATTATTATCAGACAGCTGTAGCCATGTCAGATTCATCAATCCACTCAATGCACTGATGTCACTTATATTATTAGTATCCAGCCCAAGGTATGCCAGATTCGTTAAGCCGTTTAATGCACTGATATCACTGATATTATTTTCATTCAGATAAAGGTATGTCAGATTCGCTAATCCGTTTAACGCACTGATGTCACTGATATTATTATTACTCATCTCGAGGTATGTCAGATTTGTCAACCCACTCAATACACTGATGTCACTTATGTTATTATCCTGTAAATGAATATCTTCTAAATTTATTAAACTACTCAAGGGGCTGATATCGCTGATATTGGTGTTTGCCAATCCAAGCCATGTCAGATTCGTTAAGCCACTCAATGCACTGATGTCACTGATATTATTTTCCCCCAACAAAAGGTTTGTCAGATTCCTTAATCCACTCAATGCACTGATATCGCTGATATTATTATAATCCAACTCAAGCCATTTCAAATTCGTTAAGCTGCTTAATGCACTGATATCACTGATATTATTATAATACAACTCAAGCCTTGTCAGATTCGTCAATTCGCTCAATGCACTGATGTCGCTTATATCATTGAATCCCAAATCAAGTTCTTCCAGATTCCTTAATCCGCTCAACGCATCAATATTACTAATATCCTTTCCGTATAAATCCAATTCGGTGATTTCCCATACATCACTAAGCATGATATCTCCTGTCTGGATTCCTGTAATTTTCCGCATGGCAGCTTCCAGATTTGCATCCTGCCAGTCCATAACATGATCTTCCAGACCTGCATCTGCCCATGATACAAATCCGGATTCTGACTGTGATGAATTATCCTCTTCGTCTTTTCCTGCTTGGTTTTCAACTTCATTTGCAGATGCTTCTTCATCATCTTGTACACTTGTTTCTTCCTGCTCTTCCATTTCCTCCAGCAGTTCTTTGATCTCTTCCAGTCTTCTTAGGATTTCCTCCGAATCCGTTGCTTCATAACCATCTTCCAATACTTTGATTGCATCTTCATATTCGCCCATTGCTACATACACTTCTGCCAGTCCAAGGTATGCATCCTCACACATCGGGTCAATCTCAATGGCTGCTTCATATGCTGCGATGGCTGCTTCATAATCCAGCTCATCCATATAACGTTCTGCTAAATCCAGCTGTTCTGCCAGTTTTTTTCCACTGTTTCCACCAATAACAATAACGGAAACTGCTACCGCAATACATACAATTACAGCAATACCGGCAATAATGGCAATCAGTTGCTTGTTGATTGTTTTCTTCTGTTCCATGCTGGTTTTCCCCTCTTTTCTCTCATTTAGCCCATTTCGTAATATGGTTTAAATTCTGCATTGATCTCTGCAATTTCCTTCTTCCCGTCAATATAATCCCGGTACATCTCAAAAAGATCGATACCGCTTTCCCCCAGATCTTCCGGCTCCTGCCACTGTTTGATCAGTTCGATCCGTTCTGATTTGGTTGTATCTTTGATTAATGTGCTTTTCATTGGATTCTCCTTTTTCTTCATAAATCATTTCTGCTTCAATGTCCAAAATTACCAAACAAGAAGATCTAGTAATATTTATCCAAAAACCACTGTGCTCCCTCATCCCCCATGTCAGCTGCTTTCTGAAGCCATTCTTTGGCAATCTGATAATCCTGCTCCACTCCATCGCCGTAATAGTATAAAACACCTAAATTAGCCATAGCATATGCATCCCCTAACTCTGCTGCTTTTTCATACCATTCTTTGGCAATCTGATAATCCTGCTCCACTCCTAAGCCCTGATCGTATAACCAGCCTATATTATTCATAGCAAGCGCACACCCTAACTCTGCTGCTTTCTCATACCATTCTTTAGCAATCTGATAATCCTGCTCCACTCCCAAGCCCTGATCATATAACCAGCCTATATTATTCATAGCATATGCGCACCCTAACTCTGCTGCTTTCTCATACCATTCTTTGGCAATCTGATAATCCTGCCCCACTCCTAAACCATTATGATATAGGCATCCTATATTGTTCATAGCAGTTGCATTCCCTAACTCTGATGCTCTCTCATACCATTCTTTGGCAATCTGATAATCCTGCTCCACTCCTAAACCATTTTGGTAAAACCAACCCATATTATTCATAGCAGTTTCATTCCCCAACTCTGCTGCTTTCCCAAACCACTCTCTTGCGAGTGCATAATCCTGCTCCACTCCATTGCCGTCAAAGTATAAATCGCCTATATTATTCATGGCAGTCGCATTCCCTAACTCTGCTGCTTTCTCATACCACTCTTTGGCAATCTGATAATCCTGCTCCACTCCATTACCATAATAATATAACGCACCTATATTGTTTACAGCAGATGTATCCCCCAACTCTGCTGCTTTTTCATACCACTCTCTTGCGAGTGCATAATCCTGCTCCACTCCTTTGCCGTCAAAGTATAAATTGCCTATATTATTCATAGCAAGCACATTCCCTAATTCTGCTGCTCTCTCATACCATTCTTTGGCGGTCTGATAATCCTGCTCCACTCCATTGCCATCATCATACAGCCAACCTATCAAATAGTATGCGACATTAGCATACTCTAAATTACCCACTTCATTTTCATTAATTAATTCTACCGCTTTCCTGAAATACTCGTCTGCTCTGGCGGTATCAGCCTCTACCCCCCAACCCTTCAGATAAAGATACCCTAAAGAAATCATGGCATAGGGATTTCGATCCTCTATCATTTCATAATACTCTCTGGCCTTTTCATAATCTCTTTGTCCGCTATAATCATTGCACCGATCAAGCATATAACCGGCTAAAAAGATAGCTTCTTCATTCCCCAAAGCTGCTGCCTCTTCAAATAATGATAAAGCAGTTGCCCCATCGGTAAACATAAGCTCTATTCCCCGAGAAACATTTTCAGCTGTAAGATCCTCCTCATTTTCAACCTCTTCATTTTTTTCTACTTCTTCTCCGGTGTCTGTTTCCGCTTGTAATAATGCTTCTATTTCCTCCAGTCTTCTCCGGATTTCCTCAGAACCCGTTGCTTCATAACCATCTTCCAGCACTTTGATTGCATCTTCATACTCGCCCATTGCTACATACACTTCTGCCAGTTCCAACTGTTCTGCCAGCTTCTTTCCATTATTTCCGCCAAGGGCAATAATTGAAACAGCCACAGCAATGCAGACAATCGCTATAATCCCGGTAATGATTGCAATTAATTTCTTGTTAATTGTTTTCTTTTGTTCCATCGTTCGTTTTTCCTCCTGCAAAATCAAGTGCAAAAAAGGGGAGATTCAAACAATCCCCCAAAAAAGAAGTTCTAATAATTATCCAAGCACCACTGTGCATTCTCATTCCCCAAAGCTGCTGCTTTCTCCCACCATTCTCTGGCAAACTGATCATCCTGCTCCACTCCATCGCCATAATAGTATATATAACCTAGAGTTTCCATAGCATAAGCATTTCCTAACTCCGCTGCTTTCTCCCACCATTCTTTGGCAAGCTGATCATCCTGTTTCACTCCATCGCCATTTCGATATAAATTGCCTATATTATTCATGGCATTGGAATGCCCCAATTCTGCTGCTTTCTCATACCATTCCATAGCAAGCTCATAATCCTGCTCCACTCCGTCGCCATTTCGGTATAAATTGCCTATATTATTCATAGAAGTTGCATTCCCTGACTCTGCTGCTTTCTCCCACCATTCTTTGGCAAGCTGATAATCCTGTTCCACTCCATTGCCATAATAGTAGAAAAGACCGATCTGATTTATTGCATCGGCATTTCCCAAAGCTGCTGCTTTCTCATACCATTCCATAGCAAGCTCATAATCCTGCTCCACTCCATTGCCATCATAATATAACCACCCTATCAAATAGTATGCGACATTAGCGTATGCTAAATCAGCCACCTCATTTTCATCTATTAATTCCAGTGCTTTCCTGAAATACTCATCTGCCTTATCAGCATCAGCTTCTACCCCCTGACCATTCAGATAAAGATAACCTAAAGTAATCAAGGCATAGGGATTACGATCCTCTACCATTTCATAATACTCTCTGGCCTTTTCAAAATCTCTTTGTCCGCTATAATCACTACCACAGTCCAGCATATAACCGGCTAAAAAGATGGCATCCTCATTTCCCAAAGCTGCTACTTTTTCAAATATTGTGAATGCAGCTGCCCCATCACGGTACATAAGCTCTATTCCGCAAGAAACTATCTCAGCTGTAAGATCCGCTTCCTTTATTTCCTCTTCATTTTCTTCTGCTTCTTCTCCGGCATCTGCTTCCGCTTGTAATAATGCTTCTATTTCCTCCCGTCTGCTCCGGATTTCCTCAGAACCCGTTGCCTCATAACCATCTTCCAGTACTTTGATTGCATCTTCATATTCGCCCATTGCTATAT
>JBJELZ010000154.1:0-8864 GCA_051879415.1 Lachnospiraceae bacterium
CAATGGTAGAATGTCAGCCTTCCAAGCTGAACACGTGGGTTCGATTCCCATCACCTGCTCTACTGAAAGCCTCGTAAATTAAGTGATTACGAGGCTTTTCATGTCATAAATTTGAGTACATGTGAGTACATCAACTCATGATTGCAATAATCTTCTTATCCGGGACACATTCAGCATAGTCGTTCCGGTCGTAACCTCGTGTCGTTCCCGGGAAGCATGTCCTGCTAGGTACTGAATGATAGGTTCGGCAACACCCTCTTTACGAATTCCAGCCTCAGCACAGTATTACCTTAAATGCTCATTGAAGTTGTTCGTCGATATTACAAATTTCGCATTGCCCCGGATCCGTTGAAGATATACTTAAATGATGCAGTCCTTTTTATACAAAAAATGAGCGCCCATACTATGTATGAACGCTCTGCATCTGCCGTACCGCAAATACGGAAATTGGTATATCCCAATGCATAGAACTTAAGAATATTAAAACAAATGTTGACAATATGTTGAATACGACATATCATATAAATAAGGGAGAAACATGATAGAAATACTTTTTTATGAAACAGAGGATGGAAGGTGTCCATTACAAGAATATTTGGAATCGCTTGAACCTAAACTATTAGCAAAAACACTTAGAACAAAACAGGGAACTGATATTACGAGAGTTTTATATTTCTTCTTTGTTGGGAATAAAGCTGTTCTTACAAATGGTTTTATCAAGAAGACGCAGAAGACACCAAAGTCAGAGATAGAGTTAGCAAAGAAATATAAAGCTGATTATGAGAGGAGGAATCAATTATGAGTAGATATACTGAATATAAAGAAAAAGCATTATCTAATCCAGAAGTCAAGGAAGAATATGATGCCCTTCAACCGGAATATGATATAATACAGGCCATGATTGATGCAAGAATAAGTCAGAATCTTACACAGAAAGAGTTATCGGATATAACCGGAATAACGCAGGCTGATATCAGTAGAATAGAGAACGGAACAAGAAATCCAAGTCTTGCTATGGTAAAGAGGATTGCAGCAGGCTTAGGTATGCAGTTAAGATTGGAATTTGTACCAACACAGGCAAAGCACTAATCATAAGTGATATTTTGCATGAAGCAGGCAGCAAAACATTGTTACCTGTTTTTGTATGCAGGAAATGGCACATTGAATCCGCCTTTCTAAGTATTTCAGATTGCTTTAAACATAAAAAGAAGGCCTCTCCATTCCAGGGGTGCATCCGTCACACTACGGCAGAGAGAGCCTGGATTCCGGGAGGAGTCCTTCTATTTTGGTATCATACTGCATTTTATTGATTTGTTGTTTCTACATTCTTCTTTCCAATTTAAGAGTTTTCATTAGAGCTTCCTGTAATATTCGTGATACATTAACACCAGCCTGTTCCGCTTCATAATTTAGCCAACTTGGCAGGGCAACATTTCTTCTCACCGTTTTTGTATCAATTTTTCTTCTATATTCTGTTGAGTCAATATCTACGAAAGAAATAATCGTTTCTCCTTCATCTGCAAAAGTTCCGTTATTAACATTCAAATCACCAATATTAGAAGGATTTGGAATTTCTTCTTTATCATCTTCCATTGATACACACTTCAATTCAATAGCATCTCTTGCCATATCAATCGCAGCATTCATATCTTTTCCTTCTGTTAAGATATCTAAATCGGGAACTTCAACTAAGATATTATCATTTGTTTTTGTGAAAAATACAGGATAAACATTTCTCATTTCATCTACCTCCGTTTGAATCTCTACATTTATTCTCTATTTGCGAAAGAGATAACAGGTTTACAGAAAACCGTTTCTCTTATTTTTTATCAAACCAGTTCTTTTCGCTAACTATTGTACCTTACATTTTTGTTATACACAATAATTGTGTAATACAAATGCTTTTTCACAATTTTTGTGCAATAAAAAAGCTTTTCTAATCTGAAATTGCAAAAAAGAAAAAAAGTGAGGACACTATTCGTCCTCACCTGGTTCCTCTATCATATTCGATAAAGCATATTCAATGCATTGCGCTACAGCTTTATTAAAAGATATGTGTTTCGCCTCTGCGTGCTTTGATAATTCCGCTACAAGTTTTGTCGGAAGTCTGAGCGTCTTCGATTCGTAACTTTCGTAATCTCCTTTTAATTTAAACATGGCACACCTCATTTTCTTATGATAATTTAATTCTACTTGCTGGTGTATATAATTCCACAATAAAAATGAACTTATAATAGGTGCAAAATAGCTGCATATGAAAATGTGGTGTGATAAAATATGCGATGAAGCTTTAGATTTCAAAAGTAAAAGGAGGAATAATCTATATGAAAAGAAAATTAACTATCTTATTAACAGCAGCTGCTGCACTGGCAGTACTTACTGCATGTGGTAATGGTGGTGATACTGCAACCGATACAACAGCACAGCAGGCAGAGGTTGCACCCACTGTAGAGGAGGGCCCCATTGAGGAACCTGCTCCTTCCGAGGAAAATGTGGAAGAAGTGGATTCTGCAGAGGAAGTAGCAGAGTTGATTACAGCAGAGATACCTGTAGAAGAGGTGCCTGCTAACTCATACTTATGTGACACCTTTGTAGAGTTGATTACTGATGAAAACTTAAATGGTATGACAGGGGAATTTTTGGTAGATTTCTTGGTAAATTACTACAGTGACCCAGAAGGGTACGAGTCAAAGTTGACTGAAATCTTCGGTGAATTTGTAGCAAATGATAATTGGCATTTCCGTGCGGAAACGCCCAATTTATTAGAACGAGGAATTGAAGATGTGGGATTTACCCGTAGTAATAATCCTGATAATCCTAATCGTGTCGGATTTTCTATTGATGATGTTGATTATGATTCATATTTATCTGCCAATCCTAGATTTGCAGGACATACCATTTTTGATAAAGAAAACTGGGATACAATGGCAGCTAATTGGATAGAGGGTGAAACTACCTACGAAGAAATCGCAGCAGAACTTGGAGACCCAGGGTGTTTTTCAAGTATAATGTATTATCCTTATTCAAATGGTTTCGATGTATATATTTGCTGGACAGATTTTGCTGATTATGAAAATTATAACAGGTATAGATACAGAACTTTGTGCTTCGATGAAAACGGTGTTTTGGATTAAATAATAAACATGCTATAACAAAAAGACCATTTGAATTGGATACAGAGGAAAATGATGTAGTAGATATTATTACATACTCTGATGATAAAAAGATGAAAAAGTACTGGCTGCTATTGTAAAAGAAAAGAATGCCCAAGAAATGTAGACTATATTGTCAAGTGTTTGGATTAAAAGGTATATGCTTGGAAAAGATGTCAATAAAGTAAAAAAGTAATCGTCCCAGCCAAGGGATTGATTACTTTTTTTAATATAATTTAATTTCAGGCGACCGTCTTGCTTTACACTATCGCTCTCTATGTCTTATTTTTATATATTTATATTGCTAATAATTGCAATATCTATATCTGATTCTTTAGTACATCTTTCTTCTAATGATGAACCAAATATATAAATATAATCAATTTTATTCCAGAATTCTGCCAATGCTAAAATTTGTTTAATTATGTCTGCATTAATATCTTCAACAACAATTTTACATTATCGTTTGTTTCAATTGTTACTAGTTTTCACCTTTAATTTACCACTTGTTTATTATTTTATACCGCGGAATCAATGGGAATACAAACCGGTGCAGCTATAAAATAGTCAATATCAAAAGTTAATTGAGGACGGTGAAAACAGATTGTAATGACGGTGAAAACAGATTGTAATGAACTCTTGTCTATTCTCAGAAAAAAGTGTAAAATACATAGTTAGGTATTTTAAGACAGAAAGGAAAAAACGATGGCATTAAGTAAGAAACCGGTCAAGGGAATGAAGGATGTACTGCCAAAGGAAATGGCAATCAGGGATTATGTGATTAATCTGATTAAGACGACTTATAAAACATATGGCTTTACGCCAATTGAAACCCCCTGTGTAGAGAATATAGAGAACCTGACTAATAAGCAGGGTGGCGAAAATGAAAAACTGATTTTTAAGATTTTAAAGCGCGGAGAGAAGTTAAATCTGGAAACAGCTCAGACAGAAGCAGATCTGACTGACAGTGGACTTAGATATGATCTTACAGTGCCGCTGGCAAGATATTATTCCAATCATTCCAATGAGCTGCCGACTCCGTTTAAGGCATTGCAGATGGGCAATGTATGGCGTGCTGATCAGCCACAGCGCGGAAGATTCCGCCAGTTTATGCAGTGCGATATTGATATTCTGGGTGAACCCTCCAATCTTGCGGAGATAGAGCTGATTCTGGCAACCACAACACTTTTGGGAAAGTTGAATTTTAAGGATTTCAATATCCGAATTAATGATAGAAGAATGTTAAAAGCAATGGCTGCTTATGCAGGATTTGCAGAAGAATCCTATGATGAGGTATTTATCATTCTGGATAAAATGGACAAGATTGGTCTGGATGGTGTGAAAGAGACATTGCTGGAAGCCGGATATGATAGCAACAGTGTGGAGAAATATACGGAACTGTTTGCAGCAATGGAAAAGGAAAGCAATCCGGTAGCATATCTGGCAGACAAGCTTGGTGAGTATCTTCCGGTAGAGTGTAAGGACAATCTGACAGAGATTTCATCAGCAGTGAATGCTGCAAAGACGGCAGACTTTACCTTATTGTTTGATCCGACACTGGTTCGCGGAATGTCCTATTATACGGGAACCATTTTTGAAGTAGAATTGAAAGAATTCAATTCCAGCTGTGGTGGTGGCGGACGTTATGATAAGATGATCGGTAAATTTACAGGCAATGATACACCGGCCTGTGGATTTTCCATTGGATTTGAGCGTATCATTACGATTCTTTTGGAAAATGATTTCCAGATACCGGAGCAGGGAAGCAAGGTGGCATATCTGATCGAAAAGGGGATGCCTTCAGAAAAGATGAATGAGATTTTAAAGAAGGCAGAAGCTATGAGACAGGAAGGAAATGTTGTTTTACTTGCCAGAATGAATAAAAATAAGAAGTTCCAGAAGGAACAGCTTGCACAGGAAGGTTATACAGAGTACGAAGAATTCTATGTGAATTCTTTCAAATAGGATGGCAGACAGCTGCAAAACGGTAATTTGCCGAAAGAATATGATAAAAGAGGAGATGGAAAAGTAACATGGCAGAGGCAATGAAGGGGTTAAAGAGAACCCACAGATGTACTGAGATTTCATCAAAAAATATCGGTGAAACAGTTACCCTGATGGGATGGGTACAGAAGAGCAGAAATAAGGGAGGAATTATTTTCCTGGATCTGCGTGACCGTTCCGGGATTGTACAGATTATTTTTGAGACTTCTGAAAGTGGAGAGGCAGGATACATTGACGCAGAAGGATTTGCAAAGGCAGAGAAGTTACGAAGCGAATATGTAATTGCTGTGGTTGGAACAGTAGAAAAGCGTGGCGTGGCAGAAAATGCCAATCTGAAAACCGGAGATATCGAGGTTCGTGCAACACAGCTTCGTATTCTTTCCGAGGCAGAAACACCGCCGTTCCCTATTGAGGCAGATTCCAAAACAAAGGAAGAGCTTCGTTTAAAATATCGTTATCTGGATCTGCGAAGACCGGATATCCAGCATAACCTGATCTTCAGAAGCAAGGTATGCAATTCCATCCGTAACTTTTTATGTGAGGAAGGATTTCTGGAGATTGAAACACCGATTCTGAACCGTTCCACGCCGGAAGGAGCAAGGGATTATCTGGTACCCAGCCGTGTGCACCCGGGCACCTTTTATGCTTTGCCACAGTCGCCGCAGTTGTTTAAGCAGTTACTGATGTGTTCCGGTTATGACCGTTATTTCCAGATTGCCAAGTGTTTCCGTGATGAGGATCTTCGTGCAGACCGTCAGCCGGAATTTACACAGGTGGATATGGAGTTGTCTTTTGTAGATGTAGATGATGTCATTGATGTTAATGAGCGGATGCTGCAGAAGGTGTTTAAGGACAATCTGGGAATTGATATCCAGCTTCCGATGCAGCGGATGACATGGCAGGAGGCAATGGACCGTTTTGGTTCTGATAAGCCGGATGTCAGATTTGGCATGGAACTGGTAAATGTATCTGAAGTTGTGAAGGATGTTGATTTTGTTGTCTTCAAGAGTGCATTGGAGAATGGCGGAACCGTCCGTGGTATCAATGCCAAGGGACAGGGCGAGATGCCGAGAAAGAAGATTGATGCACTGGTAGAATTTGCCAAGGGCTTTGGTGCCAAGGGACTTGCTTACCTTGCGATCCAGCCGGATGGAAGCTATAAGTCTTCCTTTGCAAAGTTCATGACAGAGGAACAGATCAGTAATCTGGTGGCTGCAATGGACGGGGAACCGGGAGATCTGCTATTGTTTGCAGCAGATAAGAATAAAGTTGTATGGGATGTGCTTGGAAATCTGAGACTGGAGATTGCAAGAAATCTTGATATTTTAAAGAAGGATGATTTCCGCTTCCTGTGGGTAACGGAGTTCCCGCTGCTTGAGTGGAGCGAGGAAGAAGAACGTTATGTTGCAATGCATCATCCGTTTACCATGCCGATGGAAGAGGATCTTCCGTTGCTTGATACTGATCCCGGAAAAGTTCGTGCAAAGGCTTATGACTGTGTACTCAATGGTGTAGAGCTTGGTGGTGGTTCTGTCAGAATCTATCAGACGGATGTACAGGAGAAAATGTTTGCACAGCTTGGCATTACAACAGAAGAAGCTTATGAGAAATTTGGCTTCCTGCTGACTGCATTTAAATATGGTGTTCCGCCTCATGCAGGTCTGGCATTTGGTCTGGACCGTATGATTATGTTGATGGTTCAGGCAGATAACATCCGTGAAGTCATTGCATTCCCGAAGGTAAAGGATGCATCCTGTCTGATGTCGGAAGCACCTAATGTTGTAGATCCGAAACAGCTGGAAGAACTTCAGATCAAGCTGGATCTGAAAACACAGAATGCCGATGCATAAGATATATATTGCAGAAATAAAACCATTGCTGGAGGATTCTCTGTATGAGAAAGCGTTGTCTATGATTGGCACAGATCGTAGGGAAAGTGTCATCAGAATGAAGAATCGTCCGGATCAGGTCAGAAGCGTTGCTGCTGGCCTTTTATTAAATTATGCAGTCATGCATCACTGCGGATGTCCATGGGATGGAAGTTTTCTTTTGGGAGAGCATGGGAAGCCGATGCTTCCGGATAGGTATGGTCTGTTCTTTAATCTTTCCCATTCCGGTGATTATGCGGTGTGTGCAGCTGCAGATCGTGAAATTGGTGTGGACATACAAAAACATAAGGAATACAAAGAAAATCTTGCAAAGCGTTTTTTTCATCCGGAGGAACTGGCGTTTCTGTCAACGGCAGCGGATCAAAAGCGGTGTTTTTATGATCTTTGGAGCATGAAAGAGAGCCTTGTAAAATATACGGGACAGGGATTAAGTACAGGAATGGACAGCTTTTCTGTGATTCCGCTTATCCATGGGGAGAACTTAAATATTGCAGATCAAATATGCGTTGGAGAATGGAATCCGCCATATCAGCTCCTGGATCTACAGGACTGTTTGGATCAGTTAACAGATCAAACTGCACAAAAAAAGAAAAGGGAAGAAGATTCCCAAAGGAATGCCATCCGGAAGGATTCCATAGAAGGGTATTCCCTGAGTTATGTGATGACAGGATGATTATATCGTTTATGTCACTTGAAAGAAAATATGTTTTTTCAAAGAACTTACAGGGAGGATGCAAAGAAGGCACAGATCCCTCTGGCAAAGGCTTCTGCCATATCCCGGATCAGGGCAGTATTTTCCTCCGCTTGAGCAGAAGAAAGGGGCAGATTGCCGAGTGTAATAAACAGAGCAGGAATTTTGGAGCGCCTGAGAATGGTCAGATTGGGACGCTCCTGAATGCCGTGGTTATGCAAGCCAATGGCTTCTAATTCCTGCATAATGGAATATGCCAGACCGGAAGCCGGTGTCCCATGCCGGCAGACAAATATTTCAGCATTTCCACACTGGCCCGGACAAAGCAGTAATGTTCTGTGAAAGGAGAGAAGACAGGCGTTTTCTGCAGAATATTCTGTTGTGTCATTAAGAAACATATCATTGACGAGTTCGGTTACTTTGCTTGGGGTAATCATATGCATTGGGACAGACTGTTGGAGCGAATCTGCGTCCAAAGCATCTTCGCCGGTTATGTTATCGCATCTTGCATAATAAACAGAATATCCCCGGTCTTTTAACAGTTGCCCGAGCTGACTGATTAATTCCGGGAGTTCTTTTTGATAAGGAACAGGTTCTGTGGGAAAATTGTTTTCATAACAGCTTTTGTATTCTGTATCATACAGTTTTCCACCATGATATCCACCGTCTAAAATAACGCATTGTAACATAACCGGGAACCTCTGCATGATATTTATAATATTAATATGCCCGTGGATGATGCTTGGTGTTTGTTTTTTGAATAAAATGTGCTATAATGAGCGTTAGCAATAAGCAATGCATGTGTACATAGAGATGTTAATCGGGGTGTGCATTGCAAAGCAGTGCAGAATAATCAGAAATTACAGCATGAGGCATGACTATGATTGAAAATATGATGACGCGGGTAAAGGTAAATAATGAGATTGATCTTTGCGAGGTGATTTCCAAAAATGAAAAGCGCAAGGATGTGGTGCGCCATAAGATAGAAGCAGCATTACAGTATGCAAGAATCTCTTATTTCTTACGGTGGCAGGAACCGGGACTTTTACATAAACTGCTGTTTAATGAACCGACCAGACTGATCTTTTGCATCAATGAGGCACAGATGGAAGATGCACTTAATGTTCT
>JBJELZ010000155.1:0-8795 GCA_051879415.1 Lachnospiraceae bacterium
GGATAATATAGGATTATCAGTCAAAAAAAGGCAACTCACACAGGAGTTGTCTTTTTGGCATTACATTTTTATATTTTTTGCAGTTGTGTATTCAAGCATATGGGGGTCTTTTGAATCCTGGTATCTTGTGACGAGTATTCCGATAATGAACATAATTGATAACCTCTTATTATAGAGCCTGAAGGAAACTATAATAAGAGGTTTTTGTGTGTAAAAATCTGTACATCGTGCAAAAAAATCTGTACATCGTGCAAAAAAATCTGTACATCGTGCAAAAAAATCTGTACGTCGTGCAAAAAATCTGTACATCGTGCAAAAAGTATGGAAAAAATATAAAAAAGATGAGATATATAAATATAGATTATGTTTACACATATGAGAAGGCAGAAAATGTTAAGTGCTTTGTGTTCATAATGAATTAAGAAGATTTGTTACAACAGGAAGGGAAACTGTACATATGAAAGACAGGAAAGAGAAAATCAATACCTTTTGTTGCAGTGATAAAGGGAATTATAAATCTGTTAATCAGGATTCCCTGGGATACAGGATTGCTTCTGTGGGAGAAAAGGATGCAGCCATCTTTGTATTATGCGACGGATTGGGCGGATTGTCTTATGGTGAGGTTGCAAGCGGAACTGTTGTAACACATGTGCTGGATCTGTTCCGGAAGCTGGTGGATGGAAATGGTCCGGATGTATGCCGGGAGGATTTTACTGATATATATACCGGATTATTTCGCGATCTGAATGAAATCATCCGGGTCTATGGGCAGAAGAATCATGTGCAGATGGGGACAACGGCTTCTGTCCTGATTCTGTTTGATCATCGGTATTTTATTATCCATATCGGGGATACACGGATTTATCTTTATCATCATACACTCAAACAATTGACGGAAGATCACAGTCTGGTTGCCATGGAGGTACGGAAAGGAATTCTTAGTAAAGAACAGGCATTGACAGATTCAAGAAGAAATGTTCTGACCCAGTGTATTGGTGTGAATGAGAAAATAGAGCCCTATGAAGAAAAGGGGACTTATCGGGATGGTGACTGGTTTTTGCTTTGTTCAGACGGATTCCGTCATGTGTTGGAAGAAAGGGAAATTGCGTTAGCAATCAAAGAATGTCAGGGTAAGACGGAAGAGGATATTCAGATGCTTCTTGCGTCACTGGTAAAGATCAATATGGATCGTGGAGAAAAAGACAATATTTCTGCAATGCTGGTCAGAACCTGACGTTAATTGAAAAAAGAGTAGAAGAAAAATGAAAATAGAAGATGCAAAAGAGGAATAAGAATGGCTGCAATAGGGACAATGATTGCAAACAAATATGAAATTCTGAAACTGATTGGAAAAGGTGGAATGTCGGAAGTCTATCTGGCAATGGATCAGAATCTCAGTAAGCAATGGGCCGTGAAAGAGATTAAGAAGCGGGCATGGGATAGAAATAATCAGGTCGTGATCCAGAGTGCAATAGCTGAGGCAAATATGATGAAAAGACTGGATCATCCGTGTCTGCCCCGGATTGTGGATATTATTGACAGGGAAGATGTTATCTTTATTGTCATGGATTATGTAGAAGGTGAAACTTTGAAACGGGTGGTTGACCGTGAAGGGGCACAGAATCAGGAACAGGTGCTGGAGTGGGCTCTGTCCCTTTGTGATGTCCTGATGTATCTGCATTCCCAGAATCCACCAATTATTTACCGGGATATGAAGCCGGCTAATATTATGCTGCAGCCCAATGGTAATATCAAACTGATTGATTTTGGAATTGCAAGAGAATATAAGGAACAAAATATAGAAGATACTGTCAGCCTCGGTACAAAGGGTTATGCGGCACCGGAACAGTTCGGAGGGCATGGCCAGACAGATGCGAGAACGGATATCTATTGCCTGGGTGTGACATTATACCATCTGGTTACGGGAAAGAATCCTGCGGAACCACCATATGAATTATATCCAATCCGCCACTGGAACGGAAAGCTTTCTGCCGGGTTGGAAAAGATCATACAGAAATGTACTCAGGCTGATCCGGATGAAAGATATCAGAGTGATGAGGAACTGAAATATGCATTACTGCATTATGAAGAAGAGGATGATGAATTCCGCAGATCCTTGAAAAAACAGTTGAACTGGTTCCTGCTGCAGGCCGGGCTGGCTGTTCTTTTTCTATGCATGGGACTCTTGTGCCTGTTTTTGAAAAACAATACAAAGGATCAGCTCTTTGAAAGGCTGATAGAGCAGGCTCAGAGAACAACTGACTATGAACAGCAGAAACAACTCTATGAAGAAGCTATTGCGGTCAGACCCGGATTGATCCGGGGCTATGAAGGGCTCATTGATCTTTATAAGGAAGATCTTACATTTTCCTTAGAGGAAGAAAGCAGCCTGAAAATGCTGATTAACCAATACGCTGAGGAAATCCGTCAGGCAGATGGTTACGGCGGACTGGCATACGACATTGGGAAATTATACTGGTACTACTATGATTACGGAGCTGATGAAAACCGGGACAATGATGTAACCCGGATGAAGAGTGCTATCAGCTGGTTTGATGATGCCTGCCTTTATGGAAGTGCGGAGGATGATTATTATCAGATTGCTATTGCATATCGGGCAATAGGTGTCTTTAACAGAGACATAACGCTTCTGGTGGAAGAAGCTGAGGATCAGAATGTCTATGGAGACTATTTTATAAATCTCAGTGATCTGCTTGCAGAAGAAAAAACGGAAAGTGAGCTGGTGGAACTGGAAATATGTCGTCTGGGATTGTTTGCCATTGAGAATTACGCATACAAATTCCAGCGGGAAGGAATCCAGCGGAGTCAGGTGGAAATGATGTTAAACAATATCATGGAACGTATTGAGGAAATTCATGCGGTAACGGAAAAAACAGAGGCTTTGAAAGAAGAACTGGAAGAACGAATCAGCAGTGCGAGAAACGCAGTGGAGAATGCATATGAATTATAACGTATATGAAATACTGTCAATTATATTTTTTATTCTGGCCGGTCTGGCGGCAGTCTGTGCGATCATCTATTTTCTAAGATTTCAGATCGCCCATGTGATTGCTGTGTTATCGGGACGGCAGGCAAAAAAACAGATCGCACGATGGAGAGACAGCATGGTGGCGGGAGAGCGTACGACAGAGCGATTGAGCAGGAATGATGATGGGAATGCGACCTCTGTATTAGACGAAGATGAGAAAGCCACAAGCAGGTTGGACGAGGACAGTGAGGAAGTCACAAGTGTATTGGCTGGAGATGGAGAGGAAACCACGAGCATATTATTTGATGGTGGTGAAGAAGTCACAAGTATATTGTATGAAGACGGTGAGGATGCCACAAGTATATTGAGTACCGGCAGTCAGGAATTCTCTGCATGTATGCCGGAAGAAAAAAGAATGATTCATTCTGCGTATATTATTTCACTATCCGGAGAACCGGAACCTGTACAGAATACTTAGAACGGATACCAATGAATAGGAGAAAGCGATGCCAAAGATAAAATATCATAAAGAAATAGAAATGAAAATTGCAGGAAGTTTATTCTTAGTTCTTCTGATATTGAATTTTTTGTGCCCTGTTTTATCGGTACAGGCAGATGATATAGTCGATCCGGCAGAACCGGAATGCCAGGGCCCTGTGTGTGGGAATGTTATGGTTTATACCAGTGGAGATGCAGACAGCGTCAGTGTGACACTGGATGTCAGTGCGTCCTGCAATCAGGCAGTCCATATTATTGACAGCACCATGTATGAAAGAAATAAGGATACTGTCAACATGGCGTGGTACAGCTTGGGAAATTGTCCTGCATTGACCAATATATATAATTATACGCTGACAATCAGTAATATTGAATTCATGGAAGAGGAACAATCCCGTGTTTTTACCTATTATGCTGTCTGTCAGGATGATAAGATTACACCTTTTCAGGTGACGGTATGCCGCACTGATAATGCTCCGGTAATAAGTGCGGTGACTTTATCCGGTAATACGATTATTAACCGCTATGGAATGTATCTGACCGGGGATACTGCCTGCAGGCTTAAGGTAACTGCAACAGATAGTTATTCGGGAATCGTGAGATACGGATTTCAGGTCAATGGAGGAGAAATTCAATATCGTTCAGTCGGTGGTTGGATCTATCGTTATTATATCAACGGAAGGGAATATTATATTGGGCAGAGAAATCCGGAGGTTACCTGTAATATTACGCTGGAAAGCAACTCAGAAAACCGGATAACAGTATATGCCTATAACGGTCTGGGAATCCCATCTTCCAGTATTTCTGTGAATCAGGTGATCCGAGTTGACTGTATCCCACCGGAGATTACCATCCAACCGGGAGGAAACTATCTGATACAGGATGAGATCGTATATACAAGAGGAGATGCCAATCTGAATGTAATAGCTGAAGAAGGGGCACTGACCGGTTCCGGCGTCCGGAATCTGATCATATCGGTCAATGATGTCGAGATTTTTAATCAGGATGTGACACGCGTATCTGTGAGCGGAAATGAGGCTGAGGAGAGTGCATTATCCGTATCGGGACAGGAGATTCCGGTATGGAGATATGAGACACAGATCGAGATAGCGGATCTTTCTCCCAGTGATATTCATCGGATTACCGTAAGTGGTGATGATATTGTTGGCAATACTGCCTCACAGACAATGGAAGTGCGGATAGATAATGCGGCACCGGAAATAAGCAATATTATGGTTACAGGTTCTCTTCTGGGTGAAAGCAGCCAGACAACGCAGGCTGCCATCAATCCGGGTGGAAACCGCTATGGGTTTCTTGCCAATGGAAATATGGAGCTTAGAGTCACTGCAAAAGATAATGATGGAGGAGTGGGGTTAGGTAAGATTTATTATCGTCTTACAGATGGAAATGGAACTTCTGTGGAACAAGGAGTGGAACCGGATGCCGAAGGCAGTATCACAATTTCAATTCCTGCCAATTTTAAAGGCAGTATCTATCTGGATGCAGAAGACCGGCTGGGAAATCGTATGTCCTCACCGGTTACCATAGAAAAACTGGTCATTGAAAATGAGCAGATGTTCCGTCAGGAAGAACATATTCGTTATACGCTTCCGGAGACACCATATCATGATGCTTCAGGACTGAATCTGTATTCCGGGATTACAGAGGTACCGGTTGTTGTTACGGATACATTTGCCGGAATCAGAAATATTAAGTGGGAGATTTCTGATGAATCCGGATACAGAAAAAATGGGGAAATTACTATAGATGATGGAGGAAATGTTTCTTCAGGAAACTGGACAAAAGCAGGAACGGACAGCAATCTTGTTACACAGCTGAAAGGTAATCTGGCGGTAGAAGATAATCACAATCATATCTGTGTGAAGATACAGATGACGAATAGAATCGGATATACAACAGAAGAAGTATTTTATCTTAGTATAGATCAGACAGTACCGGTTGTGGAGCTATCTCAGGCTGGTGAGCTGCCGGATGAAGAATATAATTCTTACTATAAAACCGACTGTCTGCTGGAGATCAGAATTATAGAACGCAATTTTGATCCGGGACAGGCAGAGATCTTTGTGTATCAAAATGGAACGCCCCGGCAGGTATCCGGAGGAGAGTGGGAGTTTACCGATAACGTCAATCAGGATGCCAGAGAATACCGTTACAGGCTTCCTGTCACAGGAGACGGGGACTATGTTGTCAGGGTTGCCTGTACAGATATGGCCGGTAATCTTTCCGAAACAAAAGAAACAGAACCTTTTACGATTGACCTGACGGTTCCTGTAATTGAAATATCATATGAAGATACGGTACAGGCAGCAAACGGAATTTATTATTCTGCTACACGAAGGGCGGTTATTACCGTACAGGAACATAATTTTGATCCGGAAAGAATCATTATAGACGGAAAGGCACAGGGAGATGGAACGGAACTTGCGTTTCCGGTCCGGAGTGACTGGATAACACAGGGGGATACCCATACGACCTATCTGGAGTTTACTGCTGATGGAAGTTATTCTTTTCAGGTCAGTGGCTGTGATATGGCAGGAAATCAAGCCGCAATATCAGAAGAGACAGGATTTATTCTGGATTGTACAGTTCCGGAGATCCGGATTTTTGGGGTTTCCAATCTGTCTTCCAATGCCGGAAGCTGTATGCCGGAGATTCATATCACAGACCGGAATTTTGAGCAAGGCGGTTATGAAGTAAGGATCAGTGGCTGCCTTCATGAAGAGAAGATCCCGGCTGGCAGTGTCAGCCAGATTGATAGTGGTATTGTGTATCTGCTTGATGATTTCGCATATGAGAAATCGGAAGATGATGTCTATCATCTGGTGGTAACTGCAACAGACAGAGCAGGAAACCAAAGCAGTGAGGAAATCCGCTTTTCTGTTAACCGGTTTGGGTCTGCATTTACGGTTAATGATGAACTGGGCTCTATCCTTGGCAGCTACATTAATTATGATATTCCGGTTGTGGTCACGGAAACCAATCCGGATCTTTTACAGAATGGGTTCCCGGTACTGGTACTGAGCAGAAACGGAACACCAAGGACACTGGTGGCAGGAGAAGATTATGAAATCGGGCTCACAGGGGATGAGGACAGCATGAAAGTGTATGAATACACCTTGTTGGACAGCTGTTTTGCCGGAGATGGAAAGTACACACTGGCGATCACATCAATGGATGCTGCCGGAAACAGGAATGATAACCAGAGTCCGGAACAACTGCTGGAAATCAGTTTTGGAATAGACCGTACTCTGCCTGTTGTGACAGCACTGAATCTGGAAAATGGGCAAATATATAATGCACACTCCTATCAGGCTGATTTTTCTATCATTGATAACCTGGTACTGGAAGATGTGGAGATTCATCTGAATGGACAGATGCTGGAATATACGGTTGAAAATGATTCCTATCATGTCCTGATCCCGGAAAGGAATCAGAAGCAGACCATTGAAGTTATTGCCTATGATGCAGCAGGAAACATATGCAGGTTATCTGTGGAAAATGTTCTGGTGACCACCAATCCCATCGTACGATGGTTTTATAACACGCCATTGTTCCTTGGCTCACTGGTGGGGATGGTCGGAGTGATTGGAGGAATGGGAGTATTTTGTGCACGGCGAATTTTATGTAAAAGACGTAGTGCATTAAAATAAAATAAAAGGAGGACAAAAGAATGTACAATGAATTAGCAACAAATGGTTTGCCGGAAATTTCCTTTAATGGGATGGCAGACACAGAACAGCTGGGCGGATCGAAAGATAAAGTCAAGATGGCATGTGGCCGGCTGAACGAACTGGCAGATGGAATGAAAAGATTTGGTAGCAGGCTGGATGAGAAAAAGGAAGATATTCTTTCCGGCTGGGAAGGAGAGTCAGCAGAGGAATTTGAGAGAAAGTTTCCTGACCTGCTGGAGGCATTTGCACAGGTAGAACCCTCTATACGCTCTTTTGCGGAATGGGCTGATCATACAATGAATCGCTATTCCAATTTGGATGAAAGCATAGCACAGTGGATGAAGAGATAAGAAAGGGGGAATTAAAAATGATTAAAACAGGAAAAAGAATAAGCATGAATGCTGATGCAATGGAAATTAAAGCAGAGGAACTGGGAAGTATTGCAAAGAGTATAGCAGAAGAAATGGAGCAGATTGATGAAAGCATACAAATGATTGTAGATAATGGAATAACAGGACCTGCTGTAGAAAAAATGTCAAAAACATATCTTACAAACAGAAAGATTATCAGTTCATTTGTACAGGATTTTGCTAAGATGTCTATTGCACTTAGCAAGAATGCGGAAGGTATGAAAGAAATTGATTTGAAAGCTCAGGGATAGGAAATACGTAGATCCGGAGTGACTTTTAGGGAAGTTATTGCCGGGATAAGAAGTTGCGCAGGCTATGTAAAAATAGCCTGCGTATATGGGAAAGGAGCATTTATGGCAAGGTGCAGATGCGATGATATGGAACAGTGCAGAAAACAAATAAATGTACTGGATAAACAAAACAGAGAACGAAACAATCTGGAAAAAGATATTGTATGGATACAGGAAATTTACGGGAATTTGCTACCGGCTCGGAAAGAATGCTATAAGAGCATTCATAAGGGGGCACTTGATGACAAAAATGTCATTCTGAGAAAAAAACCGGGAGGAATCAGTGAAAATGCTGGAAGGCGGATCGGTCAGAAAAGGGCAGATATAGAAGCTGCGTTAAGTGGCATGCAGGAAGAAGACCGACAGTTTCACGAAGAAGAAAGAGAAAGGGAAGAAAGAGAAAAAGCAGAAATGCTAATTCTCGGACGTAGATAGAGAAGTCTGTGCAAAGGAGACAATGATATATGGTAATCAGTGGAAATGGAGGCAGAAAAATAATTGCATCCAAGACGCCGGAATTGGAGAATCTGGCAGAAGATATCATAGCTGTCGGTCAAGGAGTGGAGAATATATTTGACCATATTGAAGAAGTACATCAGATACTTTATGGAACAGGTGAAGGAAATGGGAAAGAAATACATACGCAGCTAAAACATAGTGAATATAGTGAGAAGGAATCCATGGAGAGTCTGTATGGGAACAAGGTTCATGTGATCCATTCTTATAAAGATGGTGCTGAAAAGATTAATGAACTGGCAACCCGGGCAATTGATGAATCGTGATGTGAAGAGATAGAAAGATAAGGAGGGTAAAATGGTTATCCAATTCGGCGTAAAGGAACACATAAAAATGGCAGAAACTTACCGGTGGGCAGAGGAAGAACTGGTTAAGTATCTTAAATTACAAAACGAACTGA
>JBJELZ010000156.1:0-8767 GCA_051879415.1 Lachnospiraceae bacterium
ACGAATGTTGAACTGGCTAACTTAATGCCATTGTTTTGTCACAAGGAGTGTCCCTTTGTCACGACTATCGGAACGTCTATAGGGACGTTCCATTTGTCACAAGGAAACCATCAAAAGCTGTATAGTCCTAAATCATCCAGATTGGGATGATATAATTATCAGAATCTACCGCTGACAACTCCGGTCTCATGCAGATAATTGCACCTTTGCCTCTGGGAACGGAGCCTTTATCTAAAATTTTAAAAGCATTTACAAGTTCACTTCCCGGATTCACAGAACGCTTAATCTCTATTGGATGTAACATTCCATTACACTCAATTACCATATCAACTTCTTTGCTGTCTTTATCTCTGTAATACCAAAGGAGACATTCATCTGCTTCATTCAGATATGTTTTCCGGATTTCTGACACCACATAATTCTCAAGAATCGCACCATTGATTGCACCATTTTCCAATATTTCCGGAGAAGTATACTTTGTAAGATATGCCACCAGACCTGTGTCAAAAAAGTACATTTTAGGTGTTTTAACTGTTCTCTTCAACAAATTATTTGAATATGGCCGTAGATAAAAAATAATATCAGACCTTTCAAGTACCTGCAGCCATCTCTTCGCTGTATCATCGGAGACTCCTACATCCTGAGCAATCTCATGTACATTAAGCATCTGTGCACATCTGCAGGCTGCCGCCCTTATAAAATCCATAAAAATAAGTTTGTCAACATTTGCTATCAATTCACTCACATCTCTGTCGATATAAGTCTGGATATAGCTGGAATAAAAAACACTCCTATCCTTATACCGGCCACTTCTGTATCCGGGCATCGAACCTTCCCAAATCCTCTGATATAGTCCTGAAAGTTCTACCTTTTTTCCATTCTTTTTTCTTTGTTTTAATGATTCCAGATCTACCACAAATCTACTATTTTCACCTTTGCCATACAATTCATGCTGCGATAGTGAAGGCATATGAATAATCGCTGTTCTTCCGGCCAGCGACTCCTGTGCAAGTTCCATCATCCTAAACGCCTGTGAACCCGTCAGCCAAAATGAGGACGCAGGTGCCCCGTTATCAATTGCCATTTTAATATACGGAAACAATTGTGGCGCATACTGCACCTCATCTATTAAAATAGGAAGATCATGCAACTGTAAGAACATGGCCGGATCTGTTTGTGCCAGTTTTCTTTCATCAAGATCATCAAGACTCACAACCGTCCGATCCTCATTCATTAACTTCTTAAAGATAGTTGTTTTGCCAACCTGTCTGGGACCTATAATTAAAATGCAGGCATAATCTTCTGCAATTTCTAAAATTTTGCCTTCCAAATCTCTGTGTATATATTCCGCCATATTTCTCTCCATTTCGGCTAAAATTAGATTTAACCTAATTTTAGCCGAATTTTATACAAAAATCAAGCCTATTATTGGGGACGTTCATCAAATTTTGTGCTATACTCCTATATAGGCTTTTGAAAATCCGGGGCGGAACCGTTGATTTGAAATCATGGACGCCCACAGATGTAGAAATGGTTGGAAAAGAATGATGAATTCCTTATTTTTTATTATGATTGGATATTTATCCGGCAGCGTTTTATACGCAAGGATCTTTGGTTTTCTATTTAAAAAGAAAGATATTGCGGAGGGAAGCCGTGACCGGAATCCCGGGACGGCCAATGCTTTTATGCAGGGAGGATTTTGGTGTGGCATTTGCACCCTGTTTTGTGATCTGCTGAAAGGAATGTTACCGGTTTATTGTTATTTACATCTTTCTGATATTGGAAAGCCTGACGGGATAATGCTCGCGCTGATATTGGCAGCACCGGTTGCAGGTCATGCTTTTCCGGTATTTTACCACTGGAAGGGTGGCAAGGGAATTGCAACAACGTTTGGCTGTCTGCTGGGGTTATTTCCGGATTTGTCTGCTGCATTGATTCTGGCGTTTTTCTTTTTGTTTTTCTCTCTGGTGCTTAGAGTGACGCCGCATTATGACAGGACCATCTGGACTTATATAGCATCGGTAGTAGCAATGATCCTGTGCAGGATCAATCTTGGGGTTTTAATTGGATTTACAACCATTACAGGAATTGTTTGCATACGAATGCATCATAGTAATGAAGAAAGAGAAAAATGCAGGGTGAGATTATCATGGAAGCGTTAATTTTATCATGTGGTACCGGTGGAGGACATAATGCAGCAGGACAGGCTGTCGCTGAAGAATTGCAACGGAGGGGTCATCATGTGAAAATGATGGATCCCTATGAGCTGTCGAGTAGAAAACTGGCTGACGGCATTGGCAATGTTTATATCCGGATTGCCCAGCGGGCACCGGCACTGTTCGGATTCATTTACCTGCTGGGAGAAGGATACCGCAGACTGCCTTTTCGGTCGCCGGTTTATTTTATTAATAAAAAGATGGCTGAGCTGCTGGCACAGTATTTGAGTGAGCATCCTGTAGATGTTATCATTATGCCGCATTTATTTCCGGCAGAAATTCTTACTTATATGAAGCAGCATGGAATGACGGTACCCAAAACCATATTTATTGCTACGGATTATTCTTGTATTCCCTTCACAGAGGAAACGGAGTGTGATTACTATGTGATTCCACATATAGAATTAAAGGACGAGTTCTTGAAGCGGGGAATTCCGGAAAAGAAACTGTTATATTTCGGAATCCCTACCGGTGCCGCTTTCCGGGAAGAAATATCGAAAGAAGATGCAAAAGGGAGATTAGGTCTATCTGCTGAGAAACATTACATTCTGGTTTCGGGAGGAAGCATCGGGGCAGGAAGTCTGGAAAAAGCGATTGACCTGCTTTCTGAATATTTAAAAGGGCAACAGGACACAGAAGGTATTGTAATCTGTGGAAACAACCGGTATTTATATCAAAAACTTTCTAAAAGAAGAAATCATTTGCCGGGAATACATCTGGTCAGCAGTACAAAAAAGATGGCACTTTATATGAAGGCCTGTGATGTATTTCTTTCAAAACCGGGAGGTCTGTCATCTACCGAGGCCGCTGTATCGGGAACACCATTGATTCACATTTCACCAATTCCAGGCTGTGAAATGCATAACCGGAGATTTTTTCAAATGCGTCATATGTGTATCGCTGTAAATCATATGGAAAAGAACCTGGTTCCTGCCATTGAATACTGTAAAGGCAAGGATGTTCGACGGAAAATGAAAACGGCACAGCAGACCTGTATAAACAGGAATGCCGGTGCCGATTTATGTGACTGGATGGAAAACAGGGCTGAATAAGCCCTGTTTTAAAAATATTCTATTGCGGACAAATCAGAATCTCTTTATTTTTTTCGTTGTATTCTTCTCGAATTCCGTCTCGCGGATCTTTAATTTTACGACACGCTTATAAAGTGGTGCATTTTTATTGTATTCATCGATGATTTCCTGAAGGGTCTTCTGCATATCCTTTATCTTCTTCTTTGCAGCATATTCATAGTCAGGATAGATTTCAGCCTCGATGACACCTTCACTGTCACGTACCAGAACCTCCTGTATGATACGGCTTTCAGAAAGCTTGTTCTCGATTTCTTCAGGAGATACATTTTCTCCGTTCGGCGTGATGATGAGATTCTTCTTTCTGCCTGTCAGGAACACGAAACCATCCTCATCCACATATCCGAGATCTCCTGTTTTAAGCCAGCCGTCCGAAAGTGTTTCCGCAGTCTCCTCCGGCATGTGGTAATAGCCCTGCATAACGCTTGAACCCTTTACCCAGAGCTCCTCATCAACTGTTTTTGCCTCACAGTTAGGAAGAAGCTTTCCGACAGAACCAACTTTACTATTCCATGGAAGATTGGTGCTGATGACAGGGGAACATTCCGTCATACCGTAACCCTGCAGAATCGTAATACCATATTTTTTAAAGGTATCAATGTAAGCCGGATTCATATAAGCCCCGCCGCTGCATATGGTGTGAAACTGCTTTCCAAATACTTTAGCCTTGATAACAGGTGCAGGCAGAAGTGCCGCCGACTCTAACTTTTTAGCAAGGGTTTCTATCATAAGCGGTACCATGAGTATCATGTTCGGTTCGAAGAGCTTAATGTTCTTGGCAATACGGAGCAGTGAATCATTAATGCAGATGACGCATCCGATGGAAATTCCCTTTAAGATATCCATACAGAGGCAGTACGCATGATGAATCGGAAGAACCGACATAATCACTGTTCCCGCTTCAATCTTCATATCAAGACAGGTTGCATTTTCCGCAAGATTCCTGTGGGAGAGCATGACGCCTTTGCTCTTTCCTGTTGTTCCTGAGGTGAACATGATCGTAGCAAGATCCTCAGGTGCAGGTATATGATCATACCCCGACGCCTGCTCATTAACAATCTTCCAAAAGGACAATGTATCACCCTCATGGTCTTCCTTGTTCATTGCAATCAGATGACGCAGTCCCTGGCATTTTGCAGAAGCCTCTGCTGCTGTCTGCGCCTTGCTGTCGTCATATACAAGTGTTGTCACATCAGCCCGTACAAGCAGATCGCAGATATCATCTGCAGGGAGCTGGGCATCAAGAGGAACTGCCACATTTCCTCCGTTGACCGTTCCCAGATAAGTAACGATCCATTCATAGGAGGTTGCTCCAAGAATTGCAATATGGGTATTTTTTTCACCAAGCGAATCAAGCGCAGCAGAAAATTTTTCTGAATCCTGCTTCAATTCGGTATATGTTTTATGCGCAACAATCGTCTTTTTCCCTTCCGCATCCTCGCTCTTGTCCTTATAGCGGAAAGCATCACTTGATCCATAGGAAGCTTCTGCCTTAACAAGAAGATCCCGTATCGTACTGCTCAAGACATTCATACCTGCCCCTCCTGCAAAAGATTTATTATTTTGTAAGTTTCTCCAGATAATCGGCTGCTTCCTGCACAGTGCGGATATTGGCTGCCTCCTCCTGTACAATCTCTACATCAAGTTCTTCCTCTACTTCGCCTAACATACTCATAAAGTCAAAGGAAGTAAATCCCAGATCCTCCATGAACCTTGATTCCGGCTTTATGTCCTCTTTGTCCACTTCAACATAATTTGTAATGATGTCCACTAATTTTTCAAACATAATATCACCCTTCTTTCATATCACAGTTTCGCAATTACCTATTTTTTCTTACGATTAGGTAAGTTTAATAATATCACTTATTTTCATGTCAGGATTTTCAATTCCCTTGAACATAATCCTGCACATATAATAATAAAAATGATCCAGTGTATTTTTCGATATTGCCATAATCTGATGTTCAAAGTTAAAGTCAAGTCCGTTGTCATCCGATCTGTGCATCACTGTCAGATAAAGTGCCTGTGTGGTCGCACCGTTCGGATACCATTTTGTCTTATATTTAATGCCGCCAAGCTTATTTAATCCCTGATCCTTTGATGTCATAGGCTGGTAGGTAAGCGACATGGGTTCATAAGTTCTCCCTGGAGCCACCGGATATGTCTTCGCCCGATATGCAAAATATTCAACGGGATCATAATTGACATGGCGGAAAATCTCATTCTGCCCGTCACGGATGATATGGATTCCCTCAAGGAATGTCTTATCCTCCGGTATTATCGTCCTGAAGGGGAAGGAATGAATTCTCGTTCCACCTGATTTCTTCTCGGCAAGTGTTGCTCTTCTCGCATATGCCACATTGATCGACACATCATCATTACCGTTCGCCTTCTGAAGATACGTACGGATTCCCATAATCAGAAGACACTGCAGAGATACATGCTGTTCCTCACAGAATCGTAAAAGCCGTGCTGTTGGTTCTTCCTCAAGATGATAAATATCAAGAGCGGATTCCACATACGGCGTTATAAAGGCGGCTGCCCTGGCATTTGGATTGTTCTTTCGTTCTCTTATCAGCGCCCTCGGGCCATCAATTCCGTTGTAAATCGGCTCTGACTGTTCAATAAGATTCTGGAAAAATTCCCTGTCCTTCTGCTGTGCCTTACTACCCGCTTCATAAGCCAGATCTTTTTCAAGCTGTTCGATATAGGAACGCATCTCCTTGGGATATTCCACACCCTCAAACATTGTGTTGCAGTAAATTTCGATGACGTCTTTCATGAAAATAATCAGCGACTGGGCATCTGATATTAAATGATTGAACAGAATATAAATCCCTTGGCTGCCGTCAGGCATCTTGATCAGAACAATACGATTCATCGGGGAATCCTGCATATTGAACGGAACCCGTGTCCACGCTGTCATCACAGCTTCTGCTTCTTCCATCGTATTATTTGAAAAATCGAAAGTCTCAATATCCCTGTCTTCCTTTTTGACAACATACTGATACCATTGCTTTTCTTTGTCATCATATGCAAAGCGAAGGCGCATTGCTTCACACCTTTCAATTGCCTTATATATTGACTGCTTCAGCACTTCAAAGTCCAGCTCATATTCAATGGTCAGACTCGTGCCCACATTTACAACTTCTTTCTTCGGGCATTTATCCATATAATAAAAATGGAATGTCTGTCCTTTGGTAAGAGGATATGTCTTATAACCTTTGTGTGTTTTCATACAATCACCTCCGTGCATCAATATTTTCTAAAAAATCATCCAGTGCAGCTTCATATGCTTCCGTATTTTTATAATAACTTTCTCCATGTGCTGCACCTTCAACGATCAAAATCTTCTTCTTTGATGCACAGCACTCATATATTTCCTTGCACATCCTTGCCGGAACAAATGTATCCTTTTCACCGTGTATGAAAAGAATCGGCACGGCAGCTTTCTTCACCTCGCGCTTCGCATTGCATTCATCCATTCCGTAACCGGCAAATATTCTGTTGACCACATCTGCCCCCTGAATCGCCGGAAAAGCAGGCAGATGATACATTGTATTTAAAACATGCGTAAACACTTCCTTAGGTGAAGTGAAGGCACAGTCCGAAACAATTCCTTTTACCTGCTTTGGAAGCATCAGACCACTCGCCATAAGTGCTGTCGATGCACCCATGGAAATGCCGTGAAGAATTATTTCCGTATCATCTCCGCAATGATCAACGACCCAGTCAATCCATTTAAGCAGGTCCTTTCTGTCAAGACATCCGAAACCGATATACTCTCCTTCGCTTTCTCCATGCGCCCTCGCATCGATCTGCAGCATGGCGTACCCGTGCTTAAAATAATAATCCGTAAGTCCCGTAAAATCCTGTAGGCTTCTGCTGGTATAACCATGCAGGCAGATTACCACACGTTTCCTGTCGCAGGCATCGTTAATCGCCGGAAAATATACTCCATGAAGCCTCAGATAATCGAAGCTCTCCACATATACATCCTCATGCGGCTGTGCAAGCATAAACTCCTTTCGCGTTGCAAGCATCTCCTTATACTGTGACCAGTCCGTTCCTGCCATCTTAACCGTCCGGCCCATGTCCGCCTTCTGTCTTTTCATCGTTCTTCCGTAAAAGTAGGCAATCTCAGCCGCACTCGCAGCTGCAAATACTCCTGCACATGCAAGACCGGTCCCTAAAACTTTTTTCACACCCATACCTTTACCTGCCCATCTGTCTATTATTATTTAACTTCTTATTTCTTTTTGTTCTGCTTCTTTTTCAAATCTATGATCTCTTTCAGGCGGAGTGCCTTCTCAATGCTGCCTTCCACTCTGAGTTTCCGAATGGTAAATGCGGCAATCGGATCTATTTTTCCATCCGCAATACTCATAAATGTATCCGGGTTCGCAATAAATATTGCATCCCGATCGAAATACTCATATGGTTCCACATAAAGCTTTCCATCCTTCACTTCAACATAGAAAATACCTCCGCATTCCGGATCCTCTACATCAAACTGAAATGCCAGATGTTCATGAATATCACTCACATCAGCTTCCATAAATCTACTCTTAATCTCATAAAAAAATTCTGCGTATGTCATAGCCCCTCCATCTTTCCGACTGACGGTCGATTGATTTTCTTTTATATTATCATACGTTTCGACCAGCAGTCAACTATTGTGCAAAACTATGCCATAGCAGCTTCCTGCTCTATTGTCCGGTTTCAAACAATATGTTAAAATATAGGGGAAATTTGTCAGAAAGGGACATCTACAGATATGGCAGAACAGAATAAATCAGATATGATACTTGACGCATTACAACAGCTTATGAACGAAAAGGACATTCGCCATATATCAGTTAGTGAAATTGCAGAAAAGGCCGGCATAGGAAAGGGAAGTATCTACTATTACTATCCTTCAAAAGACGCGATTTTCGATGCTCTGATCCGCAGGGGTTACGAAAAGCCTCTTAAGACAGCCAAAAATCTTGTCACCCGTTCCAATGTGTCTTCCTATACAAGGATGGCAATGATATTTCAGGCCTGCCGCAGCTCGTCTGCCCTGTTTTTAAACAACAGCTATTTATCCCAGGAAAGTGTCCAAAGCCTCGCTCTTCTCCATCAGAAGCACTTAAATTATCTGATTTCAGAGCTGAAACCGGCATTGGCCGAGATCATTTCCCAGGGAATTTCCTGTGGCGAGATTAAGTTTGAATATCCTGACGCACTGGCTGAAATCGCACTGATTGTCATTGCTGTGAAGCTCGATAATTACATCGTACCCTCAACCACCGATGACATAGACAAGACATTAAAAGGCCTTATTTCCCTTCTGGAGAAAGGCACCAACCTTCCGGAAGGGACACTGGAATATTTAACGATAACTTAGGGACGTTCCTTCTGTCACGACAATGGCATTAAGTTAGCCAGTTCAACATTCGTACCTTGAAAATTTAATAAAGA
>JBJELZ010000157.1:0-41362 GCA_051879415.1 Lachnospiraceae bacterium
ATCCACATCCCACTGAATGGTATAGAAACCACAAGATGATGCGGTTTCAATCAGCTCATTATTATAGGAACCGTAGGGAGGACGGAACAATGACATCTCGTATCCGGTCAATTCTTTGACACTTTCATAAGGCCCCATCAGTTCCTGGCGGATTTCTTCTGTAGAAATGGTTGCCATATCCAGATGATTCTGGGAGTGGTTTCCGAGATCGTGTCCGGCTTCATAGATCGCCTTGACGTCCTCCGGATAATTTTCAATCCATCCGCCGGTCATGAAGAAGGTTACTTTGACATCATGCTTGGCTAAGATTGCAAGGATGTCGGCTGTATCTTCATTGCCCCAGGCAGCATCAAATGTCAGGGCTATTTTAGGAGCATCCGTTTCGACGCAGTAGATGGGAAGTGCCCTGCCGTTTACTACATGACTGCTGTCGGCTGTAACGGCTTCCTTGGATAAGTACATGGCAGATACGGCAATGGCACCGATGCCAAGCGCTACAACCATTAATGTTCTGACAATATGTGCAGCATCCTGAAAGTTATGACGGATATTCTGAAAGACTTTTTTCATAGGTTGGCTGAAATCTTGTTTCATATAAAAACTCCGGGAGGATCTTGCTAAAGTATATTCAGTGGTCATTTGTCCTAGTCGAAATGAAACAAATTAATTCTGTTCAAATGATAAAAAAGTGATATAATAAAAACAATTTAATATTACAAAAGGTATTTACAAAGTCGATTTTCAATGGAGCAGGAGGGGTAACATGAGAATTCAAGATTTTTGTGACATGGAGAAATTTGAGGAGATTATGAACAACTGGGCACGCAGTACCGGACTGGCGACTGTAGCAGTAGGGGCTGATGGAAAATATATCAGTGGCTGTTACAATTTTACTGATTTCTGTATCAAGCTGACCAGAGGAAGTGAAGAAGGATGCAGACGTTGTGAAAAATGTGACCGGGAAGGACAGGGGGTTTATCTATGTCATGCAGGTCTTGTGGATTTTGGACTCCCGATTACCTTAGAGGATGGAACGGTGCTGGGCAGTGTGATTGGTGGACAGGTTCTTCCTGAGAATCCGGATGATGAAAAATTCCGTGCCACAGCAAGAGAGCTGGGAATCAATGAGGATATCTATATTGAGGCGTTACATAAGGTTAATGTAAAGACGCAGGAGGAAATAGAAGCATCAGCCAATCTTCTGGGAGATGTAATTAATATGTTTGTCCGTTCCAGTTATAATGCCAGAATGAACAGTGAACTGCTTGAGAAGCTGCAGGATGGAATTAAGACTGCGGCAGAGCAGATTGTAGTAGCTAATGAATGTACTGCAGAGATTGCACAATACAGCAGCAAGCAGAAGATACTTGCTTTGAATGCAAGTATCGAAGCTGCAAGAGCCGGTGCTGCAGGAAAGGGATTTGCGGTTGTTGCTACAGAGGTACAAAAACTGGCAGCAGGCATGAATAAAAACAGTACCGGCATTTCAGCAGCTTTGGAAAATGTGACGAAAACCATTAATAGCCTGAATGAACTATAAAATATGCAAATCATCTTTTAAAATTAGAAAAATGTGATACAATAAAGTTGCATGGATGAATTGTAAAGAATTGGAAATGATAGAAAGGCGTGATTGACAATGAAGAAACTTGAAATTGTAACAAGACCGGAAAAGCTGGAGGATCTTAGAAAAATCCTGGAGGAGTTTGGTGTTACTGGTCTGAATATATTTCATATGGAAGGATATGGAAATCAGAAAGGTCATTATGAAGGTTTTGATTCAACAGTAAATGAAATACAGCTTCTTCCGATGATCAAGGTAGAGACCGTAGTAGATGCTTCTATTGCCGGAACATTGATTGAGAAGATTTCCAAAGGAATCAGAACAGGCAATTATGGAGACGGAAAGATTTTTGTATATGATGTGGATGATGCCATCCGGATCAGAACGGGAGAACGGGGAAAGGCAGCTTTGTAGGAGCCGTTTCCGCTTAGAAAAGACTGACATGTTAAAAGGCAGTATTGGTTTATTCAGAACCGATGCTGTCTTTTTTTGTAAAAACAGTTTACAAACATACGTTCTGGTTATATAATAAATAGAACGTATGTTTGTAGTTAAATGAGAGAGAAAGATAGTTTATCAATGCCTGTGGAAACGTTACAAAGGAGATGGAATATGCAGACGAATGCTTTGGTTACAGAGACAGATAAGAATATGCAGCTGGATATGATGGAGAAATTGGCCATCCTTTCGGATGCGGCTAAATATGACGTCGCCTGTACAAGCAGCGGAAGCGATCGCACCGGTGATGGGAAACACATGGGAAATGCAGTGAAGGGAGGAATCTGCCACAGCTTTGCAGCAGATGGAAGATGCATTTCCTTATTGAAGATTCTGTTTACTAATGAGTGTATCTATGACTGCAAATATTGTATTAATCGTAAATCAAATGATGTCAGGAGAACTTCCTTTACACCACAGGAGGTTTGTGAACTGACGATGCAGTTTTACCGGCGCAACTATATAGAAGGTCTGTTTCTGAGTTCCGGCATCCTGAAAAGTCCTGATTATACGATGGAGCTGATCGGAGAGACGATTTATCTGTTGAGAAATAAATATGGATTTCGTGGGTATATCCATGTAAAAGCGATTCCGGGGGCTTCTCTGGAGCTGGTTCAGCGGATCGGCTGCTATGCCGACCGTATGAGTGTGAATCTTGAGTTCCCAACTGCTGAGGGTTTGCAGAAGCTGGCTCCGAACAAACACAGAAAAAATATTCTGGCACCGATGCGCCTGATTCAGAATGGTATCCGTGATAATAAAGAAGAAGTTGCAGCATATCGGAATGCACCCTCCTTTGTCCCGGCAGGACAGTCAACACAGATGATTATCGGTGCAACGCAGGAAACGGATTACCAGCTGATTACCATTGCGGAAAATATGTATAAGAAATTTGAACTGAAACGGGTATTTTATTCTGCATTTGTTGCTGTGAATAAGGATAAAGATCTACCGGCACTTCCGGGAGGGGCGCCTTTATTCCGGGAACACAGGCTGTATCAGGCTGATTTTCTGCTGCGTTTTTACGGTTATCAGGCGGATGAACTGTTGGATGAAAAACATCCTAATTTTAATGTCATGTTAGATCCTAAGGCAGACTGGGCTGTAAGGCATCTGGAACAGTTCCCTGTAGAAATTAACCGGGCAGATTACCAGATGCTTCTAAGAGTTCCGGGGATTGGCGTAAAAAGTGCTAAACGCATTGTACAGGCAAGACGTCTCGGCAGTCTGGGATTTGACGAACTTAAGAGACTGGGTGTTGTCTTAAAACGTGCGTTGTATTTTATTACATGTAATGGGAGAATGATGTATAAGACGAGGCTGGAAGAGGACTATCTGATCAGAAACCTTGTGGAAAGAAAAGCACCGGCTATGGATGAACTTGCATTTCGTCAGATGTCCCTGTTTGATTATGGCATTCAGGAGAGGAAGGCAGAAGGAGTTTTGATATGATTGTGCTGGTATGTGAGGATAGCATGGAGGGGATTTACAGCAGTATTTTTCGGGCATATGAAATGCATTGTGATCCAGAGGATACGAAGGTTGTGATTGCAGGGAGATATGAACTGGAATTTTTTGCAGATTATCGACAGATACAGCCGGACAGGGAAAGAGCGTTGAAGGTACGAAGAACATTGCTTAGAGAATTTGGGGAAGATAATCATAGAAGGATTTCTCTTGCACTGCTTTCAGAATGTCCGGATAAGGCAGATGCAGTTTATCACATGATTGCAGAAGGCTTAAAGAAGAAACTTGGAAAACGTATTTTAGAAAATCTGTCAGATCCATATACCATGCGTGTGATGGAACTTTGGCGGGGTACGGAAAATGAATTCCTTCATTTAAGAGGATTTTTGCGGTTCCGTGAACTGGAGAATGGTATCCTTTATGCAGCAATGCAGCCGAAACATCAGGTATTACATCCATTGATGGAGCATTTTTGCGACCGGTTCCCCGGAGAAAATTTTATCATTCATGATACTGACAGAAGAAGTATGGCAGTGCATCCTGCCTATGGCAGGTGGTATTATACGGAACCACCGGAAGGAGAATGGGAAAGCAGATTGCAGTATTCAGAGGAGGAGTTTCTTTATTCGTCATGGTTTCGGGAATTCTGCAGAAGCATTGCAATTAAAGAGCGAAAGAATCTATCGCTGCAGACACAGATGCTGCCGCTGCGGTTCAGACCTAATATGACAGAATTTAAGGAGGACACAAAAACTTCACAATAATTATTAGCACTCACTATTGACGAGTGCTAATAACGGTGTTATAGTATAGTCATCACAAAGGTGAAGGCAAGAAATAAATATAAAATTCAATAGAAAAGGAGAGATGACTTATGATGATGCCTAGTATTTTTGGAGAAAGTTTATTAGATGATTTTTTTGGATTCCGTGATCCCTTCAGAGAATATCCGGTTATGGATAAGAACTCTCTGATGAAAACAGATGTAAAGGAAAGTGAGACAGGATATCAGTTAGAAATCAGCCTGCCGGGATATCAGAAGGAAAATATTCATGCGGAACTGGAGAATGGTTATCTTACCGTTCATGCAGCTACTTCCCAGCAAAAGGATGAGAAGGATGAAACATCCGGTAAATATATCCGAAGAGAGAGATTTGCCGGTTCTTGCAGCAGAAGCTTCTATGTAGGCGAGGATATCACAGAGGAAGATATCAAAGCAAAATATGAAAATGGTGTGCTTACGCTTGCAATTCCCAAGAAGGAAGTAAAGAAGATTGAGGAAAGCAAGAAAATGATTGCCATTGAAGGATAAGACTGATGAAAAGCATGTCATATGAAGCCCAAGTCATATGAAGCCCAAGTCAAATGAGGATTAAGAAGACGGCCTGTGAAAGCTAATCACTTTTACAGACCGTTTTTCTTGATCTTTATCGCACGATGGCAAAGATGACATCAGCAATATACAGTAAAACCATGACAATGCCCTCTGACCGCTTCAGAGTTCTGGCACTGAGGGAGAACAGATAGGTAATCAGGGTGACTACAATCAATATGATCAAGTCATAAACAGAGGCCATATTGACTGTAATTGGGTGGATGGCAGCTGAGATTCCAAGGATAAACAGGAGATTAAAGATATTGGAACCAATGACATTGCCGACTGCCATCCCGGTTTCGCCTTTCCTGGCAGCTACAATTGAAGTAACCAGTTCCGGCAGGGAAGTACCAATTGCAACAATGGTAAAACCAATGAGGGTTTCCGTCATGCCTGCAGCCAGTGCAAGTGCCTTTGCACTATATACTACCGCCTGACCGCCGCCGATAATCATTACAAGGCCCAGGATGATGAACAGAATACATTTCCAGAGTGGCTGTATGGCAGTTTCGTTTTCCGGTTCCGGGTGTTTCTTTGCATCTGCAATAAGATAAAAAATATATAGGAGAAATGCACCCAGTAGAATTAAACCGATTATTCGGTTAATATTGCCGGCATATTCTGTCATATTTCGTGTAAACAGCTGGCCTGAAAAAAGTGTTACGGCACAGGTTCCCAGGAGAAATAGAATAGTGGAAATCAAGGATATTGGAAAATCCCGTTTCAGGATACCGCTATCCACAGGAACCGGATGGATGATTGCACAGACACCCAGTACTCCCAGAAGATTAAAGATGTTGGATCCAACAACATTGCTTAATGCAATTTCGTTGGAGCCCTGTAATGCGGCTGAGATACTGACTGCCAGCTCCGGAGCACTGGTTCCCAATGCAACTATGGTTAATCCGATGATTAATCCGGGAACATGGAATTTTTTTGCCAGTGCGGCACTGCCTTCCACAAAGAGATCTGCACCTTTGATCAGAGCTGCAAATCCTACTGCTAAAATGAGTACGTTTAATAGAATCATAATTCCCTCCTTTTCTAAATATGTCTGCAGAAAAAAAGAGACTTTTCCTGCAAACAAAAATTGCAGTAAAAGTCTCGCTTCTTACAACATATCCCGGGGAACCAATTCCCGTACTGACGAAAATATGTTACATACATAGTATGTTTCATACATAGTATGTTTCATACATGGTATGCAAGCTACTCCCTAATACTTATTTTTACAGTAGCAGATTTTCAATGAAAAATCAATCCCTCTGCCTGTATTTTTGTATATTTATCGCAAAAAGATAAAATCAATTTCTGCTGTAGGAAGTGTTATTTCTTGCGGGAACACAGAAATTAAATCTATATTAAATTATTAATTCCCAAAAGCATACCAAAGATGGAAAAAGTTGTGATATAATGAGCGAAAGCGAGGGAAATGGATGCTCGCAAACATTTGACGAGCGGCGAATGATATAATACTTCATGATGGATAAAGAACAGCTGCGAGACAGGAGGTCATATTTTGGAAAAACACGAAATTAATATATCAGTCCGGCAGCTGGTGGAATTTATCTTCCGTTCCGGTGATATTGATAACAGGCGGACAATGGCACCCGAGAAAGCCATGCAGGAAGGAAGCAGGCTCCACCGCCTGATTCAGGGAGGAATGGCAGATAATTATGCGGCTGAAGTGCTTTTACGTTATCAGTATGTGACGGAACAATATACGATCAAGATTGAAGGCAGGGCAGATGGAATTATCTATGAGGGAAAAAAGACCATTGACCATGCCCTGGAGGAACATTTGCCGGTCACTATCCGCCAGGTGATAGAAAATCAGGAATTTGACCTGATTACGATAGATGAGATTAAATGTGTTGCTAAAAAACTGGAGTACCTCAAAGCACCGGTGCCTGTTCATCTTGCCCAGGCAAAAACCTATGCTTATATTTATGCCAGCCAGAAACAGCTTCCTTTCATCCGGGTCAGGATGTCTTATTGCAACTTTGAATCGGAGGATATCCGCTACTTCCATGAGGAGTATTCCTATGCAGAGCTGGAGACATGGTTTGAGGAGATGATGCAGGAATATAAAAAGTGGGCGGATTTTCAGTTTGAATGGGATAGGACTTATAAGTCTTCTGCACGACAGGTAGAATTTCCGTTTCCTTACAGGGAAGGACAGCGTGAACTGGTTGTTTCGGTCTATCAGACAATACGGGAGTCAAAAAAACTTTTTATAGAAGCACCCACGGGAGTCGGGAAGACGATTTCCACTGTATTTCCGGCAGTTAAAGCTGTCGGGGAGGGGCTGGCAGGTAAAATATTTTATCTGACTGCAAAAACCATTACAAGGACTGTGGCAGAGGATACCTTTGAACTATTGAGAAGTAAGGGACTTTGCTGTAAAACGGTAACCCTGACGGCAAAGGAAAAAATCTGCCCCATGGATGAGGTGGAGTGTAATCCGTCTGCCTGCCCTTATGCGAAGGGACACTTTGACAGGATCAATGACGCATTGTTTGATATTATTACCCATGAAGACCGGATGGATCGAAATATCATTGCTGTATATGCTGAGAAACATAAGGTTTGCTCTTTCGAGCTGAGTCTGGATATCAGTCTCTTTGCAGACGGAATTATCTGTGATTACAATTATGTATTTGATCCCCATGCTTCTTTAAAGCGATATTTTTCCGAAGGAATTAAGGGGGATTACCTATTTCTGATTGATGAGGCGCATAATCTGTTGGACCGGGGACGGGAGATGTACAGTGCTTCCCTATGCAAAGAGGATATTCTTGCATTAAGACGGTCTATTAAAGAAACAATAGATCCTGCAAAAAAAATAGCGGATTCGTTTGGAAATGTCCAAGAGGAACTTTTTCCGAAGCTGGAAGATCATAAGAAACCGGGCAAGCGTAACCTTCAGCTTGTCCGTATTGTGAAAGCATTGGAGCGGTGTAATAAGCATTTTCTGGAGTTGAAACGGGAATGTGAGACTTATGTGGAACTGGAGGATGTCAGCGAACTGATCCGTATCTTGGAAAGCCTGTATACGGCAATCAGTAAGTATCTGGAGGAGGATGACGACAGACCGGTCAGAAAGCTGATTCTGGAATTCTATTTTGAAGTCAGCCATTTTTTGGCTATTTATGAAAAAATGGACGAGTATTATCAGCCTTATAGTGAACTTCGTGAGGATGGTTCCTTTGTTGTGAAGCTTTTCTGCGTCAATCCCAGAAATAATCTTAAAGAATGTATGATGAAGGGGCGAAGCAGTATTTTATTTTCAGCTACGCTTCTGCCAGTCCAGTATTATAAAAATCTGCTTGGCGGAGATGCAGAGGATTATGAGATTTATGCAAAATCAACCTTTGACAGACAGCGGCTGGGACTTTTCATTGGAAAGGATGTAACCAGCCGGTATAGCAAACGGAATGATATGGAATATCATAAGATTGCCGCATATATTTATGAGGTGTTTCAGGCAAAGCCGGGCAATTATATGGTGTTTTTCCCATCCCATGCATTTCTGGAACGTGTTTACGATGTCTTCTGTAGAAGTTTTCTGGAAGAGGATACCATGGAATGTCTGGTGCAGCGGGAATACATGGATGAACAGATGCGTGAGGAATTTTTGCAACGTTTTTCGAAGGAGCATGCAGGGCAGGGAGATTATCTGGAAGATCAGGAAGCATCAGGAAAAGTATGTCTGAGGGGAAAAACACGGGATTATTCCGGAAAGGGAATTATTGGTTTTTGCGTGTTGGGAGGTATTTTTTCTGAAGGAATTGACTTACGGCAGGATTCTTTGATTGGAAGTATTATTGTTGGTCCGGGACTTCCCCAAATTTGCAACGAGAGGGAAATTTTGAAAGCTTATTTTGATGATGCGGAGCATGATGGATATGATTATGCCTACCGCTTCCCCGGAATGAATAAGGTTCTGCAGGCAGCCGGAAGGGTTATCAGAACAGCAGAGGATGTCGGCGTAGTCATTCTGCTGGAGGATCGTTTATTAAATCATTCCTATCAGACATTTTTTCCCAGGGAATGGAGCGGTTATGAAGTGACAACCAATCATATGATTGCAGATAAACTGCAACGGTTTTGGAAGCGTTGGGAGTAATCTTATGTAAACAAAAACAGATTTCCACATTTGAAGAAAAAATATTCATTTTTGATAATAGTTTCGACAGGACTTAACATATTTTTTAAATTATTTGTGGATAAGTGTGTGGGAATTGTTCATAAATCTGATAATTAAATCCACATTTAACATAAATGACTTCAGGAATGCGACAATCTTTTACTGAAACCGTCAAATTTTGCGTAAAAAGATAGTAGATATGTTGACATTATGTTAACTTAAAACTGTAAAATTTCAGTGCTTTGCTCAGGAAAGATTTGGCTTATAATGAAAAATATTGTATAATGGGGAATGCAAGCTAATCAAGGAGGACAAAATTATGTGGGCGTACGAAAGTGTATTTTATCAAATCTATCCATTGGGATTCTGCGGAGCACCTTTTGAAAATGATGGTGTACCGGCATCAAGAATCAAAAAGGTGCTGGACTGGATTCCGCATATGAAAAAACTGGGAATCAATGCAATCTATTTTTCCCCGGTATTTGAATCGGATACTCATGGTTACAATACGAGGGATTATACAAAGATAGATACCCGTTTGGGAAGTAATGCAGATTTTGCAGAGGTATGTCAGGCACTCCATAAGGAAGGGATCAAGGTTGTTCTTGATGGAGTATTTAATCATGTGGGCAGAGGCTTCTGGGCATTTCAGGATGTATTAAAAAACAGAGAAGCTTCCCCGTATGTCAACTGGTTCCATCGCATTGACTTTGGTGGAAATTCCAATTATAATGACGGGCTCTGGTATGAAGGCTGGGAAGGTAATTATGACCTGGTAAAACTTAATCTTCATAATGAAGATGTAGTTCAGCATATTTTTTCTGCAGTGGAAGGCTGGATCAGGGAATTTGATATCGATGGAATCCGTCTGGATGTTGCATATTGTCTGGATTATGGTTTTCTTAACCGGCTTCGCGGCTTCTGTGATTCCAAGAAGCAGGATTTCTTCTTATTAGGAGAGGTACTTCATGGAGAATATGGAAAGATGATTCGGGAGATGAATATCCATTCTGTAACCAACTATCAATGCTATAAGGGAATTCATTCCGCATTCAACAGCTGCAATATGTTTGAAATCATCCACTCGCTGTTAAGGATGTTCGGACCGGAGGACTGGACGGTCTGTCGTGGCGCACATCTGCTTTCCTTTGCAGATAATCATGATGTTTCAAGAATTGCAAGCATCATTAAAGATGAGAAATGTCTTCCCCTGGTATATGCCATGGTATTTGGTATGCCGGGAATCCCATGCGTATATTACGGAAGTGAATGGGGAGCTAAGGCAGACAAGAGCCAGGGAGATCAGGCATTACGTGCCTGCTTTGAAAAACCGGAGTGGAATGAACTGACGGATTATATTCAGAAGCTGGCTGAGGCTAAGAAGAACAGCAATGCCCTGAATTATGGAGGATTTAGAAGCGTTGTTCTTACCAATAAGCAGTGTATTTTTGAAAGACGTTCTGATTCTGAAAGAGTGCTGGTAGCAATCAATATGGACGCAAGTCCTTATACTGCACATTTTGATGCCGGATGCGGCACGGCGGTTGATCTGATTACCGGTCAATCACATGATTTTGGCGGCGGCAGTGAACTTCCACCCTACAGTGCATCATTCTGGAAGATGGAAAAATAGAAGACGGAGCCCTTTGCGGAATGCAAGGGGCTTTTTCTATTGACAGGAGGATATCGGGGATGGTAACGCAGTCTCCTCATTGCACAGATCCTGATGTGCGAGAATGTTGGCCAGCATATCGCTTAGTACAACAAGATCAGCGGATAATACGGCAAGTTCTTTTTCTGAAAGGCATTCACTCAACAGGCAGGCAATGGTGGAGAGAGAATAAAGATTGAGGCAGGTATTCATAGTGGACTTCCACAAATGATCTTTGTATATTGTATGAAATAACATGGAAGTATGTGTTAAAGAAAAGAGAGAATTAAATCAGAATCCCGGAAAGTTAAGTCTTTCCGGGATTTTTTGTCATCTGTTTTTCTTATTGCAAATTTTGCAGAATAGTTATTGACATATTATATTATACGGTGTATAGTATGTGAAAACATAATATTATATGCCATATAATATTATTGAAAAACAAAGATAAAACAGGAGGCTGTAAGAGGGGATAATTATTTTTAATAAGAATAGAAAGGAAGGACAGGTATGGTATTTAATACGGGCGCGGCATTGCTGGATGCCATAGTACTTGCCGTTGTATCGAAGACAGCGGAGGGAACCTACGGATATCGTATTACCCAGCAGGTAAGGTCTGTCATGGAAATCAGTGAATCAACACTTTATCCTGTGCTGAGAAGACTACAGAAGGATGCTTGTTTAGAAGTATATGATCAGGAATGCGCGGGAAGAAACAGGCGTTACTATAAGATCACCGAGCGTGGCAGGGTTCAATTGAACCTGTATGAGGGAGAGTGGAAAACTTATTCAGAAAAAATAACATCTTTATTTGAGAAAGGAGTCGGCGATGAGTAAGGAAGAGTTTTTAAGCCAACTGGAAGTTCAGTTATCCGGGATGCCGGAGAATGAAAAGCAGGAAGCATTACAATATTACAGAGATTATTTTGAGGATGCAGGAAAAGAAAAAGAAGGTGAAGTGCTGGCATCCTTGGGAAGCCCTGAGGATGTAGCCAGAAATATCAGGGAAGAGAACGGAAGCGGTGAATATACAGAGCGCGGTTATCATACTGGAAGCCAGATGAAGGACACCTGTATTGTGCAGAACAGTGGATACCAGCAGAACGGCGGATACCAGCAGAACAGTGGAGGCCAGCAGAACAATGGATACCAACAGAACGGTGGAGGCCAGCAGAATACCGGAAAAAGTAAGGATAGCTCCACGACGATTCTTGTGATTGTGTTGATTATATTATTATCTCCTCTCTGGATTCCTTTGATAAGTGGATTATTTGGAATCCTGATCGGATTGGTAGCAACTTTTGTTGGATTTGCAGTTGCAGGGGCAGCTATGGTTATCGGCTGTGTTGCTGCACTGGTTGGAAGCGTGGCAGGCATCTGTATGGGATTTCCGGTTCCACTGGCACTGATGGCTATGGGAGCAGGGCTGATCGTTGGTGCTCTGGGAGTGTTATTTATCCTTCTGACCGTTTTGGTCTGCTATTATGTCATTCCATGGATCTGGAAAGGAATTAAGAAGCTTTGGGGTATGATTTTTGGACAGAAGGAGGCAGTAAGATGAAAAAATTTGCAATAGGTTCCCTGATTACAGCAGGAGTGATGATGGTACTCGGAGTGATTCTGGCAATTATCGGTACTGCCGTGGGTGGAAAAAGGATTATTGAAGAGGGTGTTGTTAATCTTTTGAATAAGGTCAGTTATGTGGTGGACGGAAGTCTGGGGAGTACATTTTGCCTGGACAATATGACAGTAAGCTTCAATGAAGCATATCCGGTAGTAGATACAGGAAGCATAAGTGATTTTGAAATTGCGGTAGGCTCGGAGATTACGGATGTGGAAATTTATATGGCAAAGGGTAATCTGGAAATCATGGAAAGTGATACGGATGAAGTCGGCATTGAGCGGGATGGACTGGGAAAATTCCAGTACTATGTCGAGGATGGAACTTTGTATGTACTTGCCGCATCGGACTGCGGTGATGTGTCCCTGTATCTGCCGGAAGATCTTACATATGAACAGTATAAGCTTGTGGTGGCAGCGGGGAAAGTAACGATCAATACGCCTGTCAGGGCGGAGGAGACCATAATAAATCTGGGGGCATGCGATGCTGTCATCGATACCCTTGAGACAGACAGTCTGGAGATTGAATCCGGAGCGTGTAATCTGGAAATTCAAAGTGGAAGCGTTTCTGATTGTAATATCAATTATTCTGCCAGCGAGATTTCTTACACGGGAGATATTACCGGTGATGTAGAATTGGCAGGGTCTATGGGAAATATAACGCTGAAGCTTATTGGAGCGTCAAGCCAGTTCGACTATGAGATCAAATCTTCCTGGGGAAGTATAGACATTCCCGGGGTAAATATGGTAGGATGGTCACAAAAGAGCATAGATAATAATGCATCTCAGAATATGGACATTAATGCTTCCATGAGTAATCTGGTGGTTGACTATTATATTGATATAGACGATTGAATGGCAGAGGTATGAATACAGAGCAAAAAAATTATAGGGATGTTGAGGCATATATTCTGAATATTCCTAAATTCACCAAAAAGAACACACCGAAGGATACGGACGATTTCTATACCTTTTTGGGCAGACCGGGAGAGCGGCAGAAGATTATACATGTTGCCGGCACCAATGGAAAAGGGTCTGTCTGTACCTATGCGGAGGCAATGATTATGGCCACAGGGCATACCTGTGGCTTATTTACGTCTCCGCATCTTGTGTGTATGCGGGAGCGGATTCGCGTCCAGCGGCAGGATATTCCTGAGAATGATTTTCTTAATGTTTTTACAAGGCTCGAAGAGCAGTTGAGCCGCTATGGCAGAGCGTATCATCCGACTTTTTTTGAGTTTCTGTTCTTTATGGCCATGATATGGTTTGAGGAGAACGGGGTGGAATATATTATTCTGGAGACGGGACTTGGCGGCAGGCTGGATGCTACCAATGTCGTGCGTCATAAAGAGGCATGCATAATCACTAGGATTGCCATGGATCATACAGAATATTTAGGCAGCAGCCTTGAGGAAATTGCAGGAGAAAAAGCTGGTATTATTACGGGAAATGCACCGGTATTTTATTATGATATGGGTGGAAAGGCAGAAAATGTTATAAGGGATAAGGCCTTAAAAATGGAAGCTCCGTTATATGAATTGTCACAGAATAACATACAAAATATAAAAAAACACCAAAATTTCATTGATTTTTCTGTTTCATTTAAGTATTATGGGAACTATAATATTAAAGTATCCTCATGTGCTTTGTATCAGTGCATGAATGCGTCCCTTGCTCTTTATGCCATGCGTGTGCTTCTGGGGCAGGCACTGACACAGGAAATTGCTGCTGCGGCGGTTGCCGGGACAAGCTGGCCATGCAGAATGGAAGAAATACCACCGGGGATACTTCTGGACGGTGCACATAATCCGGATGGCGTTGAAGCGTTGTTAGAAAGTCTGGTTTTTCGTCCGGAGAAAAAGATTTTACTATTTGCTGTAGTGAAGGATAAAGATATTGATGCCATGGTACACAGAATTACCGGAGCAGAGATATTTGACCAATACATTCTTACTGCTGTGGGTGGTGCAAGGGCTGCAGATCTTTCTTATGTAGAGGAACGGTTTCGCAGAGAGACAGACCGGGAAATTGCAGTGATACAGAACCCGGAAGAAGCATTTTCCTATAGCAGGAAGATTCGAGGAGAACGATTGTTGGTTGTTGCAGGATCACTTTATTTGACTGGTTGGATACGTGGTCTTTGTAAGGAGGAAAAATAAGTGATTAATTTTGAAGAGGAATTGAAAAAGTTTCATCCGAGCCTGGAGTTGCAGGATGCGGAGGAAATCTTACAGAGCCGAGACATGACAGATATGACAGATATATTTTTTGAGTTTTTTAAAGAAACAGAGGTAGAACAGGAATAGGAGATAAACGGATATGTTTTGTTATCGTTGCGGATGCCGTTTGTCTGAGATGGATTATTGTACCGGCTGTGGTGCGGATGTGCGTGCATATAAAAAGATTATCTATGCAGCAGAATATGCTTATAATGAAGGACTGGAACGCGCAAAAGTACGGGATTTGTCCGGTGCCATCAGTTGTTTACGGCAATGTTTGAAATATAATAAGCAGCATGTGGATGCAAGAAATCTTCTGGGGCTGGTTTATTTTGAGTGTGGTGAAGTTGGTGCTGCCCTGATTGAGTGGGTCATCAGTACGACCATTCGAAGTGAAAAAAACCTGGCAACAGAATACATGGGAATTATACAGTCCAATCAGGGGCGGCTTGAAATTATCAGATCCACGATTCGCAAATTTAATGTTTCCCTGGATTTGTGTAACAAGGGCGATTACGACATGGCAGTGATTCAGCTGCGAAAAGTTCTTAATCAGAATCCTAAGTTTATCAAAGCTCATCAATTGCTTGGTCTTCTCTATATTCAGCGGGAAGAATGGGAGAAAGCAAAAAGGGAGTTTTCACAGTGTAAACGGATTGATAGTGGTGATATTAAGACGCTGACATATCTGAAAGAGGTTGAGGATCAGCTGAATCCGGATGCAGCCGGCGGCTCCGGTAGGAAACGTAATAAAAAGGAGCAGAGTGCTGTATATAAATCAAGCGGTAATGATGTCATCATACAGCCGTTAAATGGCAAAGAACCACTGGGGATCAATGCATTTATCCAGATAGCCCTAGGTATTGTAATCGGTCTTTGTATTACATTTTTCCTGATTATGCCGGCCAAGGTACAAAGTGCAAGGGATGAACTGAATGTCCAGATTGCTGATTATGGCGAACAGCTGGATCGGAAGAATACGGAACTGGTAGAACTTCAGACCAGAATTTCCCAGTTGGAGCAGAGTAATCTTTCCCTGCAGGATGACCTGAATTCTTTCTCCGGTTCCAATGGGGCACTGGATGCTAATAATGCTTTGCTGGCAGCAGCATATGCACGGCTTGATCCCAACCAGGATACCATGAGTGTGGAACAGCATCTCTCTGAGATTAATCAGGATTATGTAGAGCAGGGAGCATCTGAAGAGTTTCTGTCACTGTATCATTATTTAATGGCACAGATCGGAACATCAGCATCGGAATCATATTATGAGAGCGGATTAGCGGCATATAACCAGATGGATTATACAACCGCAGTTACCCATTTAGGCAAAGCTTATCAGTATGATCCGACCAATGAAGAAGCATTGTATTATCTGGGATTGTCCTATATGGGCAGTGGTGATGTGGAGCATGCAAGAGATGCTTTCAATGAGCTGGTTTCCCTGTTCCCGGACAGTACACTGGTTACCAAAGCACAACAGAAGCTGAGCGAACTTTCAGAGTAAGAGACAGCGTGCAGACATTATAGATAAGCAGTTGCAGAGTACAGAAGAATAAAGGATAAGATACGAAAGAGAGCATAATTATTATGCTCTTTTTTCTGTGCAAATTTAGATAGAAAGGAAGGATTGCCATGCAGATTGAAGATAAGTATCTGATTCTACAGATGCCGGAGGAGATTGATCATCATCAGGCTGTACTGATACGGAAGCAGGCAGATGAAAAAATACTGGAGGGGGAAATCATGGATGTGATTTTTGATTTTGCCAAAACGCAGGTAATGGACAGTTCCGGGATTGGAATGATTATGGGCAGACATAAAATAGTATCAAGTTTTGGCGGACATATTTACATTGCCAATGCAAGCGAGAGAATTCATGGAATTATGTGTGCGGCAGGACTGCAGAAGCTTGTAAGCTTTATCGTGGCGCAGGACGCATAGGTTTATAAAAAGGAGGAAGGGATATAAAAATGATGAAAACATGGACAATGGAGCAGACAGACAACGGAAGAAAAGGGTTAAAAAATCATCTTGAGGTAAAGATGCAGGCATTTTCCTACAATGAAAGGCTGGCGAGAACCATTGTGGCTGCCTTTATGGTGGACATGGATCCTACCGTAGAGGAAATTGCAGATGTCAAGACAGCTGTGTCGGAGGCTGTGACCAATGCCATTATTCACGGTTACGGACTGACAGAGGATTGGGAAGAGGCACCGGTATTTGGCCTGATCTGTGAACGTGAAGAAAATATGCTGACAATCGTGATTGAGGATGAAGGCTGTGGAATAGAGGATGTTGCCCTGGCTATGGAGCCGCTTTATACTACAAGACCTGACCTGGAACGATCCGGTATGGGCTTTGCCTTTATGGAAGCTTTTATGAGTGAGGTCAGTGTGGTCAGTGCACCCGGCAAAGGGACAAAGGTCACCATGAAAAAGAAGATTATGGGGGCTTTGGAAGATTGATGGAAAATGTGGCAGTGTTGATAGAACAGTCACAAAAGGGAGACAGGGAAGTACGAACCCATCTGATCGAACAGAATCTTGGACTGGTCAGACATATTGTTAAGCGGTATCAGGGAAGAGGATGTGATCCGGAGGATTTATTTCAGATTGGTGTGATAGGACTGATCAAGGCGGTAGATCATTTTGATCTGGACAGAGAGGTGCAGTTCTCCACGTATGCAGTTCCAATGATCATGGGGGAAATCAAGCGCTTTTTCCGGGATGATGGCATTGTCAAGGTGTCCAGGGGAATCAAAGAAAATGCATACCGTATCCGGCAAAGCATGGAGCAGTATGCCAGCCAGTATGGGCGGGATGCCAGCGTTCAGGAGCTTCAGGAACTGACAGGACTGGAGCGGGAGGATATTGTGCTTGCATTAGAGGCAGGATATGAGGTGGAATCCATCTATCAGGCAGCATATAAAAATGATGACAGTGAAGTTCTTCTGATTGATAAACTGCCCGGAGAAAAAGACGAACATGAAAGACTGACCAATCACATTGTATTGCAGGAATTGATGGAACGCATGGAGGAACGGGACAGACAGCTGATTAACCTGCGCTATTTTGAAAATAAGACCCAGACGGAGGTTGCCGGGATGCTGGGGATCAGCCAGGTCCAGGTCAGCCGTCAGGAGAAAAAGATTCTCCTGCGGATGCGGGCAGCGATTGGGGAACAGTGATTCGGGGACGGGGCTTTTGTCACAAGGAGCGCCCATTGTCACGCTGTTATTTCGTGACAATGGGCGCTCCTTGTGACAAAAGCCCCGTCCCTGATGCAAAAAGAATTGACAACCCAAATTATCTGATGTAGTATAAAGTATAATATTATTTCTGGAGAGCCTCATTGGTGAGCGCCGAAGGTGTAAGGTAGAAATACCGATCTCTCAGGCAAAAGGACAGAGACAATGGCGTCGGATTGTACCTTTTGGGTGCAATTTTTTTGTGCTATTTTTTGGGGGATAGATCCGACGGCTCCGGAAGAACGGAGGAGTATATGGATTTTTTAGAGACACTAAAAGAAGTAAATGACCAGATCAATGGATTTGTCTGGGTTCAGGTGGGTCTGGTACTCTTAATCGGTACCGGTATTCTGATGACACTGTTGACCGGATTTTTCCAGATTTCCCATCTGGGACATTGGTGGAAAAAGACAATCGGTGGTGTTTTTTCCAAGAATACACACGATAAGTCAGACAAAGGTGGTGTTTCCCAGTTCCAGGCATTATGTACGGCACTGGCAGCTACCATCGGTACCGGTAATATTGCAGGTGTGTCTGCGGCAATTGTAGTTGGCGGACCGGGTGCGGTATTCTGGATGTGGATTGCAGCATTTTTTGGTATGATGACCAACTTTTCTGAAAACGTACTTGGTATTTTCTATCGCCGTAAGAATAAAGAAGGTGAATGGTCCGGCGGTTCCATGTATTATTTAAAGGATGGTCTTGGAAAGATTGTAGGCTATGAGAAGATCGGTAAGGTGCTGGCTGCCTTGTTTGCAATCTTTGCTATCTTAGCCTCCTTTGGTATTGGTAACATGGGTCAGATCAATAAGATCACTTTGAATATCCAGTCTGCGTTTTTTGCCAATGTGGATGCACCTGTACTTTATGGTGATATTACAGTGGTAAATCTTGCAATTGGTCTGGTGCTGCTGATCTTAGGAGCAGTGATAATCATTGGCGGCTTAAAGAGAATTGCAGCTGTAGCAGAGCGTGTAGTTCCGTTTATGGCAATCGCATATGTTCTGGGTACACTGATTGTATTCTGCAGACATATTACACTTATCGGTGCAATCTTTGTATCCATCTTTAAATTTGCTTTTGGTGTGAAGGCAGTTGGTGGTGCAGCAGCCGGTATTGCAATCAAGACAGTTATTACACAGGGATGTAAAAGAGGCGTATTTTCCAATGAAGCAGGACTTGGTTCCTCTGTTATGGTACATTCCAATTCCAATGTAAAAGAGCCGGTAAAGCAGGGCTTGTGGGGAATTTTTGAAGTATTTGCAGATACCTTTGTTGTATGTACCATGACAGCGATCGTGGTACTTTCCTCCGGTTATATCAATCTTGAAACCGGTCTTCCGGTAGAGGGAACAAATGATGCCACCTTAGTAGCACAGGCATTTGGTGCAGTATTTGGTAAACCGGGTGAGATGTTTGTTGCGGTAGCCATCCTGCTGTTTGCATTTACAACTGTTCTTGGATGGTCACATTATGGAAGCAAGGCAACAGAATATTTATTTGGTCTGACAGGTGTTAAGGTATACCGGGTAATCTTCGTATTGATGATCGTTTCCGGTGCTTTAATGGAGTCTTCCCTTGCCTGGGATATTTCCGATACCTTTAACGGACTTATGATGATCCCCAACTTAATTGGTGTAATTGCCTTATCTCCGGTTGTTGTTAAGATTACACGCAACTATGTAGATCGTAAGATTAAGGGAAAAGATATTGATCCGATGCTTTCTTATGACCCTTCCATTCAGGCAGAATTTGCCAAGGCCGTAAAAGAGGGCGAAGAATAAGGATTGCATATTTTGGAAAAATATGATACAACTAGTTATAGTATATACCCGATTGGAAGGAGTGTCATATTATGGCAAAGGCTAAGAAAAAGGAAGATAACGAATTTGCAAGCAAGATTATAGCGGTTTGCTTTTTACTGTTTCTGATTGCAGGCGGTTATTATTTATTCAGTATGTTTAAACCGGTTGAAATTAACGAGATAAATCTGGTAGGTGAATGGAAAATACCCGGCGCACCGGTAACTTATTATTCGTTCAACGTAGATGGCACAGCATCCAGTTATGAGAAATTTACCGGAAGCGGTGATGTCAGAAATCAGAGAAGTTATACATATACGCTGGAAACATCGGTTAGTGACCAGACAGGAGAAAATATTTATACTTTGATTTTACGCGGAACAAAGGATGATACCGTTGATAAGATTCAGATTACCAGCCTAAGCCACGTACAGATGGGAATCAGGAAAAATACGGAATTCTCATCCATGACCAGGGTAGATGTTTTTTAGAGATAAAACAGATATCTGAGGAGCTTTTTCCCGGTCAGCGTATAGAATCCATGTGAATGGTTAAACTAAGGAGAGACTTGAGAAAGGATCTCCTTTTTTTATGCAGACGAGTGACATTTATTTAAAGATGGAACGGTGTGTTCAGGTAGCGGAAACAGATGTCTATTTAAAAGATGTGGCAAAGGTATACTGTTTAGATGCAGCACTTCTTAATCAGGCAGAAAATATTGTCCTTTACAGATTTCAGATGCAGGGACCACATAGAAAATGTATCAGTTCCCTGGCGGTGATTCAGATGCTGACAGAATTGAACGGTGAAGCCAGTGTACAAAGTATCGGAGAAACAGACGTACTGGTGGAATATACGGCAAAGAAGAAGCCATCAGAGACGTGGGAAAAGGCCAAAACAGCAGGTGTTGCTTTGGTCAGCTTTTTTGGTACGGCGTTGACTATTATGGCATTTCACAATGATATTGGAATTGAACAGCTCTTTTCCGGCATTTATGAGCAGGTGATGGGAGAGGTTTCCAATGGATTTACGGTGCTGGAATTCTCTTATTCCATAGGCCTGGCACTTGGAATTACGGTTTTCTTTAATCACTTTGGCAATAAGAGACTGACGGTGGATCCGACCCCGATTGAAGTGGAAATGAAGATGTATGAAAATGATATTAATACAACGCTGATAGAAAATGAGAAACGTCAAAAGCTCAGTATGGAGGTCAGGAAATGAAGGAATTGATTTTTATACTGATGGCAGTAAGCGGTCTCAGTTTTGGAATGATGGTCAGTGCCGGGGTTTTGACAGTGTTTGTTTCTGTGGGGCTGATACCGCGTTTTGCACAGAAAACAAATACAGCAGATCATATTCTGCTCTATGAAAATATGGTTATTCTTGGAACAATTGTTGGAGGAATTGTAACAGTATTTTCCTCTTTTCTTACGATTCCGGGCGGTGCCGGAGGACTTGGTTTTCTTTTGCTGTTTTTGTATGGATTATTTGGAGGAATGTTTGAAGGATGCGTTGCACTTGCGATCGCAGAGATGTTAGACAGTATTCCGATCTTTGCAAGAAGAACCGGCTTTCACCAGGGACTGCGCATTTTTGTTGCTGCTGTAGCCCTTGGCAAGGTGGCCGGTTCTTTATCATACTTTTTTTACGGGTTGTACCAGTATGGAGGAAATTAAGGCTGTTACTCTGCCTTAATCTGTTTCCAGTATTCGTCCATCAACTCTGTGGTAGCATCATCCATCAACTGATATACTTCGCAGTTTTCAAGGGTAGTAAAATCCGGGAACAAAAGAGGATCATTGGCAACCTCTTCCGGAAGCATTTCTCTTACAGCAGCATTTGAAGGAGGATAGTATACATATTCAAAATTCTGCGCAACATTGTCTGTCTGGCAGCAGATGTAATCCAAAAACTGATATACTGCTTCAGGATTGTCACATTCTTTGGTCATTGCCCAACAGTCAATCCACAGGTTACTTCCATTTTCCGGAACAACATAGGTAAGATTTTCGTTCTCATCACATCCTAACAGACCATCACCGGAATATACAACGGCAATTGCTGCATTTTCTGCAACCATTTCATCACGGGCTTCATCTACCAGATAGGACTGTACATCTGCTTTCTGCGCAATCAGAAGATCTCTGGCCTCGGCCAGTTCAACAGGATCAGTTGTGTTACAGGAATATCCCAGATATTTCAGCGCAATCATAAAGGCATCACGCATGCTGTTCTGCATAATGATGTTGCCTGCGTATTCTCCATTGAAGAGAACATCCCAGTCAGTAGGTGCTTCAGAAACCATCGTTTCGTTGTAAAGCAGGCCGACCGTTCCCCAGAAATAGGGCAGTGCGTACTGATTGCCCGGATCAAAGGTGGCACAGAACTGCCATACATCATCGCTGATATTTTCAATATTGGGCATCTGCGTGAAATCCATTGGCTGTAACTGCCCGTTTTCCATCATTTTCATGATAATGTATTCAGAAGAACATACAACGTCATACTGGATGGCACCGGAGGAATATTTTGAATAAAGCTCTTCCGGGGTTGCTGCCTCTTCATACAATACTTCAATTCCTGTTTCTTCGGTAAACTGATCAAGCAAAGCAGGATCAAGATACATACCGTAGTTAAATACTGTGATCTGCTGTGTGGGTTCTTTGGATCCTCCACAAGCGGTCAGCCCGAAGACTGCGATTGCTGCTGCGCACAGGGCAGTGAAAATTTTCTTTTTCATAATAACCTCCTCATATATGTTATTTCATAATAACCTGTTTTTGGTGCTGCTTCTTTGGTGGAGCAGTAACTACATTCACAATGATCAGCACAAGAACGGTAAGCAGGAATATAACGGTTGATAGTGCATACATGGATGGCTGGATTCCCTTTCTGATCTGGGAATAAATCATCGTGGATAATGTATTGATACCTGCTCCCTTTGTAAAATAGGTAATAACAAAATCATCCATGGACATGGTAACTGCCATAAAAAATCCGGAGATGATTCCCGGCACTAGTTCCGGAAGAACTACCTTAAAGAAGGAATATACCGGTCCTGCACCAAGGTCTCTTGCTGCTTCGTAGATGCTGACATCCAGCTGGTTAAACCGCGGAAGAATGCTTAAGATCACATAAGGAATATTGAATGTGATATGGGCAAGCATAATACTGGAAAAACCAAGTGGCATAAAACGAATCAGCAACAGCATCATGGCGATACCTGTCACAATGTCAGCATTCAGCATAGGAATATTAGTCACTGCCATGACAATGGAATATTCTTTTCTGCGCATGGCATCAATACCGATACATGCAATCAGGGCAATGAGGGTTGCAATAAAAGCAGATCCCAAAGCCAAAACCACTGTATTCTGCAGGGCAGTTCTGACAACAGAGGTACTAAAAATTTCGGCATACCATTTCAGGGTAAAACCACCCCATACAACTCTGGATTTGGAATTGTTAAAGGAAGACACAATTAATACCAGAATCGGTGCGTATAAAAATATCATGATAATTGCCAGATAAAATTTGCAGATAAATTTCTTCATACCAGTCCTCATTTCTCATACATCTCTTATACCATAGTTCTTACCAGACAAGGGATTCCCTGTCTTTCTTTTCCTGCTTTTGTGAAAAGACAAGTCCGATGATGACAAAAATCATCAGTGCAAAGGACAGTCCTGAGCCAAGATGCCAGTTCATGCTGGTGACAAATTCCTGCTCGATTACATTACCAAGTAACTGGATCTTTCCACCGCCTAAAATATCCGGGATTACAAAGGAAGTCAGGCTGGGAATGAAAACCATGGTAATTCCGCTGATAATGCCGGGCTTTGACAAAGGAAGGATCACACGCCATACGATAGAACCATATGAGGCACCTAAGTCAGCGGCAGCATCAATCAGATCCTCATCAATATCCATGACTGCATTATAAATCGGAAGGATCATATAAGGCAGAAAATCGTAGACCATACCAAAAACAATGGAAAAGGGAGTGTTGATGATCTCCAGTGGTGCAATGCCGAACCAGGACAATATCATATTTAAAATTCCGTTTTTACTTAGGATCATCTGTAATGCGAGAATTCTTAAAATAGAATTCATCCACATGGGCAGAACCATAATCAGAATCATGATTCCCTTATTGTTCATATTCAGACGCCGCAGTACCAATGCCAATGGAAAAGAGATAAGGAGACAAAGGAACGTACATGCCAGTGAAAGCTCCAGGGAAAGCAGGGTTGCTTTGATATGAAGCGGGTCAAAAATAGCAAAAATATTCTCCAGAGTGAAAGCACCGGTTTTGGAAGTAAAGGCATAATATGCCACAAATAAAAGCGGTAATATAATAAAAGCGCTCATCCAGATGATATATGGTAATGCGATATATTTACGTTTCATAAAAATGTCCGTGCCTTTCTTATTTGGAAAATATAGAGTACTTAAAAGTAAATTCTAAAAATAAAATTTTTATGAATTACTCCTGCTGGATGACCGCTTCATCTTCTGATTCCGGCTTATGCATGATCTGGATGTTAAACGGCTTTACATACAGGTCAATCTCAGAACCGACTTCATGATAGGCTGTCGTATGAATCATCCAGTCAATGCCGATGCCTTTGGCAAAGATCTCATAGTGTACACCTTTAAATAATACGGAAGTAACAACAGCAGGAAAAATTCCCTGACCTTTTTCCCTGATTTCCACATCTTCAGGACGGATGACAACATCCACCGGTTTATTGTTTCCAAATCCTTTATCCACACAGGCAAATTTCACATCATTGATGCTGACAAGCTCATCCTGTATCATTATTCCGGAAAGCAGGTTGGCTGAGCCGATAAAGTCCGCAACAAAAGCATTTTCCGGTTCATTGTAGATATCCTCCGGAGTACCGATCTGCTGGATATATCCCTGATTCATAACAACAATTTTATCAGACATGGTCAGTGCTTCTTCCTGATCGTGTGTAACATAGATAAAGGTGATACCCAGTTCCTTTTTCAGACGGATCAGTTCCTTCTGCATATCCTGACGGAGTTTCAAATCCAGTGCACCAAGGGGTTCATCCAGAAGAAGAATCTGTGGCTCATTAACGATAGCTCTTGCAATGGCAATACGCTGCTGCTGGCCTCCGCTTAAGGAGCGGGGCTTTCTTTTTTCATAGCCGGTCAGATTGACAAGTTCCAGTGCATATTTGATTTTCTGCTGAATATAGGCATCATCTTTTTTCTTGATTTTTAATCCAAAAGCAATATTTTCCGCAACGGTCATATGCGGAAACAGTGCATACTTCTGGAATACGGTATTGATGCAGCGTTTCTCGGTAGGAAGTGAAGTGATATCCTTGCCTTCCATGAGAACATTTCCTGCATCCGGCATAACAAATCCCGCGATGATACGGAGCGTGGTAGTTTTCCCGCAACCGGAAGGACCAAGCAGAGTGACAAATTCATTCCGCTTGATATCCAGGGAAAGTTCTTCTAACACCATTTCACCATCAAAGGATTTTGAAATATTATTAAGAGATAAAATATTTTCCTGCATAATCGTTGTGCCTTTCTGTTTATCTTATTTGTTCTGTCTGTGTTTTGTTTCGTATTCCGGATGTTCTCCGGACTGGCAGTTATGCTGCCGATTCGGTTAAAAGCTGGGTGGGGTGCTGATCCAGAGGAATACAGCAGTTGTGTTCCCGGAATTGAATATCTGGTGTTTCTGAGAGCAGGGATAATAAAAGGATTCCCCGGTTTTGACAGAATACGTTGTGTCATTCAGAACCAGGCGAAGCTGTCCTTTGATGACATATCCAAATTCTTCTCCGTTATGAGCCTTATCTGCAACGGTCTCTCCACCCGGTGCAAGCCGGATCAGCAAAGGCTCCATCATATTTTTCTGGGCATCGGCAACCAGCCATTGTATGGTGCTGTTATGCTCTTCATCAATTTTTTCAAAATAGTCGTCCTGATGATATACCACAGGCGCTTTTCTTGTATCGCTGAAAAACTCTGCGGGTGAACAGCCAAGACATTGCAGGATGTCCAGAAGTGTCGGAACGGAAGGAACAGTCAGATCCCGCTCCAGCTGGGAAATAAATCCTTTTGTCAGTTCTGTACGATCTGCCAGCTCTTGTTGTGTCAGTCCATGTTCATTTCTGAGATCCTTAAGCCGTTGACCTAGCTTTAGATCATTATACATAATTCAAATTTCTTCCTTTTCTGATAGTTTTGGAAGATAAATATTCTCCATAAAAGTCGCAATAATAATATACTTAAAGTTTAGAGAGTGTTTACTTCACGATATATATTATACGGATAATATATATAATGTCAATCACAACATGTAAAATAATCAAATTTGTTGTAAAATAGTGGTGATTTAGGACATTTTAGAAGAAGCATTTCTAACTTTATGTCTTTACAAAATAAGGGAAAATGGCTAGAATGTTTAATTGTTGTATGAACAAAAGGGTATTATAAATATTGTACGTTATGATTGGATAAAAAAATGCAGGAAAAAATGAAAGAAAAAAATAGAGCAGGCTGGAAATTTTTTCAAAACGGATTACGGGACGGGATTCCAATTGCACTGGGATATTTTGCAGTATCTTTTTCACTGGGAATTCAGGCAAAACAGATCGGGATGTCGGCATTGGCAGCGACCATCATGTCCCTGACCAATCTGACTTCCGCAGGCGAAGCGGCAGCATTGACCATTATTGCGTCCAATGCACCCTATCTGGAGATGGCAGTATCACAGCTGGTCATTAATATACGTTATATGCTGATGTCCTGTGCATTATCGCAAAAGCTGGATCCGGGGGCACCACTTTGGAGTCGACTGATTGTTGCATTTGGTGTAACGGATGAGATTTTCGGAATTTCCATTAGCAGCAAGGAGAAACTCAATCCCTTATATTCTTACGGAGCAATGTCAGTAGCAATTCCCGGATGGACACTGGGAACATTTCTTGGAGTGGTTATGGGAAATATTCTTCCGGAAAGAATTGTCAATGCATTAAGTATCGCATTATATGGAATGTTTGTTGCAATCTTTATTCCACCCGCCAAGGAGGACAAACATGTTCGTCTGGCCGTGCTTGTGGCAATGGCATGCAGCTTTGCCTGTACAATGCTGCCTGTTCTTAAGGAGTTTTCAGCCGGTTCCAGAATTATTGTTCTGACGGTTTTGATTTCCCTGCTTGCAGCACTGCTCTTCCCGGTGGAAGAACCGGAAGCGTCAGAAACTTCTGCAGAGAGCAGGGCATGACAAAATACACAAAACAAATTGCTGAAACAGAATGTTTTCATTCCTATGCGCTAAACGTTTTCACAGCGCAAAATGTCATTCAAGCAAATTGTTTTGTGCATTCTGTCAATTAAAGTATATAGATTGGACTTTTGGATGACAAAAAGAAGAGAGAAAGGTATAAGAAACGGAAAATGACACATAATATCTGGATATATTTAATTATTATGGCAGTAGTAACTTATTTGATCCGTATGCTGCCACTTACGTTAATCAGAAAAGAAATCAGAAATAAAACGATACGTTCCTTTTTGTATTATGTACCGTATGTGACGCTGGCAGTTATGACATTTCCAGCAATCCTGTCGGCAACAGGCAACTACTGGACAGGACTGGCGGGATTTGTGACGGCATTGTTTTTGGCATACAAGGGGCAGGGGCTGTTTAAGGTTTCTGTTTTCTCCTGCATCGTGGTTTATATTATGGAACTCATCTTTAGTTTTTTATAAAATCAAACTTCCCACTCACGGTTCCTGATTATGCATCCAGAAGCGGAGTGCTTCGAAAACACGCTTTCGCTCCAAGATTTATGTAGCGGACACTAAATTCGCCTCCGGCTCATTAAGTGCCGACATAAATCAAGGGTTTTCTCAGCGACATCCGCATTCTGTATGCTTTTTATCGGTATTGAGATGTGGGAAGTTTGAATAAACAGTATAGAATCCTCCGGTCTCCATATACTAGGGAAAGAATAGGTAATAGCGAAACTGAATGACATATCGTTGAAGCTGTTCAAAATATATAAAAAGCTCCGTACCTGCTTCGCAGCTAATGTCGCTTTCTTATATATTTTGCACAGCTTTCCGAAAGATGATTGGAGTTTCGCAAATACCTAGGGAAAGAAACCAGTAAGGAGAGAAGAGGTAGAAATTATGGAAAATCAGAAAGCAAAACAGGTCGGCATGCAGAGTCTTGCATTTTGCCGTCCTGTTTTTATTTATTCTTCCGCAGTAGTCGGAGGCAGTAAGGAACAGAAGGGACCGCTGGGCAGCTATTTTGATATGATAGCAGAAGATGATAAGCTTGGTGCTGACAGCTGGGAAGAGGCAGAGAGCAGTTTTCAGAAAAATGCAATCCGGCTGGCACTGGAAAAAGGAAACTTGAAAGAAACGGATATCAGATATCTGTTGTCAGGAGACCTGTTGGGACAGTCCATGGCAAGCAGTTTTGGAAGTGCCTCCTGCCAGATTCCTCTGTTTGGACTCTATGGGGCATGCTCTACCAGTGGGGAGGCTCTTTGCCTTGGAAGCGTACTGATTGATGGCGGGTATGCTGATAAAGTAGCATGTGTTACATCGAGCCATTTTGCCAGTGCAGAAAAAGAGTTTCGTTTTCCGCTGGATTACGGTAGCCAGCGTCCGTTGTCTGCAAGCAGAACAGTATCTGCAAGCGGTGCCTTCATATTATCTGATCAGAAGAGCAATCAGACCTGTGCAAAGATTACTGCGATTACACCGGGAAAGGTGGTTGATTACGGGTTAAAGGATTCCATGAATATGGGAGCCTGTATGGCACCTGCGGCAGCAGATACGATTTCCCGGCATTTTCAGGATTTCTCCTGTGGCCCGGAAGATTACGACAGAATCATCACCGGAGATCTTGGAATTGTAGGGCAGACTGCCCTGATCCATCTGATGCAGGAGAAAGGCTATGATATCAGCAAGGTGCATATGGACTGCGGAATCGAGATTTACGGAAGATGTGGAACGGCGTATGAGGAACCGATCCGTACCGAAAATAGAAATGTCCAGATCCAAAAGGATGAAAAACAGCAGGCATCCTCCTATCAGGGCATGGAAGATACAGCAATCAAACAAATGGCAGAGGAAGTCTGTGGTTCCGCCTGTGGACAGGATACCCATTCCGGTGGAAGCGGCTGTGGTTGTGCGGCATCTGTACTGGCTACACTGATTTTACAGCAGATGAAAGAAAAGAAGTGGAAGAAGGTATTATTTGTCCCAACCGGAGCACTACTCAGCAAGACCAGCTTTAATGAAGGCAATACAGTACCCGGTGTTGCACATGGAGTTGTACTGGAAGCGGTTTAAATCACATTTTACCGGCTGTTTGCAGGAGCTTTCAGGGAAAAGCTGTTGTTTAAAAGTAATGTACTGTAAAGAAAGAGGACGTCCTGATCAGTAAATGTGATATAGTCGCTGATCAGGGCGGGATTGATATAGCGGGTATCTATGAGCGTGATTTTATCATATTGCGATAAGAACAGGGGAGCAATACTGCTTCCAAAGGAATCACGAAAGATCACCAGTTCCCGGCAGGATGTATTGGCTGCAGTTTCCATAGCTGTGGCGGATGCATCCTTTTCTATTGTGACAAAGGCAGTGGCACCGGATAAAAAGAAAGAATAGGGGTCTGCACCGGGACCACGATAGGTAAGATATTTTGCGTCATAAACAGAATGACAGTTCATGTCTTCCAGATGGGTCACATAGGCAGACGCAATGGTGTCATTGGTCAGATAGATCAGGGGGTCAGAGATAAGATTCCAGCCCATGTTTCCGCTCAGAACGCCATCAAAGGAGGTAAGGGCGGTCTGCGGAGTAAAGAGATCTTCATTTACGGATGATGCTGTCATTGCAGAAAGTATGGAGGATGCTGCGGGGATCAGTGCGTCCTGCCTCCAGTGGGTATCGGTCAGATAAAAGGACGATAAAGATAAATCTTTCCGGATATCAATCGGTGTGGCAAAGGATAACTGCTCTTTAAGCATAAGATCCAATGCATCATAATCAAGCACAGGATAGGATGCATCCGCCTGATGAAGATAATAGTTTTTATCAGGTATTGCGCAGTAATAAATATTGCAGTTACTTTCGGAAAGGAGGGAATCGTAAATATACTGCATCTGACTGCAGGCATAGCTGACAGAACCGGAATTTAATGTCATATCCATTTTGGCAAGATGATTCTGCAGAATGGCATACCCCTTGTCTTGAAGACGCAAGAAACCATAAAAGGAAGAGGCAGTTTTGAGGCTGCGGAAAAGCTCCCTTTCCGGGAAAAGGTCTTTGGTATAGGCTTCCATGCCGGAAAGCCAGGTCCCATTCTTTAAGGAAGTATAGGTAAGGGTGGGGGCGGCTGCTAATTTGCGCCGTTCAGCTACAGAGTAGTCTGATGGTTTTGATACAAGAAAATAAAAAGCTGTCAGCAGCCAGCAGAGCATAAGCAGGCACAGCATGGCAATATGTGCCCATCTGCCTATGTCTGATGCGATACTGCGGGATGTTTTTTTATTGTCCGTTTCCTTGATAACCATAAATTAAAATCCTTTTTTCATATTTTTCTTAGCCAATTGCCCGGTACTTTTCTAGAACTGGAAGTATAAAAACGGTTGCGGTGTCTCTACAATAATCCATGCCGTACAGAGTAAGAGGATCAGAGGATAGATCAAAATGCCTGCCGCGGCAGTGTATTTTCCCAGCTTCGGCCGTTTGTTAATCTGTTCCTTAAGCATCGGAAAGATAGGCGTGCAGAAGAGAATAAAGAGACTCAATGCAAACAGGATATCTTTCAGGTAAAATATGGCATCCCTGTTCCAGAGCGGAAGACCGGTGACACCAAACATGCTGCAAAGGGTTGACCAGGCAGCAGGCAGGGAAGGAGCAGAGAAAATGACAAATCCAAGTATGACCATGAGCATGACATAGCCATGTTTTATCCAGTGAAATCTCCGGGGCAGCTGTTCCATCCATTTCAACAGAAAGGACTTTTCAATGACAAGCAGAATACCATAAAACAGACCCCAGGTGAGAAACTGCCAGCCGATGCCATGCCAGAGACCTGTCAGTGCAAAAACAATTAATAGATTGATACATGTGCGGAGCTTTCCTTCCCTGCTTCCCCCAAGCGGAATATAAACATAATCCCTAAACCAGCTTCCCAGAGTAATATGCCAGCGACGCCAGAATTCAGTGATACTTTTTGAGATATAGGGATAATTGAAATTTTCAGGAAGATGAAATCCAAAGAATTTTCCCATACCGATTGCCATATCAGAATAGGCAGAAAAGTCATAATAAATCTGCAGTGTATAGGCAATGGCAGCCATCCATGCCAGAGTAACGCAGGAGGGAGTTCCCCAGAAACGGATGGCAGCAGCGAGCTGATCCGCAACTAGTACTTTTTTAAAGAGTCCAAGTAAAAACCGCTTTAAGCCGTCTGTAATATCGTTAAGAGAAGCCTTCCTGTTATGAAGTTCGGCGGAGATGTCCTGGTATCTGACAATCGGTCCTGCAATCAGTTGAGGGAAGAATGTAATAAACGTGAAAAAAACGATCGGATTTTTTTCGGCGTTTTCTCTGCCAAGATAGATGTCTGCAAGATAACCGACTGCCTGGAAGGTATAAAAACTGATGCCGACCGGCAGAGAATCCGGCTCAAAATATTTAAAGAAAAACAGCAATGCAATACAAAGCAGAACAAAGCAGGCAAACAGGATGCGGCGAAGTATTTTTTTCCTGGCTAATACCTGGATTGTCAGACCGCCGAAATATCCGGTCAGCAGAACAATCAAAAGATAGGGAAGCCCTTTTGGACTTCCCAGAATGTAAAATAACAGGCTTGCTACAAGCAGCAGCACATTTTTAAAACGTGCCGGTGTCAGATGGTAGCATAATCCGACAACCGGAAAAAAGAAGTATAAAAATGTAATGCTTGAAAAAATCATAAAACAGGCACTGCTCCTATAAGTGATTTAGTAAGAAGTTACCTCACCGCCGCATACCTGACTGAAAGCATCTACAATTTCCTGTGAAGTAGCGGATTCGGAAAGCTGGGAAGATACCATAATCAGCAGAATGACATCTTCATAAGAAACAACCTGCAGGTCATCTGCCTCGACACAGATCCATTTTGCCGGATTAATGCCGGATTTCATGGCAGAGGCAACATCAGAAACCTTGCTTTCATCATTAACACGTACAAGAACCAGAGAGTATGCCTGGGAACTCATCATCGGTTCGGAAATGGCAGCCTCCTTTACATTGGTAAGATCATTCAGACCTGTATTATAGAACATGGCATCCGGATCACTGATATCGACAGTATCGCGAAATACATTTAATACCGGTTCGTCAATTTCATAAATTTTGTCCATAATATCCAAAAGGGATAGATCAGTTAAGGCAGCAGGTGTTTCTGTCGGGGCAGGATTTTCTGTACCGACCTGTGATGTGTTATCGTCTGTGTTGGTTTCATTATTAGTATCTTCTGTTTGTGCCATATCATCAGCATTATTTTGTGTCTCGTTGTTTCCGCAGCCAAACAGACAGAAGGCGGAAAGAAGAAATGCAGATGAAACAAGAAGCAGTTTGTGAATCGTAAGATTTTTCATAATAAGTTTCCTCCATATTTTTTGGTAGAATATTTTCATATTCATTATTGGTATTTTTTTGCTGCTTATTCATTTTTTCAATCATAGCATAAAGAGAACAGATTTGTCTATGATAAAACAGAAATGAGTATGGAATTCACAAAAAGATAACAAAAAAGGAAAAAGATAACAATTTTAAAGATGGTTGTGTCTTTGGAAAATGCGGTATATAATAATATAAGATTGTATCAGGATATTAAGGAATAAGAGAAAAAATGTCAAAGCAGTTAAAAAAATCGCTTGTTGTGCAGGGAAGTATTCTTGCCGTGGCAAGTCTGGTTTCCAAGATGATTGGGTTTATCTACAGGGTGCCTATGGCAAATATTATGGGAAATACCGGAAACGGTTTGTATTCGGTTGCCTTTGGAATCTATAATATTGCATTGACACTTTCCTCTTACAGTATGCCTCTTGCGGTTTCACGGTTGATGGCATCCAGACTGGCTAATAAAGAGTACCGTAATGCACACAGACTGTTTCGGGATGCAATGGTTTTTGCTGTTATCTCAGGTCTGATTGCTGCATTGGTTTTGTTCTTTGGAGCAGATTTTCTTGCAGAGCTGTACCATAAGGAAGGATTGCAGAGACCACTCCGTATCCTGGCACCTACAACATTCACCGTTGCAATCTTGGGAACCTGCCGGGGATATTATCAGGGACATCGGGATATGGTACCGACAGCAGTATCCCAGGTGCTTGAGCAGATTGTGAATGCAGTTGTCAGTATTGTGGCAGCAGGCTGGCTGGTTACAATCTGTACAGAGCAGGATCAGAAGGCTTCTTATGGTGCCATGGGCGGGACGCTTGGAACTTTTATAGGTGCATTGTCGGCACTGGTACTATTTTTCATATTGTTCTTTGTTCAAAGAAAACAACGGAAAGAGGAAGTAGAGCAGGATGAAAGTCTGACACCGGAAGAGGACAGGCTTTTGTACAAGGCAATTTTACTGACTGTAATCCCTGTGATTTTAAGCCAGTCTATCTATCAGCTGGGTTATACACTGGATGACTTGATTTTCAGCAATCTGATGCCGTTAAAGGGCTGGGATGCCATTAAGACAACAGATATTCAGGGAATCTTTAATACACAGTACAATCAGATGATCAATCTGCCGACAGCAATCGCAACGGCAATGGCAGCGGCATCCATGCCGTCTATTGTGGCATCCTTTGCAAAAAAGGAACACAAACCGGTATGCCATAAGATTGATGTGGTATTAAAAACCAATATGGTCATCGCATTTCCGTCAGCAGTCGGACTGGCTGTTTTAGCTGATCCGATTATGGGAGTATTGTTTTCCGGCCTGAAAGAATATCATGGAGTGGCAGTCGGCCTTCTGGTTTCCGGTTCTTCAGCAGTTATATTTTATGCATTATCCACGCTTACGACCTCCATCCTGCAAAGCTGTGACAGGATGCGGGTACCTGTGATTCATTCAGGAATTTCCTTGATTCTTCATGTGTTTATTCTGACGGCATTGCTTTATTGGACAAATCTGGATCAATATGCTTTGATTATTGCCAATGTTACATTCCCATTATTGGTATGTATTCTGAATTGCCGTTATATCAGGGCTATGCTGGATTATCACTTTGACTGGAAGAATACATTTATAAAGCCTGCAGCCGGGGCACTGGTAATGGGAGTATTTACAAAACTGATCTATGATGTGGGTTATCAGATTTTGGGAAATCAGCTGGCAGCTATGCTTGTGGCAATGGCAGCAGCAGTTATCATTTACCTTCTGATGCTGGTTGTTATGAAAACTTTTACGAGGAAAGAACTGCAGGCAATGCCGGTTGTAAAAAAGTATATCAGATAAAATATTGGAGGAAAAATCCTGATGAGAAGCATGGAATTTAAGATGGAGCGGCCGGGACTTTTAAAGGTTGGAGATAAAGTGACTGTAACCGAAGGGGTACTGCCGAGTTTTTATTATTATACCATAGATCCATCATTGGCGATGTCAGGCAATTACCGGCTGCGTGAGCGTTTAAAATCAAGAGAAGGTACGGTGGTGGAGATTGAAGAAAAACCCAGAGGGTTTTATGTGATGGTCGATTTTATAGATGATTAAAAAGAAATTGCCGGATTGGCAGAAAGAGAGGAAATAAACATGAAGAAAATCAGTACAGACAAGGCACCTGCGGCAATCGGACCGTATTCACAGGGAATCGTTGCGGGAGATTTTTTATTTGCTTCCGGACAGATCCCGATTAATCCTGCGACAGGCTGTGTTGAGGCAGAAGGAATTGAGGCACAGGCAAGACAGGCGATTTTGAATGCAGGGGAAATTTTGAAAGAGGCAGGAATCGGATATGAGAAGGTTGTGAAAACTACCTGCTTTCTCGCAGATATGGGAGATTTTGCTGCATTTAACAAAGTATATGAGGAGTATTTTACGGAGAAACCTGCAAGAAGCTGCGTGGCAGTCAAGGAGCTTCCCAAAGGAGTACTTTGTGAAGTGGAAGTTATCGGATATCTGAAATAGATAGGTTTATCATCATAGTTTTTATACATAATAATCCATCAGCCGGGACACACTGATTATAAGGAAAACAGATACAGAAAGGTATGGTGGCGTGATGGATTATGTTTGGGCATTTCTTATAGGCGGCGGTATTTGTGCGCTGGTACAGATTCTTATGGAAAAGACAAAGATGATGCCGGGGCGGATCATGGTTCTTTTGGTCTGCACAGGAGCATTGCTGAGTTTTTTCGGATGGTATGAGCCCTTTGTGGAATGGGCCGGTGCCGGTGCGAGTGTTCCGCTGATCGGTTTTGGTCATGTGCTGATGAAAGGGATCAAAGAGGCACTGCAGGCGGAAGGATTCCTTGGCCTGTTTACCGGAGGTTTTAAGGCCGGAGCAGTGGGATGTTCGGCAGCATTGATTTTTGGTTATCTGGCAAGCTGGGCATATGAACCAAAATATAAATAGTGGTATCATAAGGGGGCAGTGCATTGTCGCTGACTCCCTGAATGACCGGAGGATTGTAATGGTAGAAAAATTTGACGTTCTTGTATTAGTTACACCGGCGGATTTTCAAAGAGTTCAAAATAACTATCCCAGACTGATCCGATTTATTCCGCTTAACCGGCTGATCTTTATCGGCAATGCGGAAGTGGGAGAACTGGTACATAAACAGGGATGGGATCCTCGGATAACTTTTTTGAATGAAGAGGAGTTGATTCCGTTTGGAGAGGTCCATAAGATCGTCATGGAGCTTTTGGGCAGGACAGACGTACCGAGAGGAATAACCGGCTGGTATTACCAGCAGTTTTTAAAAATGCAGTATTGCTACCAATGTAAGGATCGTTATTATATGACATGGGATGGTGATACCATACCATGCAAGACTTTTGAAATGTTTCAAACCGGTACGGGAATTCCCTATTTTGATCTGAAGCAGGAATGCCATGGAGAATATTTTGTTACGATGGAAGAGCTTCTGGGATTAAAGAAATGTATTGCAAAATCCTTTATTTCAGAACATATGCTGTTTCGCTGCGACATCATGCAGCAGATGATTGGCGATATCATGCGTAATGAGAAGATAGAGGGCAATACCTTTTATGAAAAGATCCTACGGTGTATCGGGACAGAACGGCTGATGAACAGCAGCTTTAGCGAGTTTGAAACCTATGGTACTTACACCGCAATGCACTATACAGGAGATTATAAGTTACGAAGATGGCATTCGTTCCGCTATTGCGGTAATTTCTTTGACCCGGATACTATTACGGATGAAGATTATGAATGGCTCGGCCGTGATTTTGATGCTGTATCATTTGAGAAAGGCTGTTCTGTAAGAGAAGATCATAAAGACATCTTTACAAAAAAGGAATACCGTGATAAGCTGACTGCAAGACAGATTTTGGAGATTGCCCAGGAAGCATTTACGGAGGGCTACAAAGAAGTCTGGGATTAAAAATAAAATAATCGTTCTCCCTGAGATCAAAGATTCGTTCTGAGATAAAAGGCTGCATTAATTATTCGTTGACGTTGATTACGGCATCCTTTTTGGGGTGCCTTATTTTATGCATAGGACTAAAAATAAAAGAAAACAGGAGGAGAAAAAATGAGAAAAGGAACATGGAAAAAATGGCTGGGTGTACTGCTGGCAATGTGTATGCTGGCACTTACCGCATGCGGTGCAGCAGAAAATGCGGAAGGACAGGTAGAAGAGCAGTTGACAGTACGTGTCGGCTCTTTGAAGGGGCCTACCTCAATCGGACTGGTGCGGTTGATGGAACAGAGTTCCAATGGGGAGACCGGAAATAATTATGAGTTTACCATGGAAACAGCAGCAGATGCACTGCTTGGAAAGATGATGCAGGGAGAACTGGATATTGCACTGGTGCCTGCCAATGTTGCAAGCGTGCTTTTCCATAAGACAGAGGGCGGAATATCTGTCATTGATATTAATACACTGGGTGTTATCTATATGGTGAGTGCAGATACATCAATCGACAGCATGGAGGATCTTGTGGGAAAGACAGTATATCTGACAGGAAAAGGAACAACGCCTGATTTTGCCCTGCAGTATCTTTTGTCTGCCAACGGGATTTCCGTGGATGATGTAACACTGGAGTATAAATCCGAAGCAACAGAGGTAGCAGCGGTTCTTGCAGAAAATCCGGATGCAGTCGGACTTCTGCCACAGCCGTTTGTAACTGCAGCAACAAAGCAGAATGAAGCACTTTCGGTTGTTCTGGATATGACAGAACAATGGAATCTGGTACAGGGAGAAGACGGCAGTACTCTTGTGACAGGTGTGACGATTGTCAGAAATGATTTCCTGGCTGAACATGAGGCAGCAGTGCAGGCATTTTTGGCAGATCATAAAGCATCTGCGGAATATGCCAATACAGAAACAGCAGCAACTGCAGAACTGGTGGTGGCTCAGGGAATCATCGAAAAAGCACCTGTTGCGGAAGCAGCCATACCTTTTTGTAACATCGTTTATATGGATGGGGAAGAGATGAAGGAAGCTTTGTCCGGTTATCTTAAGGTTCTGGAAGAACAGAATGCGGAATTTATCGGAGGCTCTGTTCCGGAAGATGGATTTTATTATATTGCAAAGTAGATTTGGCCGCAGAGCACCATCGGAAAGCGGCTCGCGCTTCCTTTGATACAACAGCGTCTGTGGAATGGAGATTGGAATGAAGGATAATAACCTTTCAAAATCCGGGCTGTCAGGGTTCTGGAAAAAGATAGGGAAAAAGAGCCTTATCATTGTCTGCTGGCTGCTTCTCTGGCAGCTGATATGCTGGATCGTAAATAATCCTATATTTTTTGCCGGCCCGGTTGAAATGGTAAAGGAACTGATCAGAATGGCGGGCAGTCAGAATTTCTGGCTGTCTGTCATTCATTCCCTGGTACGGATTACCGGGGGATTTTGTATTGCCTTTCTGGCTGCCTGTTTTCTGGCGGCAGTCTCCTACCGCTTTCCCCGGATGGAGGAGTGGTTAAAACCATTTATCTCCTTTGTCAAGACTGTTCCGGTGGCATCGGTGGTGGTTCTTCTTTTGATCTGGTTTGGTGCAGAATATCTTTCCGTCTATGTAACCTTCATGGTGGTATTTCCCAATATTTATACCAATGTGCTGACAGGGCTGAAGCATGTGGACAAGGAACTTCTGGAAATGGCAGATGTTTTTGGATTATCTGCCCGTAACAGAAGAAATTATATTTACCGGCCGGCTGTCATGCCATATCTGCTCAGCGGAACAAAGATTTCCGTAGGGATGAGTTTTAAATCCGGCGTGGCGGCAGAGGTCATCGGACTTCCCCTGGCATCCATCGGTGAGGGACTTTATTTTGCAAAAATCTATCTGAATACAGCAGGGGTATTTGCTTGGACGGCAGTGATTATTCTGATCAGCAGCCTGGTGGAATTACTGGTGGTTGCCCTGTTAAAAAAAGTTCAGAAACTGCCGGAAGTGCCGGACAGAAGAGAGAAGAAAGAAAGAACAGAGATAAATAGAACAGGCGTGAAAAGGAAACAGACAGACGGAGAAAAAGTCTCTAGAGATCCGCTGGATGACGATGGAAATTCAGCAGTGGCTCTGAGGGAGGTTTCCGTGACGTTTGGAGAAAAAAAGGTATTAGACCATGTCAATTTGGAACTGAAGAAGGATGGAATCTATTGTATCATGGGTCCTTCCGGATGCGGAAAGACGACACTGCTTCGTGTGTGTGCGGGATTACAAAAGACGACAGGGGGAACGGTAGCATCTTCGGAAGAAAATTCCGGGGAGGAGAAACCGTCCGGAGCAATACGGTATGGCATGACCTTTCAAGAGGACAGGCTGTGTCTGAAGTGTTCGGCAGTTACCAACGTATTGCTGGCGGCAGACCGGAAATATACGGTGGAAGAAATCAGAACCATGTTGGGAGAAATACTGCAGGAGGCAGCATTAAAGCAGCCTGCCGGACAATTAAGTGGTGGAATGAAGAGAAGAGTTGCTGTTGCAAGGACGGTTTTGTCGGAGGCAGAAATACTGCTTTTAGATGAACCCTTTACCGGATTGGATGAAGAGAATCATGAACGGCTGCTTCAATGGATTTTAAAGAAAAGGGAAGGGCGTACGCTTGTGATTACTTCCCATGATGAGACGGATGCTGACCGGCTGGATGCAGAAATAATTCGTTTGTAGAAGGAGGATGGATGATGAATAGATGTGCATTAATTGGAATTATTGTAGAGGATCGAACGGAAGTTGCCAGATTGAATGAGCTGCTTTCCAGCTACTCGGAATATATTATCGGCAGGATGGGACTGCCGCACCGGGAGAATGGTGGAAAAGAAATTTCATTGATCAGTATTGCAATGGAGGCACCGGAAGATAAGATCAGTGCTTTGTCGGGGAAGATTGGAATGATCAGTGGCATCTCGGCAAAGGTTATTTATGCGAAAAAAGCTGAGAAAGTTTAGATAAGCTATTCTTTATCATCTGCCTCTATAATGGCTCCTCGTTTGCCGAAACGACCATAGATTTTCCGGCAAAATCCATTTCGTTATTATTTTTATTCAAACAATGAAAAAAGAACAAATGTTTGCAAAAAATTCTTGCGATTATCCCAATAAATAAATATAATAGTAGATAGTGTAAGGAGGCATTGTTATGAATCCAATGATTAAGTATAGAGGTGGTAAGTCTAAGGAAATTTCTCATTTTGTGAGCAATATGCCATCTGAATATAATAGATATATAGAACCCTTTTTCGGTGGGGGTGCATTGTACTTTTTTCTTGAACCGGATAGGGCAATCATTAATGATGTAAATACAAAATTGTATTCGTTTTATCAAGGAATGAAGGAAGATTATCCCAAAGCGAGAATTCAACTCGATGAGTTGCAAGAAATATATGAGAATAATCAAAAGGAATACGAAGAATTAAAAAAACAACATCCGGAAGAAAGAATGGAGAATAGAAATGAAGAATTGTACTATAGAATAAGAGATATGTTTAATCAGAAGATAGATTCTGAGTACTTGGATTCGGTAATATATTTTTTTATCAATAAAACGGCATATTCAGGGATGATAAGATATAATGCCAATGGTGAATTTAATGTTCCGTTTGGCAGATACAAGAACTTGAATACAAAGTTAATTACGGAAGAGCATTATAAACTATTAAGACGTACAGATATATATAATTATGATTATTCAGAAATATTTAATATGGCTCAGGAAGATGACTTTATCTTTTTGGATCCGCCATACGATTGTATTTTTAGTGATTATGGAAATGAAGCGTATAAAAATGGTTTCGGAGAGGAAGAACATAGAAGATTAGCGAATGATTTTATGAATTTACCGTGTAAAGCACTTTTAGTTATTGGGAAAACACCATTAACAGAGGAATTGTATGGGACTAATATTGTTGAGGAATACGAAAAGTCTTATGCGGTTAATATTAGAAACCGGTTTAAAGCGGATGCAAAACATATTATTGTGACGAATTACTAGGAGGCTATCATATGGCATATTTGAAAAGTAAGACACTTTTTTTCACAACCTCGCCTCGATCTCCGTTAAAGATGATTCCGGAGATCGAGGTTTTGCATAATAATTTCGAAGGGAAAATATGGAATACCGATACACAGGTCGCTTTTATAAAGAAATTGGCTGAAGGTAGTGATTTCGAAGGACAAGGCTCAGATAAAGATATGGCATTAAGTGCGAGAGATAGAATTACTCGAGCACCTAAGGCACTTGGATTTGTCGATTTAAAGCCGGTTATTAAGTTAACAGAACCGGGTGAAAAATTGATTAGCGGGAAAAGAACAGAGGAAGTATTGTTGAGACAACTTTTAAAATTTCAGTTACCATCCCCGTATCATAAGGAGCCGGAACAATTTAATGGGTTATTCGGGGTCAAACCTTATCTTGAAATGTTTAGACTGATTTATGAACTTGGTACAGTTAGTTTTGACGAGTTGATGATTTTTGGTATGCAGTTAACTCATTATAATAAATTTGAACAGGTTGTTTCCGAAATAAAGCAGTTTCGAAGAATGAAAACATATACTGAAGCAAGCTATAAGATTTTTAGAGGGACATATCTTCGGGATGAGGTGGAAAAAATATATCAAGAAGATATAAATAACGGAAACACCCAAACACGAGAATCGAGAGATAAATCTCTTGACAAATTTGTTAAGACAAAAGCAAGCAATATGAGAGATTACGCAGATGCTTGTTTTAGATATTTACGTGCAACAGGAATGGTTGAAATATCTCAAAGAGGACATTCACTTTCAATTATGCCGGAAAAGAAAGCTGAAGTAGAGTATTTTCTTCGTACAGTTGATCGTAAACCGATTTACATAGATGATGAAGAGAAATATAAGGAGTATCTTTTTGATACTTCAATGCCAGTATTGTATTCAGACGATAGAGAAAGATTATTAAAGCAAGTTGAAGGGGTGGCTGGAAAAACCAGAGACTTATCTGCTGAAACAACAGAAAATTTGAAGGATATTCTTGAAGAGGTTATTGCTACAAGGAAAACGGAGATTATCAATGAACAGATTAGGGACTTGA
>JBJELZ010000158.1:0-8657 GCA_051879415.1 Lachnospiraceae bacterium
AGGTGAGGGAGAACTGATGGATGCAGTAAAAAAACAGGCCAAGATACTGGGGATTTCTGAGTATGTAGTTTTTGCGGGCAGGCAGAGCAGACCGGAGGAATATTATCAGGCGATGGACATGGTTATTTTTCCCTCCAGATATGAAGGACTTCCCGGAACAATTGTTGAGGCACAGGCGGCAGAACTGCCTTGTGTGATCTCTGATGCTGTTACAAGAGATGTAGGGGTAACGGAGCTTGCAGATTACGAAAGCCTGAAACGCAGTCCTGCGGAGTGGGCAACCATTGCACTGGCACATTATGAAGAAATGGAGCATCGGAAGCAAAAAGGCTTTGACCAGATGAATCAGAGACAGGTATGGCAACGACCCGCAGATATATTGAAGGCCAATGGATTTGACGTTAAAACGCAGGCTTTACAATTGCGGAAACTGTATCAGGATATGATGGAAGAAGGATAAGAAACCGGAAAGGAATACAGGGTTCAATGAAGCGCATGCTGCATATCGTGGGAGGAATGTATCCCGGCGGTCTTGAAAATTTTATTATGAATATCTACCGGAATCTGGATCGTGAAAAAGTGCAGTTTGATGTCATTGTACACAGTATCCGGGAAGGTGATTATACGAAGGAAATAGAACGTCTTGGCGGAAAAGTATATCTGGCGCCAAGAAAATCCAAACATCCCGTCGGTAATTTTCTTGCAATCCGAAGGATTGTGAAGGAGAATAAGTATCAGACAGTGATTCGTCATTCAGACAATGCATTTCCTGTGCTGGATCTTCTGGCAGCCCGGATGGCAGGTGCAAAAAGACGGATTTATCAATCACATTCCTCAAACAGCTCTCATGTGGGACTGCATAAATTTTTCCGGATGTTTATGGGCTGTATTCCCACGGATCGATTTGCCTGCTCGGAAAATGCAGGAAAATGGATGTATGGAAACAGAAAATTTCAGGTTGTAAAAAATGCCATTGATGTGGAGCAATACCGGTTTGATGCCGTACTCAGGGAAAAGGTAAGAAAAGAATGGCAGATGGAAAACTGTGTTGTTTATAGTCATGTAGGCATCTATATGCCTGCTAAAAATCATAAATTTCTGATTGCTTTCTTTCATGAAATTGTAAAAAAGCAGCCGTCTGCAAAGCTGCTTTTAATTGGGGAAGGCGGACTTAGGGAAGAGATCGAAAAACAGGTCGCCGAACTGAACCTGCAGGAACATGTGATTCTGACCGGAATCCGTTCGGATGTGCCGGAACTTTTGCAGATGACGGATGTATTCCTTTTTCCTTCCATCTATGAAGGATTGCCATTGTCTGTGATTGAAGCACAGGCAGCAGGACTGCCCTGTCTGATTTCCGACAGGATTACAACGGAAGTTGTGGTAACTGATCAGGTAACCAGAATGTCTTTGGAGGATACAAAGGAAGCATGGGCAGAGCAGGCAGTTAAGCTGTCGGAGATGCCAAGGGATGCCTGGGTTCAGTCAGCACAGGACCGGGTTATGGCAGCAGGATATGATGTAAGACGACTGGCCGGATGGTATGCTGAGCTATAGAAAGGATTGTAATTGTATGGAGCATCAAGCGGTAAAAAAAATCATGTTTCATATTAACAGCCTTGGGAAAGGCGGAGCAGAACGTGTGGTAGCCAATCTTTCCGGGGAATTTATAAAGAATGGCAGGGAAGTGATGATTGCCACAGAATGGGTGGCAAAGGATGAATATCCGGTGGATGAAAAGGTACGGCGGGAGAATGTAGGATTAACGGAGGCTGAAGAAAAATTATCAGGTTCTGCAAAGCGAAAACTGCGTACAAAGAGACTACGTGAACTTCTAAAAAAGGAACAGCCGGATGTCCTGCTTTCCTTTTGTCGAAATGCCAATTACCGTGCTGTGCTGGCAGCAGGAGGGACAGGTGTACCGGTAATTATTTCTGTACGGAGTGATCCTTACGTAGATTATGCTTCTGCAAAACAAAAGCTGATGAGTCGTATTTTATATAACAGAGCAGCAGGAGCAGTATTTCAGACAGAATATGCCAGAGATTTTTTCCCGGCATCAATCAGAAAAAAATCAGCAGTCATTTTAAATCCGCTGAACGAGAAATATTTATCAGTAAAAAGAGCAGAGACAAGAAGAAAAGCAATTGTTACTGCGGGAAGATTCCACGAAGCCAAGGATCATATGACATTGATCAGGGCATTTGAACATATTATGAAGGAATTTCCGGATTATGTCCTTGAGCTGTATGGGGATGCAAGTGAAGATAATACGCACCATCAGATCAAGGAACATATCAAATCCCATCAGCTGCAGGATAAGGTCCTGTTAAAGGGAAACAGCAATCAGCTGGAAAAAGATCTTTCTGATGCAGCAATCTTTGTTATGTCTTCGAAATATGAAGGGATGCCCAATGCACTGATGGAGGCTATGGCTCTGCAGATTCCTGTAATTTCAACAGACTGTCCCTGTGGAGGACCGAGGACATTGATTGATGATGGAGTCAATGGACTGCTGGTTCATGTGGGGGATGATGAGGAAATGGCTGCGGCAATGAGAAAGATGCTTACGGAACCGGAACGGGCAGAAGAAACAGCAATCTGTGCCGGAGAGATTGTAAAAAAGGCAGCTCCTGAGCTGATTGCCAAAGAGTGGCTGGATTATATGGAACAGGTTGTCAGGAAATGATTACAGAGAGGAATCATTGATTTTGGGTGAAGAGATTAAGAATACGGGAAAAAAGAAAATTGTCGTGATCGGACCGGTCTATCCGTATAAGGGAGGTATTTCCCATTATACAGGGCTGTTAAGCCGAAGCTTATCGGCAAAGTATCAGGTGGAAACGATCTCCTATAAGCTTCAGTATCCGAAGTTTATGTTTAAGAAGGAACAGAAGGATTATGGCAATAAGACCTTTGAGATACCGGATACAAAATTCTGGATCAATACTGCCAATCCTTTTAATTGGCTCAGTTCAGCAAAAAAGATCAGGCAACTGAAACCGGATTTGATTATCGTACAATGGTGGCATCCCTATTTTGCTCCGTGTTATCAGATCATGCTGGCAGGGCTGAAAAAATTTCCGATTCTGTTTGTCTGTCATAATGTGCTGCCGCATGAGCGGTTTCCAATGGATGGAGTTCTGACAAAGAGAACATTGAAAAAGGGCAATTACTGTATCTTACATTCCAAAGAGGATGAGGGAAATCTTCAGCGGCTGCTTCCGAAGATGCCCTACAGGAGGACAGTTCTGCCCACCTATAATGCATTTAAGCTTAAGTCTATCAGCCGTGAAGAAGCCAGACGGCAGATGGGGCTTAAAGATAACGAAAAAATGCTTTTGTTTTTCGGTCTGGTGAGAAAATATAAGGGATTGAAATATCTGATTCAGGCGGCACCTGAACTGGTTCAGGGAGACCCGGATATAAAGATTTATATCGTGGGCGATTTTGGCGGTTCTAAGGAAGAATATCTGGAGATGATCAAAGAAACAGGAGTGGAAGATCACTTTGTTATCCGTGATGGGTATATACCTGATCAGGAAGTGGAACCCTACTTTGCAGCAGCAGATCTGAATATCTGCCCATATGAATCGGCAACGCAAAGTGCGATTGTTCAGATTGCCTTTGGTTTTGGACTGCCGGTGATCGCAACCAATGTGGGGGGACTGCCGGAGGCAGTGACAGATGGAAAGACAGGATATGTGGTGGAACCCTGCGCACCGAAGGCTTTGGCACAGGCAATCCTTAAATATTTCCGGGAAGATAAAGCAAAAGAATTCCGTAATAATGTGATCAGGGAACAGGAACGGTTTTCCTGGGATAGAACGGTGGAAATCATAGAAGAATTGTGGCTGAATCATGAAGCAGAATAAACATATATGGAGCTTTGGTGATTGTAAGATCAGATAAATCTGGAAAGGAAACAGGTGCAGGGCGTGTCAGAAAAGACTTATATTACGGTCATTCCGATTTACAAAGAAAAGCTGTCTTTGGATGAGGAAAGCTGTGTCAGACGTTATGCCGACGTGCTGAAGGGGACGCCTGTCGCCTTTGTTGCACCGAAACATTTGGATTGCTCATGGTATAGGGAACATTTTTCGGAAATAACGTATGAATTTTTTCCGGATCGCTATTTTAAAGGAACCAAATCATATAATCATCTTATGCTTTCGGAAGATTTTTACAAACGTTTCCTGTTATATGATTATCTTCTGATTGCCCAGACGGATGCAGTGATCTGGCAGGAGAAGAATAGAATCCCGGAATTTATTGAAATGGGATATGATTATTATGGTGCGCCGTGGATACCGGAACGGCGGATCTGGGAATGGACCTTCCCAGGGAAAAAGGGTTTCCCGGGATTTAGTGTTCAATGCTGTAAAAAGGCCGGGTGTGGAATCAGGATGGGAAATGGCGGATTTTCCCTGCGCAATATCCGAAAGTGTATTGCACTGATTCATGAGTTCAGATTCCGTAAGCTGTATTGGTTTATGAAGCGTAATGAAGATATTTTCTTTGGTGTTTTTGGAAGGGAAAATAAGTGTGGTTTCCGGCTTGCAACGGTGGAATGCGGACAGAAGTTTGCAAGAGAATATCATCTTAGGGAGTGTGTGAAGGACGGAGAGATTCCGTTTGCCGTGCATGGATGGCAGAAGGATTTTAAGGATTATAAAGAAATGAAAGAATTTCTGGAGAAATATGGAGTTAAGTTATAGTATTTACAAGAAAAACAGGAGGGATCATCAATGAATGAAAAACCTATCATCAGTGTTATTGTACCGGTTTATAATGCAGAGAGCACGCTGGATAAGTGTCTGCAAAGTATCCTAATGCAGGAATTTCAAAAATATGAAGTGCTTCTGGTGGATGACGGTTCTACGGATCAGTCAGGAAACATCTGTGAGGAACAGGCAAAGGAAGATGCCAGGATCAGGGTATTTCATAGAGAGCATCAGGGGGCAGCGGCTGCAAGAAATTATGGAGTCAGCCAGGCACAGGGGGATGTGATTGCATTTGTTGACAGTGACGATACGGTATCAGAGATTTATCTTTCTTATCTGTGGAAACTGATGCAGGAGTATGAAGCCGCAATTGCAGTATGCTCTTATGATAAGGTATATGAAGGCAACCGTGTCATTGAGGTAGATGTGGGACCGGATGAAGTCCGGTTTTGTATTTCAGGAGAGGATGCGGTAGAAAGCCTGCTTTATCAGAAATATTTCTTAAGTGTTCCGTGGGGAATGCTGATTAAAAAATCACTTTTGGAAGAAGTGAAATTCCCTGAACATACTAAAGCGGAAGATATGGGAACCATCTATCGTTTATTTGCAGCTGCAGACAAGGTTGCCTATGGCAGTGAGACGGAATATCAGTATTATCAGCGGAAGAGTAATACAATGTTCTCTACATGTGATGAAAGAAATAAGGATTATTACATGCACTGCAGGGAAATGATTGTATATATCAGAAAGAATCTTCCCTCCTGCAGGAAGGCTGCTGTCAGCAGGTTTTTCTCCGCCTGCTTCCAGATTTTATCGGAAACCCCTATGGATGCGGAACATGAGAAATTTATTCTGCAGATTTATCATGATATCAGGAAAATGCAGAATACAGTTCTGTTGGATTCCAAGGCAAAGCTTCGTAACCGTGGGGCTGCAGCCCTGTCACTTGTCAGCATACAGCTGATGCATAGTCTTCTGCGTATCTATTATATCCTGAACCGGAAGATTAAATTGTAAGTTTAAGGATTGGATTGTATGAAAAAAATCTGTATGATTGAATATCAGGGGAGATGTGACAGCAAAGGAAAAGCGGTCGGACATGCTCCTAAGGTATTGAAGGAATATATGGGATTTATTGCAGACGACTGTGAGGTATCCGTGCTGGCGCCTAAGGTGATAATAAGGGAATTACCGGAAGAAAACAGGAAAGCCTGCCGTGTACTTCCACACCATATTGTGATGAAGGGGAAAACCCCTTTTCATGAGAAGGTGAGTAATAAGCTTCATATGTTTGCAAATATTCATAAGGCGTTGAAAAATGCAGATGCAGATACAGTATGGTTCTTTAATGTGGAATATTATCTGATGCTGTATCTTTTTCTGCATAGAAGACCGAAGCAGAGAGTAGTCTGCACCTTGTTTTTGGATGGGTATCATGCATCCAAACATGCAGATCTGAAAACGCGTTTTGTGGCGTCTGTCAAACAGTGGGTATTTGAACAGGCGCAGAAAAAGATGAATTTGATTATCTCTACCGGACAACAATTTACTTTTAAGAATTGTAACTATGAGTTTATTCCGGACTATTATGACCGTAAGGATTTTTATGAAAGATACCGGAAGCAATTTTTGGAAGGAAAACAAAAGAAGGAACAGGCAGTCTGTCTGGGTACCATGGGAAATGGAAAACAGATAGAAGAGATGGTAGAGGCATTCCTGAGGATCGGCTATCCATTGAAGGTCGCAGGACGTTTTTACGATAAACAGAGGGTGGAGCAGCTGAAAAAACTTGTGGAAAACAGGAAAGGCAGCGTTGAAATTACAGATTCCTATCTTTCCCAGGAGGAATATCTTACTTTGCTTGCAGAGGCAAAATATACAGTACTTCCGTATTCCCCGGTAAATTATGCTTCCCAGACTTCCGGCGTAATGCAGGAGGCTATGTTCCTGGACACCGTCCCGGTAACGTATGAGGCAATTTTGTCGGGAAACGGAATTCCCGGGGTTGGATTTTTGGCATGGAAGAATCTGAGTGCAGAACAGCTGGCACAGGATACAACTGTTTTCCTGAGGGAATATCAAAGGCTCAGGGAGAATGAGTATTCTGAAGACAGTGTCAGGGAAAAGTATCAGGATATTTTTGTGAGAGATAATAAGGCAGTATGAAACAATATGCGGATAAAATAAAAAAACTTATCATGTCAGACGGAATATTCCGGTGCAGTATCATAGCAGTATTACTGCTCCTTTTTGCATACCTTATTAAGGCGGTGGGATGGAAGGAATTCTGGTATGATGAAGTTGCGACGATTGGCTATGTGAGAAGTGGTCTGTCTTTATGGGATGTGCTTCATTATTATCAGACGATAGAAGTGACAAATCTTCCACTCTATGCCGTGATTGAGTACTTCTTTTATCATTTTTTCCCACCGGAGGATATCTGGCTCTTACTGCCGGGAATATTGATGACACTGGCCGGTGTTGCATTGCTGGTAAGGCTGGCAGACAAGGCTGGTGGAAGAAGAATGGCGTATGTGGTTCTGCTGATGAGTGCTCTTTCGACAACGGTCATTAACCGTATGGCATTGGAACTCAGAGCATATGCCTTGCTTTTTTTGGCATCTGTTCTTGTGCTTTCCTGCCTGTATCAGTATAAAGATAAGTTTAGCACAGGTGGCCTCATTACCACTTCCCTGGCTATGATTATTCTGGCGTATTCTCATTATTTTGGCATTTTATTTCTTGTTGTTCTTGGGATTGGAGTTTTATGTGATATTATAAAGAATAAAAGAGGTTGGATACGTTTTCTGCCATTTTTGATTGCAGCCGGCACTTTTCTTCCGTGGTTTTATATGGCGATGAAAAACAGCAGGATCAATACAGGAGAATTCTGGATTGCACCTCCGGGTATCAAAGAACTATTGGAAACCGTGGGGTATCTTCTGGGTGGAAATTATCTTCTGTGTGTTTTGTACGGAATTGGGTTTCTCTGGTTGTTGTATGATATTTTTAAGACAAAGCAGTTTTTTTCTTTTCAAACAGTATATGCGTTATCCGGTCCGGTGGTTATGACAGTTATTTTTATATATAGCAGATGGATTAATCCTGCCGGTGGACTATATGAAAACCGTTACTTTCTTGTAATTCTTCCTTGTGTACTGCTTACGACGGCATATGGAATAAACCGTCTTATGACTGCTTTTCAGGGGAATGTGGGAAAAATAGTATCGTTTGCTGTGTTGCTTTATCTTACAGCAGCCTGCCTGTTAATGGGACGGCGAAGCCTGATGGATTCCAGAGGGCAGTATGCAAGATATTCCTATGCTGCAGACTACATTATATCAGAAAATGAACTGGGGAAGGATGATGTGCTGCTGATTTGTAGCAGCTATGATGATGTGGGACAGGTAGTGCTTGAAGGCTGGTATGATTATTATCTTTTGCGCCGTGGATTTGTTGCAGAAAATTTCAGGATGGGAAAAGAAAATTCCTTGGACAGACTTCTGGCGGACGAGAAGGAATACAGAAAAATCTATGTTGTAGGGGATACAGATCGCATCACTTATGAAGGAGATATTTATAAAATTGTGGTGCAGGATTTCTTTTTCAAACTTACGGTTCTGGAGAAATCAGATGATTGATATAATCCTTAGTGGCATGGTCTGATGGATGGATGACCGCAGGATTCCCAATGACAATGGAGTGGGATGGTACATCCATATTGACATAAGCTCCGGGGGCAATCAAAACATCGTCACCGACGGTGATTTTTCCAACAATGACTGCATTGGTTCCAATCCAGACCCGGTTTCCGATGGTAGGAACGCCTTTGCGGTTACCACGGTTGCACTGACCGATGGTAATTCCGGTCGCAAGATTGACATTTGATCCAAGAACAGCATCCGGATGGATGATTATCCGTCCAAGGTGACC
>JBJELZ010000159.1:0-1826 GCA_051879415.1 Lachnospiraceae bacterium
CCGACAATACGCGCACATTTACGATGTGGTTTATCAGGACCATTATTTAATTCAATCATGGAAAAAAGAATACGTCTTTGTACCGGCTTTAATCCGTCTCTTACATCCGGAAGAGCTCTGGAAGCAATAACGCTCATTGCATAATCTATGTAAGATTTTTCCATGGTCCTCTTTAAATCCACCTCGTGGATTTTATCAAATATTGTATCATCCATTATCTGTAACCTTCCTTTTTATAATTCATTTTAAATATCAAGATTTTTTACAAATTTTGCATTTGCTTCAATAAATTCACGACGCGGTTCTACCTTATCTCCCATCAGTGTTGTGAAAGTAAGGTCTACTTCAGATTCTGCATCCTCATCCATACATACTCTTAAAAGAATTCTTCTCTCAGGATCCATGGTTGTTTCCCAAAGCTGTTCTGCATCCATCTCACCAAGACCTTTGTAACGCTGAATCTTATTATTCTGATCACGTCCTACCTCTGTAAGAATCTTATCAAGCTCATCATCTGAATACGCATACCATATCTTTTTATTTTTCTCAAGCTTATAAAGAGGAGGCTGTGCAAGATATACATATCCCTGCTTGATCAGCTCAGGCATAAAACGATAAAGGAATGTCAGCATCAATGTTGCAATATGGGCACCATCCACATCGGCATCTGTCATAATGATGATTTTATGATAACGAAGCTTCGTAATATCAAAATCCTCATGGATACCTGTACCGAAAGCTGTAATCATTGCTTTAATTTCTTCATTGGCATAGATACGGTCAAGTCTTGCTTTTTCAACATTTAAAATTTTGCCACGAAGTGGAAGAATTGCCTGTGTTGCACGGCTTCTGGCAGATTTTGCACTACCACCGGCGGAATCTCCCTCAACGATATAAATCTCACAATTTTTCGGATCTTTGTCGGAACAGTCTGCCAGTTTACCGGGAAGAGAAGATCCTTCCAGTGCAGTTTTCCTTCTGGTAAGATCTCTTGCTTTCCTTGCTGCTTCTCTTGCACGCTGTGCAAGTACTGATTTTTCACAGATCATCTTTGCAACCTGGGGATTCTGCTCCAGAAAATAAGTAAGCTGTTCGCTGACAATACTGTCAACAGCACCCCTTGCTTCTGTATTACCAAGCTTCTGTTTTGTCTGTCCTTCAAACTGCGGATCACCAATCTTAATAGAAATGATTGCAGTCAGTCCCTCTCTGATATCCTCACCGGTAAGATTGGGATCGCTGTCCTTTAATAGCTTATTGGCACGCCCATATTTATTAAATGTTTTTGTAAGAGCGCTCTTAAATCCTTCTACGTGGGTACCACCTTCCGGTGTGTTGATATTATTGACAAATCCATACATACTTTCGTTAAATCCATCATTATGCTGGATTGCAACTTCAACATAGACTTCGTCTCTTTTTCCTTCAAAATACATAATATCATCATAAAGGGCAGTCTTATTTTTATTCAGATAAGAAACAAATTCTTTAATTCCACCTTCATAATGGAATGTTTTTTTATTGATATTTTCATCATCCCTGACATCTTCCAGTTCAATCTTTAATCCCTTTGTCAGAAATGCCATTTCACGAAGACGCTGTTTTAAAGTATCAAAATCAAAATTAATATCTTCAAAAATTGTCTGATCCGGGAAAAATGTTACTTTTGTTCCTGTTTTCTCCGGTTCACAATCACCTACTACCTTTAATGGATAACATACATGTCCTCTTTCATAACGCTGTTGATAAATTTTTCCTTCATGAAAAATCTGAACTTCAAGCCAGTCGGAAAGTGCATTTACAACAGACGCACCTACACCGTGAAG
>JBJELZ010000160.1:0-8525 GCA_051879415.1 Lachnospiraceae bacterium
GAATACTCTGCGGAACCTGTTTTTCCCGCCGCAGTATAACTCTGCCCGGAAAGCTTTGTCGCAGTACCATGCTCCACAACTTCTACCATCATCTGTGTCAGAAATGCAGATTCCGCCTCTGTCATCACGTTTCCACAGGATGCCGGTGAAAACTGTCTGATAATTGCTCCATCTGCACTAACAACCCTGTCAATCACATAAGGTGTCATCATTACGCCATGATTAGCAATCGCCTGGGTTACCATGTTCAGATGAAGCGGAGTCATTAGAGTCTCTGCCTGACCAATTGCCGTCTGCATGATTTCTCCATCCGTCATATTCTCACGCATACTGATATGACTTGGATTATACTGCATGGTAACCGGAAGCTCCGAATTAAAATACAGTGACAGTAACGTTTCTGCAAATTTTCTTCGATCCAGTCCAACACCAATATTGGCAAAGGAGGAATTACAGGATTTTGCGAATGACGTAATGAAATCTATATCACCATGCACAGTTCTGTGATAACAATTAATGGTTTCGTCTTCCAAATGGAATGCTCCGGTACAATGATACTGATAGTCCATATAGGTATCCGGATTCTGCCGCATATATTCCAGTGCTGTAAAAATCTTAAAAGTAGAACCCGGAGGATAAAGTCCCTGAGTGACCCTGTTTACCAGAATTGAACGGCCACTATCCCCCTCCAGTTCCTCCCAGAGTGTATCCATTTCATTTGGATCATAATCCGGTTTGGAAACCATTGCCAGAATTCTTCCTGTTTTTGCCTCCGTTACAATCACCGCACCACGGTAAATTCCAAGCGAATCATAGGCAATCTGCTGAAGTGCCGGATCCAGTGTTGTATATACGCAGTCTCCCGGATTCTTTTGTCCGGCCAGCTGGTTAGATAATCTGGCAGCTGTCGGAATACTGGAAGTCAGCAGATACATATTGGCTTCCTGCTCTATACCTGATCCACCATTTGTAGTATATCCTACAGCATGTGCAAAAACATCTCCATAAGGATAGTACCGCTTCTCCGTTCCATCTGAGTCCAGTGCCATTTCGGCAAGAACCGAACCGTCAGATGCATAAATTGTTCCTCTCCGAACCTCACCGGCAATAACTTCCTGCCGTTTATGGTTATAGGTATCGTTAATGACCTTTTCACTCTGCACGATAATAAAATATGCCAGATTGACAATCATCAGGAGAAACATGATGGTATACAGGATTCCCAGCAGAAAAACGCTTCGTTTTCTTTTCATTTCTGCCAGTATCATCACTTCTTCCATTTGTGTTTCTTCCGTTTCTCTGATCTCATCCTGCCTGATCAGTGAAATTCCTTCCATAATACCGAACATCATAATAGATGCCATGGCAGAACTTCCTCCATTACTGATTAGTGGAAGAGTAACGCCTGTCAGAGGAATCAGCCTGCTTCCGCCGCCAATGGTTAAGAAGGTCTGAATTCCAAAGGAAGTACCGATTCCGGTTGCTGCCAGTCTGTAAAAAACATCCTTGATTCGCTGTGCAATATTAAAAAACAATAGAACAATATTTAAATAAACAAGAATCAGTAAAATACCAAAGACAACACCCAGTTCCTCCGCAACTGCTGAAAATACAAAGTCCTCATCTACAAAAGGAATTGTTTGCGGCATTCCTCTTCCGATTCCCCTTCCGAACCAGCCTCCCGTTCCGATACCAAACAATGACTGCGTCAGCTGATATCCTGTCTTATCAATATCACTCCACGGATCCAGCCATACACTGACACGTACTCTGACATGGCTGAACAGAAAATATGCCACAACGCCTGCAATACATCCTGCCAATAGCCCTCCGACCATATACCGGTGTTTTCCGGTTGCCGCATAAACAATGGCAAGATAAATAACGCAGTAAATCAATGCTGTGCCAAGGTCTTTTGATGCCACAAGTAACAGAACATAAACAGCGGACAGTACTGCACTGAGCATGACTCTGCCAAAATGGCTGACTTCGTATAAAAGACCGGCAAGAAAGAAGATAAAGATAATTTTAACAAATTCTGACGGCTGAAAGGTCAGGCCAAAAATATCCATGGACAATTTTGAGCCATAGGTAGCAGTACCTACCGCAAATACGAATGCCAATAGGGCTCCACCCACAAATCCATAGCAATAAACCATAAGACCTGATTTTAGCAGCGTTAGTTTCTTGATAAGTACCGGAATAATAAGAAAAATAAGCAGCGAAACCGTTATAATAACAAACTGCCTTACTGATTTGGCAAAAGATAATCTCGACTGAATAATAAAACCAATCACAAGCAGCAGTTTCATATGGTTGAACATCTGTCTGTTCATTCTTGGATAAGCAAAATAAGCAATCTTTTCAACAAAAAATAATACGAAAACCTGTACATAAAACAACATCAGATAATTCATATCATCCATTGCAGCATAAACACAATACATCCCGGCAGCATGCATAAGAAAAATGCAAAATGACTGCCCGCGGTAAATCCCCTTACGGCGGTCATGATCTTTATATTTTAATGTCAGATAAGATGTCAACGTATAAACTGCCATTAATATTGTCAGAATATATTTTGCAATCTCATTTACAAATAAATTCATTACTGTACCCCTCTGTTAAAATGTCCCTTGGTATATTCTTCCGGTTCATAATCTGTCCCTGTTGCCTTTTCAGAGGATTCCCCCCTAAGGACACTCTGATACAATCTCATGATTCGATCCGTCATTCTCCCATCTTCCACTGTAAACTCCAATCGCAGGGCTGCTGCTTCTCTTTCCCGGTACAGTCCACCAAAATATTGATGAAGAGACAACGGCACACAATTATAAATTGTATTATAACAATAGTTATGATTCATCAATACCGGAAATGCTCTGCCATCTTCATCCATGATCTGCATCCTATCCTTTGTCCTCATACATCCTTTCGTTGTATTGAGAATGCAATTTGCACTATACATAACCGGAAGATAACCATATACAATTAATTCCCTCGCATCTTTTCTTATTGCATGCCAAAGTTCCTTTTTATTCAACTCCACAGAAGCTGTATAAGCATCTGCATACTGAAGAATCATCTCTTCCGATTCTTCATTCAGAATATAAAGGCCGGTATCTGCAATCAGACGCAGTAAACCATCGCACTCCCCGGCCAGTTTAAGTGCATCCAGACTGCAGCAGTAAATTCCCTGCAGTTTCATGTCTTTCATATCCTGTATCAACTGTCGCAGACGTTCCCGGATTTTTTCAAGATCCTTCTGGCGGATAATTTCCGGCAGTCTGACATACCACTTTTTCTGATATTCAGAAAGCCTTTGAAGCAACGGCTTCTCTATCATCATAAGATCCAATATAATGCCTTCAACATATGGATACTTCAGAACGGTTCTTAACTGTTCTTCTGTCTTAACTCCTGCCAATATAACGGAAGAACTCTCCCTTTTTACTACCTGTTTTCTATTTTTTTCTTCTATATCATTTTTCTGTTGCAGTCTGCCGGAAACACCAAAGATTTCATGTTCCAGCAGTTCTATGGCCTTTCTTCTAAGCTCTTTCAGCTGGCTGACTGCTGCAAAAGACATTCCGTCGTTGTCAATCTGCAGTTCTGTTAATTCAAAAAACGTATTCCCGGTTTTACAGATCTGCTTTTTCAGTTCCTCATCCGTCAGTGCGCGCTTTTCTGCCTTTTGTACAATATCTCCACAGGCGGTCACCTGATGCTGATCCAGCGTTAAGGAAAGCTCCATAGCCATTCCATGCCTGATCTTAAGTCTTCCACTAATCGGACAGTGCATTCTGTTTTTAACAAACTGCTCAGTAATCTTCTGTTTACGTTCCTCACTTCCGCCGGCATAAGAAGGACTGTTCAGGCTGATCATCTCTTTTCCATTATGCCTGAAATAATATCCCTCCTGAACTTCTGAACGAATATATAGGTCCTTTAAAATCTCCCTGTCCTCTTCTGTTACAGCACAGTTCTCGCCATTTTGTATCCTGTCAATCACCCTTCGATATACAGAGGTCACGCCCGCCGTATATTCTGCCGCCTTCATGCGTCCCTCGATTTTGAAAGAATCAATACCGGCTTCCATCAGCTGCTTCATCCGGTCAACGGAACACATATCCTTCATGCTAAGAAGATACGACATTTCCTGCCCCGGCTGATGATAAAGTTTCCGACAGGGTCCTGCACACCTTCCACGATTGCCGCTTCTTCCTCCAGCCAGACTGCTCATAAGACATCGTCCGGAATAAGAATAGCACATGGCACCATGAATAAAGCATTCCAATTCAAGTCCAGTACGCTTCATCTCTTTCAGTTCTGCAAGAGACAACTCTCTTCCGGGCACAACACGGGTTACATGAAATTGTTTTAACCACTCCATTCCGGCAGAAGACAAGACTGCTAATTGCGTACTTGCATGAATCTCCATCTCCGGAAAATAATGATCCAGATATCTGATCAATCCCAGATCCTGTACAATGACCGCATCCAATCCGGCCTGATACAGATCATCAAGGACAGAGATAGCACGCTTCCATTCAACCGTTTTCAGAAGTGTATTCATTGTAAGATATATTTTTCTGTGATACAGATGTGCATAATGGAGTATTTCGATGATCTCTTCCACAGAAAGATTTTTTGCATATGCCCTCGCCGAAAATTCCTCAGCTCCAAGATATACCGCATCCGCTCCTGCATTAATTGCACCAACTGCACCCTGTAAATCCCCAGCCGGTGCAAGCAGCTCCGGTCCTTTTTTCATTTTTTAGATTCCCTTCTGATTAATTCCTTTAAAATAGATAGAATGGCTGCCTTGTCCGGGCAGCCATTCAGATTGCGCTCAAATTACCGCACTTATTTTTTCCGGTCTCGTAATTCCGTCTCCAATTGCACGATCCGTTTTGCGCTTTCATGCAGTTCTTCCTGTGCCTGCTTAATATTTTCACGCAACGAATCAATCGTCATATCTTTGTTAACCGTATCATGCTTAAGATCATACAATTCATTTTCCTTGCTCCTAAGATCAGCTTCCAGCTGTTCTATCTGACGCTTTGCTTTAAAATACTCATCCGTAATATTGAGCTCAATCAATCTGTGCTGTGTATCACTGTTAGAATGTTTGAATGCGTCAACCTTGTTGTATTCCGCAATTTTATTATTAATAAAGGATGCGATCTTCTGCAGATGCTCCTCGCTCTCATATCCGCTTATGGTAAGCACCTTTCCATCAATAATTACCTGAACGTCTGTCTTCTCTGTCATGAGACTACCATCCTCCTGCATATACATTAACTTTTCTCTATTATACTTCATCCGGATAACTGTTTTCAAGCCCAAAATGACGGTAAGCCTCAAGGCTTGCTGTCCTTCCTCTCGGTGTACGATTAATCAGACCATTTTTTAACAGATAAGGTTCATAAACATCCTCAATCGTACCTGCATCTTCGCCAATTGCTGCCGCCAGTGTATCCAGTCCAACAGGTCCGCCGCCAAATTTTTCAATCATGGTAAGTAAAATATTTCGATCCATCTGATCAAGACCGTATTTGTCCACTTCCATCAGATCCAGTGCATAATCGGCGGTTTCTTTCGTGATGATTCCGTCAAACTTAATCTGGGCAAAATCCCGCACCCGTTTTAACATCCGGTTGGCAAGTCTCGGTGTTCCCCGGCTCCTTCTGGCAAGCTCCAAAGCTCCATCAAGTTCAATCGGCACCCGCAATTTTTCAGCTGAATTCATGATGATGTGCTGCAATTCCTCAACGGAATAGAATTCCAGGCGGTGTATCATTCCAAAGCGGTCACGAAGCGGTGCAGTCAAAAGTCCTGCTCTTGTTGTTGCTCCAATCAGTGTAAAGCGGGGCAGCTCCAGACGTATCGACTTAGCACTGCTCCCCTTGCCAAGCAGAATATCAATTGCATAATCTTCCATGGCAGGATAAAGCACTTCTTCTACCTGCCGGCTCAGCCGGTGAATCTCATCAATAAAAAGGATATCCCCCTCCTGAAGATTATTTAGTATTGCAGCAAGCTCTCCCGGTTTTTCAATGGCAGGTCCGCTGGTAATCTTAATATTTACACCCATTTCATTGGCTATAATTCCAGCAAGCGTCGTTTTTCCAAGTCCGGGCGGTCCATAAAACAATGCATGATCCAGTGCTTCCCCGCGTTGTTTTGCTGCTTCAATAAAGACCTTAAGGTTTTCCTTAATCTTCTGTTGGCCGATATAATCCTTTAACAGTTTTGGTCGTAAAGCATTTTCTATGGTGCTGTCTTCTTCTGTAAACGAAGTTTCTATCAGTCTTTTTGCCATATGTATACCCTCTTGCGCCCATTATAGTATATATTTTAGTGCAGACTTTAAAATAGCATCGGAATGAAGTTCTTTCCCGTCTTGTCCGGAAAGCTCCTGCACTGCCTTTGTCACTGCCATTTCCGCATCCTTTACAGCGTAACCCAGTGCTGTCAGTGCCTGTACCGCATCCTTTGCCTCCGGATTTTCCTGGAAAGGCCGCTGGGATACCGTCTGCGGAGTCATATATTCCATAGCATCTGCCTTGACCTTATCTTTCAGATCAATAATCACGCGTTCTGCTGTCTTTTTTCCTATGCCCGGTGCCTTTGCAAGCATTCCGGAATCTCCTGTCATAATCGCATATTTAACATCATCCACGCTCATAACAGATAACATTGCAAGACCACCCTTTGGTCCAATCCCGCTTACACTGATTAATAGTTTAAAGAGCTCCAGTTCCTCCATGGTAACAAACCCATAAAGACTAAGCTCATCCTCCCTGACACAGGTATAAGTATATACCTTGGTTTCCTCGCCACATTCCGGAAAATCATAAAGTCTTCCCGGTGAAATAGCTACATTATAGCCTATCCCTGCTACCTCTACAATAAGCCGGTCTGTATACTTTTGTGCAATGATTCCCTTTAAATATGCGTACATCTTCTCTCCTGTCTATTCTTTCATAGCTTCCTATTTTATGATTTTTTGTAGTCTGTCCCTGCTTACCGATACCAGAAAACCGATCAGCAATCCCGTCAGCAGTCCTGCAATGAGTAAAACCGGCAGATACCATGCGACCGCCCGAAAACCGGTTAACATCCCCGCTGCCAGAAACTGTCCGATATTATGCATAACACCTCCCGCCGCACTGACACCATATACTGACATATGTATTGTTCTTTTTAACAATGCCATAACAGTCAGACTTAAAAGTGCACCTGCAAGACTGTATAAAATCATGGACAGATTCGATAGCATAAATCCAACCAGAAAAATTCTCAAAATGCTGATCATTACTGCATCCCTTACACCAAAAAGATACATAACCAGCACAACAACATAATTTGCCAGTCCCAGCTTAATCCCGGGGATACCGATATTTAACGGAATTAATGCTTCCAGATAGCCCATAACTGACGCAAGTGATAAAAGCATAGCCATCCTTGCCAGGTATTTTGCACTGTTGCGAACCATACACCCATTTCCTCTTTTACTCTATTTTCACATAGAAGCGATGTGGCAGACAGACAATCGTCTCCCCCATATGGCTTACTGCAGGTGTGTTAACACAGACCTGGTTATGGCAATCTGCTTCCCTTACGGATACGAAACCATCCGAAATAACCACAATATTATATCCCTCCGGAAGATTTACCGGTATTGTCCGGTCCTCAGACAGCGGATATCTGCCAAGCTCTGTTTGATCGGCATACAGTACCACCATCTCCCCCGAGGTACGATGCCCCTGAAAAAGAAACAAAACGGCAGCCACAAGCAGGACTGCCGCTATGATTACCATATCAGTTTTTTTCATTGATATAATTGATCAGCCCTTCTGCTTTTATGATTTTTTGCATAAATTCCGGAAATGGCTGTCCCTGATACTCTTTTCCGGTTGTCTGGTTTTTTATAATACCGGAATCAAAATCAATTTCTACCTGATCGCCTGCATTGATTTCCTTTGCAGCATCAGGACATTCAATAATCGGAAGTCCTATATTGATCGCATTACGATAGAATATTCTTGCAAATGTCTCCGCAATAACACAGCTGATGCCGGATGCCTTGATTGCAATAGGTGCATGCTCTCTGGAAGATCCGCATCCGAAGTTCTTATTGGCAACAATGATATCTCCCTTGTTTACTTTCTTTACAAACTCTGTATCGATATCCTCCATACAATGTGTAGCCAGTTCTGCCGGATCTGAGGAATTCAGATACCGAGCGGGAATAATGACATCTGTATCTACATTATCTCCATATTTAAAAACCGTACCCTGTGCTTTCATGATCATATCTCCTCTCTTTTCGATTCCATAACATTTTATTCCGGACAGGAAATCTTTCCTGTAATTGCACTGGCCGCAGCAACCGCCGGACTTGCAAGATAGATTTCGCTGTTGACATGTCCCATACGTCCGACAAAATTACGGTTGGTAGTAGATACGCAGCGTTCCCCTTCTGCAAGAATTCCCATATATCCACCAAGACACGGGCC
>JBJELZ010000161.1:0-8459 GCA_051879415.1 Lachnospiraceae bacterium
CGGCAGATCTTCTTTTTTCCATTTACGGTATAGGCAATCTCACGCCCCCGCCTAGGGAACAACCCGTCATTTGGGAAATCCGCCTGCGTCGCCGCATCAACAATTGCAAGGGTATTGTTATCGTAAAGCTTGATATGCTCCTCATTAAACGTTACATAGATAAAATTGTTGTTCTGATCATAATAATTCAGACAGATACCAATAGGGGTAACCAGAAGGGAATCTTTCTTTACCTTATCCATAAAAGTAATGTTCTGCATTACTTCTTCTCCACGAAGTGCCACTCTTTCTTTCTGGATTCCAAGATGTTCTGCCAGCTTATCCGCATAGCCTGAAATTTTTCCGCCACCACCTACAATAAATACGGCACTGACCGCCTTTCCGCCATTCAGTTCCTTGATTTTATCAGAAACCTGCTTTGTCATACTGTCAATTGACTGATCTAACAGCTTCAGAACCTGTTCTTTGGTAATCGACTGCTGCAGGCCCATAATATCTTTATATTTTATCGCACTTGAAGGCTTTGCTCCGCTGCGCTTAATCTTTTCTGCGGTTTCAAAATCTACAAGGCATTCCTTTGCAATCACTTCTGTCAGGCTGTCTCCTGCACAGGGAATCATCCCATATGCCACAATACAGCCGTCCTTCGTGATACAGATATCGGAGGTTCCTGCTCCCACATCAACCAGTGCAATATTCAGCATACGGTACATCTGTGGAATGGCAACCGTAATGGCCGCAATCGGTTCCAGTGTCATATTCACAACATTCAGTCCTGCAATCTCAACAGCACGGTAAAGGCCATCCACTACATCATCCGGAAGGAAGGTTGCAATGATATCTGCCCCGATATTTCTTGCCTTATGATTTTCAAGATTACCGATCGTATAACCGTTCAGATAATACCTGACCACAGAATTACCAACGCAGTAAAATTTCATATCTGTCTGATTGCTTTCCTGCAGTTTCTCATAGGCCTTTTCTATACCAAGCGAAGTAAGTCCGACGATTTCCTCCTGGCTGACAACCCGCTCCTTTTCAAATTCCCATGTGACATTTGTTTCAAAGGTAAGCAGCACACGGCCGGCTGCAGCAATACAGACATCTGTCAGCTTCACGGAAAGTTTTTTCTCCAATGCATGCTTTACCTGCGTAATAGTATTGCCAACCTGTCCTACATCATGAATCTGTCCATCCAGCATCGCACGTGTCTCATGCTCTTTTGTCACCTGTGCAACAACAATAAAACGGTCACCTTCCCGGTAGCCGACTGTACCTACGATACTTCTGGTTCCAATGTCCAGACCAAACACCAACTGTCCCTGTGGTTTTAATTCATTCCCCATCTGCCTTCTCCTAACAATTCTGTTACCTGTTTTTGCATTTCTTCCCTGGTACTATCATTATAGATCACATGGTCGCACACTGCACGGAACTCTTCTTCCTTCTTTTGTGCTGCCATAATATTTTTTATCTTTTGATCAGAATATCCCCTGCTCTCCCGTAGTCGTCTGCTTCTGACCTCCTCACTTGCATAAATATACCACATTTCATCCAGAATGTCCTGATATCCTTCTTCAATCAGCAGTGCAGCCTCAACAATGACATACTGCCGGCCTTTGCCACGCTCCTCTTCAATTGCCTGTAATATATATTTTTTAACAGCCGGATGGATGATTCCGTTCACTGTCTTAAGTATCTCCTGATCAGAGAAAATCCTGTCTGCCATTACTTTTTTATCAATCTGCCCGTTCTCATCCAGGATGGAAGTACCCAATGCGTCAACCAGTGCCCGATAACATTCCTCCCCGGGCTGCTCCAATTCCTTGGCCGCCAGATCTGCCACAATAATTCTGGCATCATAATGTTCCTTAATATAAGTTAACACTTCCGTTTTTCCGGAACCTACCCCTCCGGTAATTCCTATTGTTTTCATACAATACTATTTGGCCTCGTACCAGTCTGTTCCCCAATGTGCCTCTGCTTCCAGCTTTACAGGGAAATCAGCCGCAGCGGTCATTTCCTCCTCCAGAATCTCCATTACTTTTTCTTTCTCCACCTCCGGTGCTTCAATTAATAGTTCATCATGAATCTGCAGTATCATTCTGGCCTGTAACCCATCCTCTAACAGTCTGTCATGCACCCGTATCATGGCGAGCTTAATCACATCCGCTGCCGTTCCTTGGATCGGTGCATTCATTGCAACCCGCTCTCCAAAGGATCGCTGCATAAAATTACTGCTTTTCAGCTCCGGAATAGGACGTCTTCTTCCAAATGCCGTAACAGAATATCCTGTTTCCTTTGCCTCTTTCTTCATCCGTTCAAGATATTCATGCACCGCCGGATACATTGCGAAATAATCCTCGATATACTGCTGTGCCTCTTTTCTTGAAATAGAAAGATCCTGACTCAGTCCAAAAGAACTGATCCCGTAAACAATTCCGAAATTGACTGCCTTGGCATTGCGCCGCTGCAGATCTGTTACTTCCTCAAATGGCACATGAAAAACCTTTGATGCAGTACTTCTGTGAATATCCTGATGATCCCGGTATGCCGCAATTAATTCCTCATCCCCTGCCAGTGATGCCAAAATCCGCAGCTCAATCTGGGAATAATCGGCATCTACAAAGAGAAATCCCTGTCTTGGGATAAATACCTTACGAATCTTTCTTCCAAGCTCTGTACGCATGGGAATATTCTGCAGATTCGGTTCTGTTGAACTGATCCTTCCTGTTGCCGTAATGGTCTGATTAAAATTCGTATGAATTCTTTCGTCTTCTTTTATAAAGGCAGAAAGTCCGTCTGCATAAGTTGATTTCAGCTTGGTTACTGCGCGATACTCCAGAATATCCCGGATCACCGGCTGCTCCGGTGCAAGCTTTTCCAGCACCTCAGCAGAGGTGGAATAGCCTGTTTTCGTCTTCTTTCCACCGGGAAGTCCCATCTCTCCGAACAAAACTTCTCCAAGCTGTTTAGGAGAATTAATATTAAATTCATGTCCTATCGTATCATAAATCCTATGCTCCAGCTTTTCAATACTTTCCTCAAGCTCTTCACCATAGTGATGCAGTGCCGTGGAATTTACCCGGATTCCTTCCTTCTCCATGCGGTATAATACATAGGACAGCGGCATTTCCATCGTTTCAAAGAGGTTTTCCATTCCCTGTTCCTTTAACTGCTCTGTCAGGACAGGTGCACATAACAATGCAGCATATACCTCACCACAGGCATAGTGCAAAAACTCCTCTTCTTTCTCTTTGATAACCGGCTCCAAGTCTGTCTTTCCAAAGATTTGTTCATAACCGGATATCATGCTTCCCAGACAGCTTCTTACAATATCCGGAGTCTGCCAATCACTTTTTAATGGATTTAATAAATAGGCTGCCAGAAGAATATCATAAAAACATGCAGAAATCTCCCCAGCCTTCTTTTCCTCCGGTTCCAGAATCTGATACATTTCTTTCACTGCAAAGGTAACCATCTTTACCCTGCTCTGATACAGCTTCTTTAATCCTTCAAGAATACAATTTTCTCCCAGAATGGCTGAATCCATATAAGATACCGTGCCATCCTCCAGTGCCAGAGCAAGAATCAGCCGCTCCTGCATGTCTCCAGGCTGTTCAAATAAAGACAGCTGTTTCTCCTCCTGCTTTTCCCGGACTCTCCAGATACGGATTCCGGCCTGTCCATTTCTTTGTGCTGTCAAAAATGCCTGGTCAGCTTCCTTTTTTGTCTTAAGTTTCGATTCCGTTCTTTTCTGAAGTCTTTCATCTTTTATATCTGCTTCCATTCCCGAAGCATCAAATCTTCCAAGCAGGTTTTTAAATTCCAGCTGTGAAAATAACTGATACGCTTCCTTTGTGTATAAGTTTCCCAGCTCCGCATTACTGATTTCATAGGGCAGTTCTGCCGAAATATTGATTGTTGCCAGTGTTTTACTAAGATCTGCCAAATCTCTGTTTTCCATCAGACTTTCCCTGACCGCTTTCATCGGAATCTCATCAACATGCTCATAAATCTGTTCCAGCGATCCGTATGTTACCATCAGTTTTTCTGCCGTCTTCTGTCCAACCTTCGGGACACCCGGTATATTATCAGAACTGTCACCCATTAACGCCTTCAGATCGATAAACTGAAGCGGATCCACCTGATATTCCGCAATCACATCTTTCGCATAATAATCTCTGATTTCCGTCTTGCCGCCCTTTGTCTTTGGAATCCTGATCTTGATATGTTCACTGGCAATCTGTAAAAGATCCCTGTCTCCGGACACAAGTGAAACCTCAAGGCCTTCCCGTTCTGCTTTTTTTGCCATCGTACCAAGAATATCATCTGCTTCCAGTCCTGCCTTTTCCATTAAAAGAACACCCATTGCTTTTAAAACTTCCTTCATAACAGGAACCTGTTCTCTCAGCTCCGGGTCCATGGGTTTTCTTGTTCCCTTATATTCCTTATAAATCTCATGACGAAAGGTAGGAGCTGAGACATCAAATGCCACTGCCAGATATTTCGGCTGTTCCTCTTCCAGAGTTTTAAACAGAATATTTAAAAATCCATAGATAGCATTGGTATGAAGCCCTTCAGAATTTGTAAGCACCGGAATTCCATAGTAGGCTCTGTTTAATATACTGTGACCATCTATCAGTACAAGCTTGTCCGCCATAATTTAACCTGACTCTCTTTCATTAACTTTTCTATTTATATCTCTATAATATATATTCATATTCGCAAACCCGCACTTTCGTGTTCTTTGGTCTGCTTTGCTCATTATATCATGAACTTCGTTCATGATCCCATTCGCCGCTCGTCAAATGTATGCAAGCATCCATTTTCCTCGCTTGTGCTCATTATATCATGATTCCCTTAATCAGGAATGCTAAAACAAGAAAACATCCACCGTAGAAAAATCCCAGCACCAGTCTCTTTACTTTGCTTAATGTTCTGCATTCCCGTAGAGCTTCTTTAATACTCTGTTCAAACTCCTCCTCCAGATTATAGCTGCCGCCAAATTCCAGTCGCTTCATGCCTTCCATAACAAGGAACTGTATTTTCATCTCTTCCTTACATTCCGGACAGCATTCCACATGTTCTAACAGCTGCTTCGTCTTCTTCAGATTCAGTTCATGTTTCAAATAAGGAAACATTTCCAATCGATAATTTACACAGTCCATCTTTCTGACCTTTCAGATTACTTATATGTCCTATTCCATAATACAACAATCCTCCATAAGATGCAAAAAATTCTTGTATTATTTTTTGAATTATGTTATTATCATTTTTGTGGTTAGAAAATCATATGCCGGCGTGTCGGAATGGCAGACGAGGCAGACTCAAAATCTGTTGTGGGCAACCACGTGCGGGTTCAAGTCCCGCTGCCGGCATTTTAAAATCCTTATTTTGTGCAGACATACAACAATGGTGCATAAAATAAGGATTTTTTTGTATAAAATCAGTAATTCACAAAATTTTCGTAGTATTTTTACGCAAGTAATGCTATAATGCAAAAGGTTTCTATTTATTTTTAAGGAGGATTATATTTTGGCTGATTTAAATAAGGAAAACACTACAACAACACCTGAAGAAGAAACTGTTGAAGAAACTGCTGAAGAAAAAGAAGTTACAACAGAACCGGCTCAGGAAACATCCGATTCAGAGGATAAAACAGAAAAAGAGAATGCTGCAGAGCAGGAAGAAACCGGTAAATCAAATAATAAAACCATCCTGATTGTTGAAATCATCATTGCACTTCTTGCAATCGGATTTATTATTTTTGCACTGGTTTCCAACAATAAAAAGAACAATTCCGTATCTGATAACACGTCTGCATCAGGAGATCTGATTACCGACACAACCGGCACGGAAACTGCTTCCATTGACAATTCTGTACTTTATGAGAATATGCCCGCTCTTCCGGACATTACAGAATTTAATATCATGGACGAAGCTGCTGCAGAAGCTGCTGTAGCTGACGGTACTATGATTAAGTTCACTACCGCTGACGATGTTAATGTTTATGTCGGAAACTTTAATGATTCCGCAACTTTTGCAGAAGCTGTCACTCCTTCAGAGGAAGAACTTGATGAAGCTATTTTCCAGAATATTATCAGTTACTATGGTGAGGTTTCAGAAGCTGACCACACGATTGTAGAAAATGGTGATGTCATCAGTGCCAATTATGTCGGAAAACTGGATGGTGTTGCTTTTGAAGGCGGTACTGCCGAAAATGTTTCCATCACACTTGGTGCCGGTGGCTATATTCCCGGATTTGAAGAAGGATTTATCGGTATGGAGATTGGTGAAACCAAAGATGTACCTATCACCTTCCCGGAAGACTACGGCAATACAGACCTTGCAGGAAAGGATGTTATTTTTACCTTTACCATCAATGACATCACCGGAACCATGACTTATCCTGAATTGACAGATGAACTGGTTCAGGGAGTTTTTTATGACGGTTCAGTTACTACTGTTGCAGAATGCGAAGAGTATTTCAGATCAATGTTGCTGCAGGACAATATTTGGGATTATCTTCTGGAGAATTATTATGTATCTTCCATTTCGGAAGATGCTGTTTCTACCTATTATAATGATATGATGGAATATTATGACCAGATGTCCCTTCAGTACCAGATGCCGGTTTCTGACATTCTTGCTTACAGCGGTGCAACCGTTGATGATCTGAAACAGGAGACCATTATGAATGCCGGTTATACTGCAGTCCAGTTTACAATCTGTCAGGCAATTGCCACAGAGAATAACATTACCGTTTCTGATGAAGACATCGCGAACCTTGCTGCAGAATACGGCTACACCGATGCAGAAAGCTTTTTATCTGATAATGGTGAGCAAACCGTACGTGAATATCTGATCCAGGAAAACGTTCTGAAATACCTTTCTTCCCTGGTAGAAGAATAATCAGATTGTAGAATTTTCCTGCAGATTCATTTTCTGCAGGAGGTTTTACCATAGAAAAAGAAAAAGGAGATTTATTATGAAAAAATTACTTGCACTCTTACTTTCCGGTATGTGTATCATGTCTCTTGCAGCATGTTCCAATGATGCACAGCCTACTACTGAAGACGCAGCAGCAACTACAGGTGACGCTGCAGATTCCGATTATGCCTATATCACTTCCAATGGCAAGCTTGTGATCGGCATTACAGAATATGCACCGATGAATTACTATGATGAAGACGGCACTCTGATCGGTTTCGATACAGAATTTGCTGAAGCAGTCTGCGAAAAGCTTGGTGTAACTCCGGAATTCCAGATCATTGACTGGGATATGAAGGAAACAGAATTGAAGGCACGCAATATTGACTGCATTTGGAATGGGCTTACCGTTACCGAAGAACGACGTGCCAATATGAGCTTTACCACTTCTTACTTAACCAACAAGCAGTGCGTTGTTATTAACAGCAGCAATGCAGATGTTTATACTGATGCAGCCAGCTTAGCTTCTGCCATGATTTCTGCTGAAGGGGGTTCTGCCGGTGAAACAGCAATCCTTTCCGATGCAGATCTTTCCCAGGCAAGCTATACAGCTTCCAACTCTCAGGCAGATGCCCTGCTTGCTTTAAAGGCCGGCAACTATGATGCTATTGTCATTGACTATACGATGGCATGCGCAAGTGTTGGCAGTGGTGATTATGCAGATATGATGATTGTTGACGGCATTTCACTTGCTAATGAAGAATATGCAATTGGCTTCCGTACCGACAGCGATATGGCAGAAAAAGTCAATGCTGTTATCGAAGAATTAATGGCTGACGGAACTCTTGCCGCACTTGCTGAGAAATACGATTTAACAGAGCTTTATAATGCTGCTGTAAATGAATAAGAATTGAGAATGCTATGTTTGATTTAATCAGAGTCACACAAAAGTTAATGGAGGGTTTTGGAACAACACTTGGGTTATTTTTCTTAACCCTCCTTTTTTCTATACCCTTAGGCTTACTTTTAGCCTTTTGTTCCAGAAGTTCATTCCGCCCGTTTCGCTATCTGATTCGGGCGTTTATCTATGTCATTCGCGGCACACCACTTCTGCTTCAGCTGATGATTGTTGTTTACATACCCGGAATCGCTTTCAGTGCACCTTTAACAAAATGGCAGATATTCGGTGGCAAAGTTGATCTTGCTTATTTCTGTGGCGCATTATTTGCTTTTGTCATTAACTACGCCTGCTATTTCTCCGAAATATTCCGGGGAGGAATAGAAAACATTCCCAAGGGGCAATATGAGGCCTGCGATGTACTTGGAATGAGCCGTGGACAGACATTCTTTAAAGTTATCCTGCTTCAGGTCATCCGCAACATCATCGCTCCCATGAGCAACGAAATTATCACATTGGTAAAGGATACTGCACTTGCCAGAACCGTATCCGTTGTAGAAATTCTTTTCTGTGCCAATGAATTATTGAAAGTCGAGTTTATCATTTGGCCACTCTTTTATACCGGTGT
>JBJELZ010000162.1:0-8424 GCA_051879415.1 Lachnospiraceae bacterium
TGTCCTTGTCAGTCCGCTTGCCGCATGTGCCGCATTCTGTTCGGTACGCACCAAAACGGTACGGATTGTTGATTCTCTTATACTGTCATAAAAAGGACAGATGGCAACTCCCGGATAGCCAAATACTACCTCCACGCCCTCTGCCTCTAAACATTTTATCATTGCGTCTGCGCCATTCATATCGGTCGATTCCTTTCCTCATAGCGTTGCAACTTATGCAACAATACATTTATTCTACCAAATATCTTTTCTATTGACAATAACAGAACTTGAATATCCTTTCAAATTATGATAAATTGCATACATAGGTTTTTATTTAAAACAGCATATTGTATAATCGTTTTTTAGCTGTCTATACTATTTTTACAACCTTAATTTTAATGAATGGTAAGGGATTTTTCATGAAAAAATATTATTTTCTTCTGTTGTTGGTATGTTTACTTTTTTTGAATGCATGCGGAAAACAGTCCGTACAGGAAGAAGCCGGGACTTATGGACAGAACATGGCTGACATCTATAACCGGATTGCAACATCCACTTCCGCACTGGATGCCATTGATCCCAATTCGGAAACTGCCGTAACAGAGATGTTTGATAAGCTGGAAGAGATTAATACAGCATTTCAGGAAATGGCCGCATTGGAAGTTCCGGAGGAATTTTCTTCCATCGAGGCCATGGCGGATAATGCTGCTTTTTACATGAATGAAGCCTTAACACTTTACCATGAAGCATATGCGGGAGAAAATTATGACCCGGATGCCGGTAATAATGCAAAGGCCCAATATGTTGCTGCTATGACTTATTTATCTTACATCGGTCAGATTCTCATGGGAGAGATTCCGGAAGGTGCTACCGTAACCACATCAAATTAAATTGTGGAAATTCACTTGGCATCTTCCACGCTTTGCCCCTCTGCGGCTTCCAGTTCCACAGTTTCCTCAGATTGATCTTTTTTCTTATGGTATATGATTGCCTTCATCTTATCTGTAATTTCTGAATAGCTGTAGGAATGAAAATCCGGAAAGGCTTCCAGAATTCTTGTTTCCAGTCCTACAAACTTTTTATTGATTCCCTTCATATGTACTACCATGTTCTTGCTCTTCTCAACAATGGCAAATCTATTCAGATATTCTGCTTTATTGTTAATTTTATCAAAACTGTTTTCAACCATTCCGTCAATCGCATCATATATTTCCTTACATTTGCGGTTCAGATTGCACATACCAATCACAGTAAAAACTGCATCAACCAGAAAAACCAACCAGAAAATGATTGCAAGAATAACACGGACTCGTTCCGGTATTTTTCCCATCATTACCATGGTAAAGGGATGAAAAAGTTTAATCAGAATCAAAATTGCAAATCCAAAAAACAATCCCGATACAACACTGATACGTCCATTAATATTTAACGGGAAATAACTGTAATCCCAATATCTTGCATGAAATATTTTTTCCAGAGCCCAGGAGGTAAAATATTCCACTGCACAAACACTCAGGGAAGAAATCAATACAATCTTAAAAGGACTTGTCACATCACTCAGAAGATAGAGATTCAGAATTCCGGCTACAGAATAGATTGGCAGATATGGTCCGATAAAACATCCCCTGTTCATAAACTTTCCCTGTTCTACCAGAGAAAAAACAGTTGACTCATAAAACCAGCCAATAAAGCTATAAAACATCATAACACAGGTCAGAGTTGCAAAATCCATCCCCAGCAGAAATGGCGTGGTAAAAAAAGAATACATATTTAACGTCCTCCTATTGTTTCCTGCAATGCACATAACTTATCTGCAATGCAAAGCAGAACCCCCTCCCTGTACTTAGGCGGTCTTACTGTCAGCGGAAACATATGGGACCTGATCATATCCTTTTCAATCTTTGTAAGGTTAAAATCTTTGGATGCCTCTTTCAAAGCTTTCCCCGGATGCGTAAAGCCATGAATGGAATTTTTGAGGCTCTTATCATGCCAGTCATACAAAAAATAGTCATGAAGTAATGCTCCCCTGATCAGTTCGCGTTCATGTACCTTGATATGCAGCCGGTATGACATAAAATATGCCGTCTGTGCCACATTGATACAATGCGTCTTTACCGTTGTGGTTCCATGCTGGATATACTGATCATTCTGATCAAAACGGGAGTTTTCCCTTGTTTCTTTTAATATATCTCTAAATTTCTGTTCTTTCTTTGCAGGAAGTTTTTTTCCCATAATCAATACAGACCTCTTCTCTACCTTTTCATCATTTATTATTTTCTGGTATAAAAGAACGAATTCTTTCTCTCGTATCCCATTTCCCTGTAAGTAATGATCTGTTCTGTATTCCCGATAAATAATATTCCGTTCTGTACCAGAGAATGAGAAAATTTACGAAATACTTCATCCTTTGCTTCTTCCGTAAAATAGATCAGGACATTGCGGCATACAATCATATGATAATCCTTGGGATAAGTATCAGACAAAAGATTATGCTGTGTAAAAGTTACCCTGTTCTTAATCTCATCCTTTATTTTATAGGATTCCCCAATTTTATCAAAATATTTCATTTTAAATTCATCAGGTACACCTGCAATGGATTTTTCCGAATAAATTCCAACCTTCGCCTTGGCAATAATCTGCTTGTCTATATCCGTCGCCGTAATATTGATCTGATTCAATGGAATATGCTTTGATAACGCCATAACAAGAGAATACGGTTCGTCCCCTGTTGAACAAGCCGCACTCCATATTTTCAGATGTGTTCCAAACCGTTGTATCAGTTCCGGAATCACAACTTCATCCATATATTTCCATTGATCCGGATTCCTATAAAATTCAGAGACATTAATCGTCAAATAGCCGATAAATGTCTCATAAATATCCCGGTCTTTTTTTAAGACAGAAACAAAACTGTCATAGTCACTGATTTTATGTTTTGCAATCAGGGCATCGATCCTGCGCTTCATCTGTTTTTCCTTATAAGCATTCAGATCAATACCCGACATTGCTAATACTTGTTTTTTAAATGATTCATAATTATTCTGCACGATGCATTACCCCGTTATCATACAGATTATTCTTCAGTACCCTCATCAACATTCTCAGCCTGTTCTTCTTCCGGTGCAAGCACTTTCATACTCAGGCTGATCTTTCTGTCTTCAACATTCAGGTCAACTACCTCAGCTTCAATCTCATCACCGATCTTCAGAACATCTGACGGCTTCTCAACACGGTATCTTGCAATCTGTGATACATGAAGAAGTGCATCAATTCCTTCCTCTAACTGGATGAAAGCACCAAAATCAGTCATTCTTGCAACTTTACCCTTTACAACGGTTCCAATTGCATACTTATCTGCTGCTTTTAACCAGGGATTGTTCTCATCAAATCTGACACTTAATGCAATCTTATCACCTTTAATCTCTTTGATAATGACCTTAACTTTATCACCCTTGCTTAATACGTTGGACGGCTTATCAACATGTCCCCAGCTCATTTCAGAGATATGAAGGAGTCCATCCAGACCACCGATATCAACAAATGCACCAAAGGAAGTAACATTCTTAACTTCACCTTCAATAATATCGCCTTCCTGGAACTTGCTGATCAGCTCTGCACGCATTGCTTCTTTGCGTTCTCTCAGTACTGTTCTGCAATCACCGATACATCTTCTCTTCTTCGGATTGTATTCTGTAATAATAAACTCAACTTCCTGTCCTTCCATTACAGAAAGATCCTTAATGGAAGTATCAGATGCAAGGCTTGCCGGAATGAATACTGCAACATCATCCACAACAACTTTAATTCCACCTTTAACTACTTCGCTGACAACAGCCTTCAGAACAGTCTTGTCATTAAGTGCATCCTCTAACACCTTGCTTACCTTTTCTGCAAGAAGTCTCTTATAAGAGAGCACTACCTGACCATCACCATCATTCATCTTAATCACTTTAACATTGATTTTTTCTCCAGGCTTTACTACACTTGTAAGATCAACAGCCGGATTGTTTGTATATTCATGTTTTGTAACGATGCCATCTGATTTATAGCCGATATTAACCGCTATCTCTTCCGGGGTAACGTTAATTACTGTTCCTTCCACCACATCACCAACATGGATATTTTTAAATGAATCTTCCAGCATTTGTTCAAAAGAAATTTCTGACATAGTTTTGAACCTCCTCTATAATATTATTTGGGGTGGAAGCCCCCGCAGTTATTCCTATCTTACGCACAGATCCGTCAGTTTCCAGCTCTAAATCCCTGCTGGTCTGTATAAAATAAGTTTTCTCACATTCCTGACTGCAGATCTCATAAAGCTTTTTGCTGTTCGAGCTTTGTGTATCACCTACAACAATCATGACATCAGCATCTGATGCTATTTCCCTCGCTTCTGTCTGGCGCTTTCTCGTGGCGTCACAGATAGTATTCACAACATTTATATCATAACCTTTTTTCTCAAAGATTTCAATAATTTCTTGAAATTTATTGTAGTTAAATGTCGTCTGGGAAACAATGCAGACCGGACGTTCCTCATCAGGTCTCTGATAATGCATTGCCTCGTCCACCGTTGAAACTACTGTTGCCTGCGTTTTTGACCATCCACGAATGCCCTCAACTTCCGGATGACCGGGATTTCCGATAATCACAATATTATTGTTTTCGCTTTCTCTGTTGACGATCTCATGGATTCTTTTTACAAATGGGCATGTCATATCAATCACTTCCAGATTTTTCGCTTTCAACAGATTAATCACTCTTTCCGGCACACCATGTGACCGCAGAATGACTACGCCTTCTTTAAGTTCTGAAAGTTCCTCTTCCGTATCAATAATACAGACACCCTTCTTTTGCAGATCCTTCACGACCTCCTCATTATGGATAATCGGTCCATAGGTATAAATCTGCTTTTTCTGCTGCAGCTGCTGGTACACCTGATCCACCGCCCGTTTGACCCCAAAGCAGAACCCGGCTGTCTTTGCAAGTACAATTTCCATAGTATGATATACGCCTCCTGTAGCTGAATGATTTCCTTAAATCAATGACAGTATTTTATCTTTCACCTGTTCAATTGTCATATCGGAAGTATCAAGCAGGATTGCATCCTCTGCCTGACAAAGAGGTGATATTTCACGATTTCTGTCACGTTCGTCACGTTCGATAATTTCACGTTCAATCTCCTGCAGATCACACTGCTCTCCCTTTGCAACCATTTCATCATATCTTCTTTTTGCCCTGACTGCTGAACTTGCTGTCAGGAAAATCTTTGGATTCGCATCAGGAAGCACATGGGTTCCAATATCCCTTCCATCCATCACAACATCATGATCCTGTGCAAGCTTTCGCTGAAGATCTACAAGCTTCACACGGACATCCTTCTTTGCAGAAGAAATGGATGCCATGTTGCTGACCTCCTGTGTTCGGATCAGTCCGTTTACATTTTCTCCATTTAAAATAACCTGCTGTTCCCCGTCTTCTGCAAAAGAGATTGTAATATCTGCTGTTTCACAGCAACGCTTCACTGCCTCAGCATCCTCAACATCTACCTGATTACGTAAAAGATAAAGTGCCATCGCACGATACATCGCTCCTGTATCAATATAAATTGCCTGCAGTTCCTTTGCCACCAGTCTTGCAATGGTACTCTTTCCTGCTCCTGCAGGTCCGTCAATTGCGATACTTCTTGCCATAATTACATTCTCCTCTTTTATTGGCTAAACTATTTATAAAAAATACTGTTACATATTTTTATATTACATCCCTATTTTTGTCTCGTATAATATGAAATACAACTATATTGCAAACCCCTCTCCACCTCCCGAAAAAATAAAAAAGATATCATATTTTCTATAAGAAGAAAGATATCATATCCTTTTTTATATTGCAATATAAATAATTCTTGTGTATCCGTAGTTTTCCCACGACGACTTATGTTTTCATATTCAAAAATATAATTATGCTAAGCAAAAAACACATTCACCATAGTTAATTTCATATCAATTGTTTATACTTCAGAATCTTGAATTTTCAATTTGACCATTTTAACTTCAAGATACCCTCTTTTAAATTATCCAGATATATCTATTGTCTAATATAAATTGTTTCTTCGCCATCATCATCAGTTAATGTAAGCGTATCCTTATTGACTTCGTAATCCTCAACAAACGTATATTCGCCCAGAAGCGGTGCCTGTACTGTAATCTTAAGTCTATCATCTTCTGCTAACCATGAAGTAATCGTTAATGATGTAATAAAACCAGATTGACTTGATAGTCTTCCAGTTCCATCGCTAAAAAGTTCCAGCGTTTCAGGCCGATCTGAATCTTCAACCCATGTTCCTACAAGAGATTTACTTCCACAGCCGGATAATACTACCATTAAAACAGTTACAATTGCTACTAATAATCTAAATTTTTTCATATTACATATCCTCCATTTTATTTTTTCATTCGCATTTACAAAACGTCATTCTTACAGGTGTTGATAAAATATCTAGATTTTCTTCTAAAATCAATTCTATAGTATGTGGACAGAATATCAATCAACTTCAAAGCTTATTATCACACTTTCCAAATCAGATATATCATTACTATTTTGATATTCATCCAGATTCATTGTTAAATTATTTCCCTTTATCTGAAGTAAAAAAATCAAATTATCCTCCGTTTTTAACTCCAGTTCATATGTAAGACTTTTTGCTGTTTGATTAAATCCAAGGGAATCCAGTTTTCCGGCAGTCTCTGATACTATACTGTCATATTCAGAAGCATCTGATCCACCAAGCACTGCCTGGATTTCTGACTGAATCGTTGTACCATCATACCGATATACTGATATTCCTTCCGTCATACCGGTAAAAATTGATACAAATTTTATAGTGTAATCATGAGCAATATAAACCTCTTCACCCATATCTTTTAAATAAAAATGATGTTCCAGTTCATCCGCACCACCTAGACTGCATTCCGCATTGTATTCTACAACCATTTGAACCGTATTATCTCTAACTTCATAGATCTGAACCCAAAGGTTACTATAACACTGCCCATAATCTGCCTCATTGTCCTTTAATCTAAAAACCAGTGCTTCATCAACATCATCTTTATCTAAATCGTAAATCAAATATGATAGAATACCATCTAATCCACCGACAAATCCATATGTATTCCATTGATTATCCCCATCTTTCAGACGGACATACGGTGCTGCATATGAATCATTTACATTAACCAACCCAACATGATCGTACATTTCATTATTTATATAAGCATCTAATATCTGCCCTTCCGTTAAGGGTTCTTCTATATTCTCTTCCATTTCCCCAACATCATTCACATATTCTGCTGTATCAAGATAACTCTTTTCTTCGCTAATTTTCCATCCATACATAATAATTACAATAAATATGGTAATATCAAAGATTATAAAATAGAGAACCCCAATACTATTCCTATCTGTCTTAATGGTTTTTGAAGTTGAAGCAGATGGGACTTCCCCGACTCCAATATGACAATATGGGCAAAAAAATGAGGACTCCTTATCATAATAATGCCCTTTTTTGCACTGTACAATTTTCACTATAATAATCCACCTTAAATCAATCTCTTAAAAAGTTTCATCAAATTGTTAAGAACTTGTTTAGCTCCAATTATAAAGGACTACTCCTGCCAGAATAATACAAGTTACCATGATAATCAATGTCAAAAAAATACTTCCCCAAATGCTCTCTTTAATAGGTGGATAAAGTGGATTTTCTTTATCGCGATATCTCCTTCTTTCTATTTTCTTTTCTGTCTTACTCACTTTTCCTTTATGCATTTTGATACCATACCTTTCCATAGCACGCAAGATTTTCAAATATGTTAGCAATCCATTTGTAGAACAAATTTCAATATACAGACATTATTTTCTCACTCGGCCCCTTCCATTAAATCAATAATCCTGTCAATTCTGTCTTCCGAATCTGGATGACTTTTAGATAGATTAGCAAACAAACCTTTCAGTCGAACATCCCCTGCCTTATCAAGTACTGCACAGAGATAAGTTCCATATCCCATTCTGACGCTAAATTCATCTGCCAGATATTCACAGTCTCTACTGGTTTTCATGCATAGTAGGCACCCAATTCCGGTCCACGCCCGCATGATAAGATTTATAATAAAGAACATAACTGTTTTTATAAATGCATAATAAGCCCCTTTGAGTATCGCTTCCCCAATATTATCGGATGAAGCCGCATCAAAAATAGTAAACGCAATTTGAAATAGCAAAATAAAACCTTGAATTACCATACAGATTCCTGTAACAAACAAATTTCCAATTGAAATTACCAGAATCCTGTCGGTATCTTTATGTGCCAAATGTCCAAATTCATGCCCAAGTGTAGCCTTGATCTCATCATCACTTAGTTCCAAAAGTCCTTCTGTCAGACAAATAGTACGT
>JBJELZ010000163.1:0-1778 GCA_051879415.1 Lachnospiraceae bacterium
TGATTATCAGAGAACTTGCTCAGATATTTTGTCTGGGCTTTTTCTTTTTGTCTGTCAGTAGTCATAGGCTCCCTCTTTACACAAATCTTCTTGTAGGAATAATGATGATTTCAAATCTGCTTCCATCCTCTAACTCAAGAAGAATGACATAATCTGAATCTTTATCCGGTAAAATGGAGCTTATTTTCAACTTCTTACTGTAGTTGATTGCATCAAATATTTTTCCGACTACTTTCTTTGTTTTCATTTCTTTTTTCCTCCGTATTAACGTTTATTGTTCAGCATCTCAGCTACTTTTTTCTGCTGTGATGGGTACAGATGTCCATAAGTATTCAATGTCATCTGGATATCTTTGTGTCCCAGTCTCTCTTTAATAATCAGAGGTTCTACTCCCTGATAAATCAGATATGCCACATGACTGTGCCGGATATCATGCACTCTGATTGGCTTTACACCTGTCTTCATTTCATATTTCTTAAGCCGTTTCTGTAGTGTTCTCGCCACAATCGGAAACAATCGCTGATCTTCCGGGAATCCATAACGCTTTCTCGCATACTCTTGCACTTCTTCCTTAAGAAAATTTGGTATATCAATGATACGAACTGAATTTTCTGTTTTCGGAGTGTCAATCACATCTCTTTTGTTGATCCTGTTATAAGTCTTATTGATATGGAGACGATTACCACTCATGTCAAAATCTGAAAGACTTAAAGCCAGAAGTTCCCCTTCACGTATTCCAGTCCAGAACAGGATTTCAAATATCAGATAATCCTCACTTCCTGGTTCAATCCCGGCGATGAATCTGTCATATTCTTCTTTCGTCCAAAATTCCAGTTTATCCGCATCCGATTTCCCCATCTTTTTTACTTTCTTACATGGATTTTCCTTCAAATTGTAAATTTTCTGTGCATGATTGAATAATGCATTCAACTGATTCTGAATCATACGCTCATAAGTCTTACTGTAACCTTTTTCCTGAATGGTGTTCTGCCACTGGATAACATCTGCCGGCGTAATCTCATTCATTTTTCTTGTTCCAAAATACGGAGCAATATGCTTGTTCATCATGTGCTGCTTATTACGGATTGAATTTTCTTTCAGTTCCTTCTTCTTATCTGCAAAATATACCTCGATGAAACTGTTCATCTCCATTTTCAGATCCGCTGCAGTCTTTCTTATGAATTCTTTTTCAAAATTCAATGCTTCTTTCTTTGTTTTGAACCCTCTTTTCAGCTTCTGCGTTTTCTTTCCTGTCCAGTCAATATAGCGGAAGCTCACATACCAGGTTCCCTGTGTTTTGTCTTTATAAGCTGACATTTTAAATCCTCCTTCAAACTGCTCTCTGCGACCATCCATAAAATTTTGTTTCCCAGTAGGGACGTGGAATCTTTCCACGAACTGCCACATATCCTTCCTTGGCCAGCTCATCATTAAGCTGTTTCAGAATGGAATATGCCTTACTGCGTTTCACACCCAGTTCTTCCATGACATCATCAACTGTCATCATATAATTGGTTCTCATAACATCCTCCTTTCCAGTCACTTTTGTGACTCTTTTGATGTTTTCTACTATAATTCACTTTTGTGACTTTGTCAATAACCTTTTGCGAATTTTATTTTTCTATTCCATGCTATTTTTCTAAGCTATGAAAAAATCAACCTCTTTCGCATCATTCACTTTTGTGCTAGAATAGAAGCACAAATATTATTAAGGAGGCAGCAATATGGTAGGAAAAAAAATCCGGGCATACCGGGAATTCAGAGGATACAGTCAGATA
>JBJELZ010000164.1:0-1776 GCA_051879415.1 Lachnospiraceae bacterium
ATCAGTTCTCTTCCCTCCCAGCAGGACTGCTGCTGACCGGATGTGAGTATTGTGTTGATACCCAGACGGATGGCTTCCTCCAAAGCCCGGAAAGGATCTCTGCACATATCAAAAGCCCTGTGCAACGTAATATCCATACCATCAGCTTCCTGTATAAGCTTTTCCATCGCGGAAAGATTCAGATTTCCATCTGCATCCAGTACTCCAATCACTACTGCCTGGGCCTTTGCTTCCCGGAACATGCGGATTTCTTCACGCATGATCTCCATTTCATATTCGCTGTAACAAAAATCTCCAAAACGGGGACGTATCAAAATATGCATTCGTATTTCTGATTCCTTTAGAATCTGGTGAAACAATGCCAGATCCGGTGTGGTTCCGCCGATCGGGAGATTTGCGCACAGCTCCAGGCGGCTTGCGCCGCCCCTTGCTGCATTCAGTGCGGACTCAACACTGTCCACACAACATTCCAAAATATAATTTTTCATATATATTACCCCTTTACCGCTCCTATCATTACACCTTTTACCAGATGTTTCTGAATTAAAGGATATAATAGCATAACCGGGAGGGAAGCTACAACTATCGTAGAATATTTTAACAATTCCGACATACCCTGCAATTTGGAAACCGCAGATGCATCCGTGACTTTTGTCATATCTACCTGACTCATAATCAGGATATTCTTCATAACAATTGTCAGTGGCTGCAGGTTGTCTTTATATAAGTAAAGCAATGCGTTAAAGTAATCATTCCACTTTGCAACACCATAATACAGTGTAAGCACTGCCAGAATCGGTTTACTCAGAGGAGTAACAACACTGAGCAGATACCGGAACGGGGAACATCCGTCCATCTGAGATGCCTCATAAAGTTCATCCGGAATTGAGTTTACGATATAAGTACGGCAGATAATCATATTGTAAGTAGACATAGCCGTAGGAATAATCATAGCCCATCTTGTATTCAGAAGTCCCAATTTATTTACCAGAATGTAGGAAGGAACCATACCACCACTGAAATACATGGTAAATACAAAGAACATAGAGATAAACCCTCTTGCACGGAATTCTTTTCTTGACAGCGGATATGCACACAACATTGTCATTACCAGATTCAGTGCCGTACCCACAAACAAATAGAAGAACGAGTTCAGAAAACCGGTCATAATCTTTGCATTCTGGAATACAGCTTTATACCCTCTTAACGTAGGATTTACCGGAAGCAATACCACATCGCCTCTGACAACAGCCTGCGGATCTGAAAAAGAAGCCGCTACCACATAAAGCAGAGGATATGCGATGATCACGAAAATAATAAGCAGGAATGCATAAATGAGGATAGTAAATATTTTATCCCCTGCACCCATATAACGAAATTTTGATTTTCTCATTCCCCGCACCTCCTACCACAGACTGGTTTCTGTAACTTTCTTACAGATCTGATTAACGATAACCAACAGTGCGAAGGCTACAATCGACTGGAACAGACCGGCTGCCGTTGAATAACTGAAGTTCGAGTTAACAACGCCGACTTTATAGACGAAAGTTGAGATAACTTCTGATACAGAAGTATTCAGTGAGTTCTGCATCAGGTAAATCTTATCCATACCGATACTTACGATATTAGAGCAGTTGAAAATCAACATGATAATAACGGTAGGCATAATTGCCGGAATATCTACGTGGAGAATTCTCTGTACTCTCGTTGCGCCATCCACAATGGCCGCTTCCTGAAGCTCAGGGCTTACACCTGCCAGAGCTGCCACATAAATAA
>JBJELZ010000165.1:0-1762 GCA_051879415.1 Lachnospiraceae bacterium
CCTAATCTTCCTTCTCTCATTGTCATATGATCCTTTCCATTATCCTGCTGAAAGGATGCCCTGATTCGGGGCTCCCTTTCACACCCAATAGCTCATCAATAGACGGTCGGGCAATCCACAACCTCTCGTCTGCACCTTACCGACTTTCTCCTTGTCTGCTACATACAGGTGCGTGGCACGCTCCTGTTACAAAGTAATCAACAAGAATCTCTACCATCGAAAGCTTTCCGGTATTCCCTTTCTTTCCAGGTATTCCTGCCGGGACTCTTCTCTTTCTTCTTCTGTTGGTGCTGTTTTATATTTGCTGTATAATTCCCGATCCACCATTGCATTCAGTTTCTTTTCCAATCCTTTCCGGATGCTGTCTTCACCTTCATAATTCTCCATAAGAAAATATTGCAAAAGCTGATAAAACAACTCATATGGAATCTGTACGTTTCTGTTTTTCATCTGATCTCCTTTTAAGGTGGCAAGATGCCCTTTTCTTAAGATATGGTCACCTTGCCATCTTCCTTTTCTACTTTGATAACATCCAATACCACTGATTTCCATGTTTTACGGAATCTATTTCCAGTTCCATTTTGGCATTTCTCAGTGTTTTCTTTTTTATTCCCCGTTTCTCTGCTTCTTCTTCAATCTTTTTTTGTGGTAAGCCTCCGTCAGCCAGTCTTTCAATCAGAAATTCTTTTGCTTTTCGGCTTTTCTGTCCTTTCCCATCTCCATTAAGCAGTTCATCGGCACTAATATCGTACTCGCCAATCCACTCAAATCCGTTGTCTTTGTCCAGACGGAATGCTATAGCTTTCCCCTCCGGTGCTAGGGAACTCTTTGTATGGCACACAACTCTTACTTCTGGTTCATCCTTAATGCGTCCGACAATCAAGACGCTTCTTGCAGCTGCCTGGAAGTCAATAGAACCAAGTCCCCGGTAGGAAGATTTTCCGTTGCTGTTCTTGTTCATGTGTCCAATTAGGATAATCGCACAATGGTATTTCTCTGCCAGGACTGCAATGCGCTTCATCAATGGACGGATTTCGTTTGCTCGGTGCATATCCACCTCTGCCCCCAGAAAGCCCTGAATTGGGTCAAGTACAACCATTTTGGCTTTTGTCTGCACGATTGCTTCTTCCAGTCGGACATCTGCCATCGTCAGTGGCTGCTCACTATCATCAATGACCATGACCTTTGTACAGTCAGCACCTGCTGCAAGTAATCTTGGTTTTATCGTATCCCCAAGTCCGTCCTCTGCAGTCTGATAGATTACATTTACAGGTGTTTCCAAATGATATGATGATGCATTGTTTCTAATATTTTCTTTATCAACCACACCATCTTCATTATCATCATCTGTTCTTTTATCTTTCGTTGGATCAGCAGGAAGAATTGATTCTCCTCTGGTCAGTTTCGCAATGATCTGAAGTACCATTGTTGTCTTTCCTTCTCCCGGATCCCCCTGAATAATTGTTACTTTCCCATAGGGAATAAAGGGATAGAGCAACCATTCGATCTGTTCCACTTCCACCGTTTCCATATTGATGAGTTTCAGTTCCGGTTCCAGTCTTTTCTGTACTAATTTATTTTCAAGTTTTTGCATATGTATCACCTCCTGCCCTTCCGGGCAAGTCTCTGATGAACAGATATTCGGGAATTGTAGTATCTTTCCATTCGTGATATACTTAATCTGCCAAGATGGTATATCAGTAAATCTGATTATCAGAGAACTTGCTCAGATATTTTGTCTGGGCTTTTTCTTTTTGTCTGT
>JBJELZ010000166.1:0-1761 GCA_051879415.1 Lachnospiraceae bacterium
CAAATTACAGATTCCTGCTGGTAAAGCAACACCAGCACCACCAGTTGGACCGGCACTTGGTCAGCATGGTGTCAACATCGTTGAATTTACAAAGCAGTTCAACGCAAGAACAGCAGATAAGGGTGATCTGATCATCCCTGTTGTAATTACAGTATATGCAGACAGAAGCTTCAGTTTCGTTACCAAAACTCCGCCTGCTGCAGTGCTTATTAAGAAAGCTTGCAATATTAAGTCAGGTTCCGGTACACCGAACAAGACAAAGGTTGCTAAGATTTCTAAAGACAAGATCCGTGAGATCGCTGAACTTAAAATGCCGGATCTGAATGCAGCAAGTATTGAAGCAGCAATGTCCATGATCGCTGGTACAGCCAGAAGTATGGGCGTTACAGTAGAAGATTAATGAAAAAAGTGGAAGAGCAGATACTCGTTAAAACCACAAGGAGGTAAAAGGAATGAAACATGGAAAGAAATATGCCACGGCTGCAAAGCAGTATGACCGTGCAACTTATTATGAAAGTGCAGATGCCATCTCTATGGTAAAGAAGACAGCTACAGCAAAGTTTGATGAGACTGTAGAGGTTCATATCAGAACCGGTTGTGATGGACGTCATGCAGAACAGCAGATCAGAGGAGCTGTTGTTCTTCCTAACGGAACAGGTAAGACTGTAAAAGTTCTTGTATTTGCTAAGGGTGCTAAGCTTGATGAGGCACAGGCAGCAGGTGCTGATTTTGTAGGTGGAGAAGAACTGATCCCGAAGATCCAGAATGATGGATGGCTTGACTTTGATGTAGTAGTTGCTACACCGGATATGATGGGTGTTGTTGGTCGTCTTGGTAAGGTACTTGGTCCTAAGGGACTTATGCCGAACCCGAAGGCAGGCACCGTTACAATGGATGTAACAAAGGCTATCAATGATATCAAAGCAGGTAAGATTGAGTACAGACTGGATAAGAGCAATATTATCCACTGTCCGATCGGTAAGGCTTCCTTTACAGAAGACCAGCTGAATGAGAATATGAATGCATTGATGGATGCAATCGTTAAGGCAAGACCCAGCAGTCTGAAAGGTCAGTATTTAAAGAGCATCACTCTTGCAACGACCATGGGACCTGGTGTTCGTGTAAGTACAGCAAAATATTAATTCAGATTATTTTTGAGAAAGAAGCCCCTGGTAATTCCGGGGGCTTTTGCGTATAAAACGGATGAAAAAGAAGTTTGGGATATTTATTTTAACATTTTTAATAGTTGTAGTACTGGGTGGTGCAGCACTGCTTCTGGTGGCACAAAAAAGAAATGGAAATACTGTTTTGGTGAATGACGGACAGAATGTGACTGATGCGGCATCCGGAAATGGCATAGCCGAAACGGAGATTATTTCCGTGGATGAGATCAGACCTCCTGCAGGATTGCAGGAAATAGAAACTGTTTCAGAACAGGAGGAGGTCCCGGAGGAGATTCTGGATGACAGGACATTCCGGCTGGAGCCGTCTTCAGACGGGGCGGTGGTATTTGCTTTTGCAGGGGATATTTTATTTGATCCGTCCTATGCCATTTTTTCAAGCTATCACCAGAGAGGCGACCGGATTGAGGAATGCATCTCAGAAGAGCTGCTTGAGGAAATGCGAAATGCAGACATTATGATGTTGAATAATGAATTTCCCTATACAGACAGGGGAACACCGACGCCTGGAAAAATTTATACATTCCGGGCGGCTACGGAATCGGTCTCGGTTCTTAAGGATATGGGAGTAGACATTGTT
>JBJELZ010000167.1:0-39451 GCA_051879415.1 Lachnospiraceae bacterium
AAATCTCAATCAGAAAGACTTATATTGCTTAGAAATTTGGCAATTAAGCAGATGGATACACTCTCCAGTATCAATTTATCAGCGGTTTCTTCACTCCCTAGAGATGAAAGATAAACTGATAAATGCCGAGAAAAGGTTAGGTAATCCCTCTAAAAATGCCTTAGAGGGATTTTTATTGATTCATTATGCTGTCTCAGCGGTAGTTTCCGTGGTAGAAGCAGCAGACTTTTTAGATGTCCTGGTGCGCTTTGGACGGGACTTCTGTCTTATAGTCTCCGGTTGCTCCGGTTCTTTTTCAGAGGTCTCTGTTGTTATATCTTTTTGAATTTCTTCCGGCTTATTTGTTTGTGTATCTTCTGTTGTGATTGCTTCTGCTGCTACAGCTTTCTGAGTTTCTTCCTGCAAAGTGAGATCCTGTTTTTTTGCTTCTTTCTGTGCAATCTGGGCCTGCTTTTGTGCTTCCTTTTGCTCTATACGAGCCTGTTTTTGTGATGCTCTCTGGGCAGCACGTTCTTCTCTCTGCTGGCGGATCTGTTCTTTCTTTTCTTCTTTTTCGCGAATCTTCTGGTTCTTATCTACTTCTTTTCTGGCAGCCTTTTCCACTTCTTTGATCTGTGCTTTGGCATCCCACAGCTTCTTTTTGACTTTCCGGTAGGGATTATAAAGAAAATATGGTAGGGCTGAAATCACAAGAATTATGATTCCTGCAATGGAAGCATAGGGAAGAATCAGCTCATATGCAGACATTTTTAATTCATAACAGATAAACATTCCCAACATGGCAGGGAAAATGAGTATATAGAGGATGCGGCACAAAAAACTGATAACCGGGTAATCGCTTTGGTCAATTGCCAGAATGGCACCTTCCACTCCGATACATGCAAGCATCAGCAGGCACAGCTCTGATTGGAAACCGTAAAGTACGCCGCATAAAACAGTCAGAGAGACAGAAAGTAAAAACAGGATGATATTGCAGCCTCTACGCATGGCATTTTTGTATTCGTGCATGCCTTCCAGCTTGTCCATGGAAATCCCATGAAGGGAATAGATCTGCTCTGTCATGTTTTCTTTCAGTTCAAGATTATAGCGGCTGAGTTCATCTGTCTGTCTCAGACCATCGCTGATCTGGTCACGAAACGTATCAATTACATTCTGCTCCTGTAAAAGCTGGGCCATCAGCGCGTCTTCCTTTTCCCGGCGTTTTAACATCTGTTGGCGGATATATTCGGTCTTCTGGATGCGGGGACTTTCCTTGATTTCCTTTGTGATCTCCAGATAGTCCATGTCATTAACGGATGGATTCTGTGTTTTTTTAGGATTACCCATATGTATCTACCTGCTTTCTTTTTGATTAGGCAACTACCAGACATCGTTTTCGAGTTATTTTATGTTAATTATAATCTATACCGAAAAAATGATTTTTACAAGAGATAGGAAGTATCTTTCTTTAAAGAAATCCAGCCTGCAGGACGCTTTCTGGTATAAAATTTTCCGGAAGCGTCTTTTATTGGCGGTCGAATGATAGAAGGGCAGAAACCGGAACGTTTAAAACATCGGCAATATCAAGAAGAGTATCTAAAGAAACGGATGTTGGCATATTGGGAGCCTCAATGTTGCTCATATGAGTGCGACTGATATTGATCTTTTCAGCAAGCTGTAACTGGGTCATATTGTTAAGCTTGCGATAATAAGCGATATTCAGACCAATTAATTTGTATTCCTGTTTGTGTTTTTCATTCATTTAATTCACCTCATTAATCAGTTTATGAATTAGAATGAACAGAATAAACAATATTATGTATTGTAAATGCAAACTTATACATTGCAATTGCAATAATTCAATGGTATTATAAATGTGTAAAAGAGAAAAGAAGAGGATAAAGTTGTGCAGATAAATGTTATAGATACCTTGGAGGATGAAGAATAGATAGAAAGATGAATAAAAAAGAGCAAGTATTGATAATGAAAAATGGGTTTGAGAATTTTTAACAGAGAAAACGTGAATCCTGGTATATCGCATTACGAATCCCGATACATTATCCCGGACAATGTAAACTTTGGGTGAAAATCATTATTTTAAATTGAGATATTATGAGTTCAGAACAAAGCCAAAGGGCAGGCTTCTAAAAAAGGGGAGACAAAGGAGAAAGTAAATTATGATAGCTATCTTGTCAATATTATTAGGAATTGCAATGTTTTTATTTACCATATTTGGTCTGGGAGCTTTTATTTCCCAATTTACTCTTAGTGCCGGATTGTCTTTTCTTGCAGAATATCTGGCATGCTTTGGTATAGAGTTACCATTTGATGTAGAAGTCTTTACTGATGGATTTAAAATTTCAATCATTATTCTAATTGCTGTATTTGTAATAAGTTTTCTGTCTTCTTTAATCCGTTCTGCCTTGTATGGTTATTTAGGAAGCGTATTAGCCTTTTTAGCAGATGCGTTATTATATTCTATTTTGAATCTATTTATGAATAAAACCTTAGCAAATATTATATCAATCACTATATTTTGTTTGATTGTGCTGGGAATGTCTATTTGGGGACTTTTTATGGAGGAAAAGGCAAGACCATTTCTTACAGTAGAAAAACCTAGGGCGATGTTTCTGGTTGGATTAATACCTTCCTTTATCATTACGTTCTTTATGATTCTTGGTTCTTTTGTACTACTCTGCGAGACCAGGGAAATGGAATTAGTACCTTTGCTACATGGCAACATTACATTGATTATTACAACGGTATATTATGTACTGGTAGGCATATTCTTTCTGTGGATCTATCCGGAGAAAATCGCCTGAAAGACAAAGTAATATTACGCCTAAGAGATGTAAACTTTAGGTGAAAAATATTATTCTGAACTGCGATATTATGGGTTCAGAACCAAACAAAAGCCAAATGGCTGGATTTTAAAGGAGGAAAAAAATGAAAAAGAAACTTTTATGTGTTATTTTGACCGGATTGTGCATGGCAAGCCTGATTGCATGCGGTAAATCCGAGAGAGATCAGGCTGCTGAGTATTATCAGGATGAGTTGGGCTTTAGTGAAGAGGAGGCAGAGGAATTGGCAGATGCATTCTATGGGGATGAATCTGTGCAGACAGGTAATTCCCAGGATGCCGGATCAGAGGCAGAGAGTACAAATAGTATTAAATTAGTGGAGCCTGCATCGGAAATAGTTAATTCAAATATTTCTGATCCTATTGTTCAAATATATGATGCTGTTATTCCGTTTGATGGAAGTATGACAGTTGGGCAAGTACTTGACGCGATAAATAATGCCACTGAATTTGAAGTATCACTTGATTCTAAAGATGAGAATTCATTAGCAAATGTTATGGGCATAGGTGATTCATCGCTGTGGACAACAGTCATTGATGAAAATGGTAAAAGTATTTGTACTCTGGTCTATGTAAACACATCGGATTCACCAATGAAAGTTTATGATTGCCCTGTAGTCGAAATAGATCTTCTCATGACAGATAGTGTTCATTCTTTGAATTGTTTTTATGCAGGAAATATTTGTGATGGAATATATACTACAGTATCAAGTTTTAAGGAAACGGCCGAATATGAAAGACGTTTAGCAGATTATCCTGTATTAACGTATGATGAAATACCTGTATATTTGGAAAACCAGGGAATTCATTATGTAAAATTTTCTGGAAATGAATTCTTATGTCATGTTTTTCCCGGGGTGGTGGGATATGAAATGAACGGAGATGAAATGTGCCCGAGAGTAGATATTTCTTTCACTGTAGACATGGCAACAGGATTGTGTTCTAATATTCGTTTTGGTACTGTTTGGGGAGCCAGAGATAGGTCAGCGTATTATTTGGAATCTTTAGAGGGATTAAGTGATGAACAGGTAAGAATAATTGATGATACTGTACAAGGCGTTTTATCTGAAGTAGTATCGGAACCTATGACTTTATATGGATATTCTTATCGTAGTGGTGTGAATAATTTCTATTTAATATATAAGACAGAGAGTAATCAATTTTTTGCTAAAGATGTAAAGGCATATATACAATATGATGGGAATGTTGGTTGTTCAGAAAATATCTCCACATGGATTACCATGAAGCCGAGCATAGAAGAGGTTATTGCCTTTGAAACATTAGATGAAATAACAGAGTTTAGTTATGGAAATTAATTATTGTATTGAAAGTTTTGGAAAAAATTATGAGTGGAGGAAAAAGTAAAATGGCAAGAAAAAAGAGGGAAAAGGAACCGATGTTTACTGAAATGCATTTTGACAATGCGCAGTATGCAATGGAGGTAAAGCAGAAATCAGAAAAGAAGCTTGAAAGATGCAAGATAGGTCTTATTATTGCGGCAGTTGTTCAGGTAGCATGGCTTTTACTATTTTTCGTACCGGTGCCGGATGTAATAGGAATTCCTTTATTGGTAATTGCACTGGGAGGAGTAATCGCATCCTATATCGTTGGTGGAGGGCTGGGTCTTGCTTTGAAGGCAACGTGGAAAGTAGCGAAATCTATCGGCTGGTTTGGATGGTTTTGCGTTCCGTTCCCAATAGATATTTTTACAGGGATTGCGCTGACTATGCTGGCTCTTATGATGATTCCTATATTATTCATATTCATTCCGCTGGGGCTGGTATTGAATAATTATATTCAGATCAATAAGGATAAGAAAGCTGCAGAAGAGTATTTAAAATATTGCACACCGGTTAATGCTACATATGGAAATGGTGATGTGCCGGAAGCAATGGAGAACTAAGAAATATATAGGAACATTTAGGGGACATTAATTGTCCCCTTTTTTGATAGAAAAATGTAAATTGATAAAGCCATCCCGTTTCATTTTCTAGCGGACAGTATAGTGTATTTAGCTTTGAAGCCGGCGCAATTTTTCCTCCAGTTCAGCAATACGTTTCTGGTCTTCAGTGTGTTGCTTCGTGCTTTCGGCAATTATCTGTTCCTTGGCTTTTAATGTCTCGAGAACTTGTTCTTTTTCTAAAGCAAGCTGTTCATTGTTCGCGACAAGCTGTTCATTGTTCGCTGCGAGTAGCTCTTTTTCAGCGGCAAGCCGGTTTCTTTCTTCGGTAGTATCCTTTAAGGCTTTATTAATAGTGCGCTGGTATTGATAGTATTCCTCCCGGGCACGACACTGCTGTTGTATTAGTTCATCCGCATTGCATTCATAAAGTTCCTGAGTTGCCTGTGCCATATACTCATCTCCTTCCGCCAATGTCTTAAGCTCTTCCCATGTAGTAGCCTTGAATATTTTTGCCCAGCGGTCGATTTGATAGAACCGATCTTCCCCTGTGGCCTCATCGATATGAGTTAAGTCTACCACACTCAGGGTAAATTTGTCACTAAATTCCTGGTGGGTTTTAACATTTAACAGCTTATAGGTAGCGTAGAATTCCGCATTCGAAGGAAAGAGGGAAAAGTTCAGAAAACCGATATGTATGACAGGAGAAGCAAAGGAATAATCCTGCCCACGGTAGAGCTGGTCAAAAGTACGGCACAGATAGGACAGGGAACGGTCATTCCAGTTAAGTTCATTTTCTACCTGCATTTCCAGATTAATGTGGGTATGGTTATTTAGCGTAATATTGAGATCCAGAACGAATTCCTTGTTATCGATGGATTTACCAAGCTCAATGGGATTGTTGATGGTAATGCTGATTACAGAATTCGGATCTAGATGAAGCAGGGAACAGATAAGCCCTTTTAATACGGTTTTATTTCTCTGAAGGATTGCCCGGAACATGTAATCATTAGTAAAGGTGTAGGTGATTTTACCGGTGGCATTTTGATAGGAAGTTGTAGATGAGTGAGAAGTAGTAGCTTTTGCACGCATGTTGGTGCGAGATTTTTTCTTAGACATAGATTGTCCTCCTTTGAATGATAGATTTGATAGTAGAATTGAGATGGAAGGCTGCAAAATGTTGACAATAGATTAGTTGGTAATATACGTGAATATTTTGTAATTGCAACCCGAATATCTGGCGATATGCCAAAGAGTCAGCGGTTTTCAGAATGAAATCGCTTTAAACTTTTCATTAGTCTAGCATCAGGATATGGAGTTGTCAAGAAGTATTTAAAGCTCGATAGATTTCCCTTTTTATTTTTGCATTTTGTCAAATTGTAAATTGTATTAGAATTATATCACAATACTTTGTTATAATTAAATACCTATAGGTATTATAAAACATATGTATTTTACAAATAATATACTGCATGATATAGTTTCTCTGGACAAGAGAGATAACAAAAAGTATCTGTAACAGAAGGATACAGAAAGGTGCAGGTTTCAGGAAAATGAAAAAGGATTATAGTAAGCTGGGAACGCTGTTTAAAAGTATGTTCATGCTTAGTGCGTGCACATTTGGCGGCGGATTTGTTATTGTATCACTTATGAAAAAGAAGTTTGTGGAAGAGTTAAAATGGCTGGAGGAGGATGAGATGCTGGATGTGACGGCGATCACACAGTCGGCACCGGGACCATTGCCGGTCAATGCATCCGTCATTATCGGTTATCGCATGGCCGGAGTGCTTGGTTCCCTGACGGCGATTCTGGGAACCATTCTTCCGCCCATGATTATTATTTCCGTTATTTCTGTTTTTTATGAACAGTTCCGGTCCAATCCCTATATTGCAGTTGCGTTACAGGTCATGAGGGCCGGTGTGGCAGCAGTGATCTTTGACGTAGTGATCAATCTGGCAAAAAATGTTCTGAAGACAAAACGGGTATTGTATATTGCCATGATGTTCCTTGCATTTATCGCAACGTATCTGTTAGGAGTCAGTGCGATGATCATTATCTTTACCTGCCTGGGCATCGGCCTGGCAGATCTTGCAGTGACACTCTATAAGAAGAAAAAGGGGGAGGCATAACATGTTGTTGTTAAAATTATTCTTTGCATTTATTCAGGTTGGACTGTTTAGTGTGGGTGGAGGCTATGCAGCCATACCGCTGATTCAGGAACAGATTGTCAATATTTACGGATTAATGTCCATGGAGGAATTTTCAGATTTAATTACGGTAGCAGAAATGACGCCGGGACCGATTTCCATCAATTCAGCAACTTTTGTGGGAATGCGTCTGGCCGGAATTCCCGGTGTGCTGCTCTGTTCCATCGGATGTATCATTCCTTCCTTCTGCATTTGTCTGACATTGGCACATTTTTATTATAAATACCGTACGGTCAGCGGTGTACAGGTGGTGCTGGGATCCCTGCGGCCTGCAGTGGTAGCATTGATTGGTTCTGCGGGAGCCTCCATTCTGATGCTGGGGCTCTTTCAGACAGATCTGCGGAATGTGGTTCTTGGTAATATCAGGCTTGTAGAATTGGGGATTTTTGTGGTAGCATTATTCATACTCAGAAAGTTTAAAGCCAGTGCCATTTCTATTATTTTAGGAAGTGGCGTGGTCGGCACATTGATTTATGCTCTGATGGGAGAAGTATTATGACGATTCGCCATTTGAAAGTATTTACGACAGTAGTAGATGCAGGAGGGATGAGTGCAGCTGCAAAAGAGCTGCATGTGTCCCAGCCAACGGTCAGCCAGGCCATTGGTGAACTGGAGAAATATTATGGGGTGAAGCTGTTTGAAAGGCTGTCCCAGAAATTATATTTGACAAAGGAGGGAGAGCTGATGCTCTCTTTTTCCCGTCATATTCTGGATTCTTTTGACCAGATGGAAACTGCCATGAATCAGGCAGGGAAACAGCCCAGCATTCGCATTGGCTGCAGTGTCACGGTAGGAACCTGCCTGATCAACGATATTCTGGAGAAAGCCAGAAAGAAAATGCCGGATATTCTTTTCAGCGTGGTAGTAGCCAATTCTTCTGATATTGAACGGGCAATATTAGATAATGAAGTAGATCTTGGTATTGTAGAGGGAATCCTGAAAAGCAGGGATTTATTGATTACACCTGTTTGTGAAGATGAGCTGGTGGTAGTCTGTGGCCGAACCCATCCCCTTGCAAAAAAGAAAAAGATAACCATGGAGATGCTTTCCGGGCAGGATTATATCAGCCGGGAGAGCGGCAGTGCAGAAAGAAACCAGCTGGAAAAAATATTTGAAGAATGCGGACTGCAGCTTGTGCGTACATTCTGCAGTACAAATACAGAGGCCATCAAGAATGCTGTGATACGTGGTATGGGCATTGCAGTTCTTTCCGGCAGAATGATTGAAAAGGAACGGGCTGCAGGTGATATTGTTGTGCTGCCCATTGAGGGACTTAAGGTTACCAGAAATATAAATCTGGCGGTACATAAAAATAAGTATATGTCTAAAAGTATGAAGCTAATATTGAAAATTTTATGAAGTCTATTGATGTTGTGTTTGCTCTTGGATATACTTGGTTTTATTAGAAAAACTAGGTTCATTATTATATATTGAAAGGACAAAAGAAAATGCATGAGGTAAATCAACCCAAAAAACCACTCATCTATTATTACTTTATTGCCATGGTGATCATACTGCTGTTTAATCTGCTTCTGATGCCAAAGATCATGGAACGACAGATCCATGAAACGGATTATGGTACATTTATGACAATGGCAGAGGAACAGGACATTGGCCGCGTTCAGGTTCAGGATAACCAGATCCTTTTTACTGACAAAGCGGAAACCACGATTTATAAAACCGGACTGATGAATGATCCGGGGCTGGTGGATCGTCTGAAAGCTTCCGGGGCAGTATTCTCCAGTGAAATCCAGGAAGAAACTTCTCCTCTGATTTCGATTTTGATGACATGGGTTCTGCCCCTGGTCATCTTCATTGGGATTGGACAGATCATGACGAAGAAACTGATGGACCGGGCAGGCGGTGGTTCCGGTTCCATGTCCTTTAATATGGGTAAAAGCAACGCTAAGGTCTATGTAAAATCTTCTGATGGTATTAAATTCTCAGATGTAGCAGGTGAGGATGAAGCAAAGGAAAATCTGACAGAAATCGTGGACTACCTGCACAATCCGGGTAAGTATGAGGAAATTGGTGCATCAATGCCAAAGGGTATCCTGCTTGTGGGACCTCCGGGAACCGGAAAAACCATGCTGGCAAAGGCGGTTGCAGGGGAAGCCAATGTGCCCTTCTTTTCCATGTCAGGATCTGAATTTGTAGAAATGTTCGTGGGCATGGGAGCTTCCAAGGTACGTGATCTGTTTAGGCAGGCCAAGGAGAAGGCTCCGTGTATCGTATTTATTGATGAGATTGATGCAATTGGACAAAAGAGAAGCAGCGGTTCCATGGGTGGCAATGATGAACGGGAACAGACATTGAATCAGTTGCTGACAGAGATGGATGGTTTTGAGGGCAACAATGGTGTCATTATTCTGGCGGCAACCAACCGGCCGGAATCACTGGATGCAGCATTGACGAGACCCGGACGTTTTGACCGCCGGGTACCGGTAGAACTGCCTGATTTAAAAGGACGCGAAGAAATCCTTAAGGTTCATGCGAAGAAGATTAAGGTTTCCGAGGATGCAGATTTTTCAAAGATTGCACGTATGGCATCCGGTGCATCCGGTGCAGAACTGGCTAATATTGTAAATGAAGCTGCCCTTCGTGCTGTGCGGGATGGAAGAAAGTATGCAACACAGGCTGATCTGGAAGAATCCATAGAAGTCGTGATTGCCGGTTACCAGAAGAAGAATGCAATTCTTACCGATCACGAAAAACTGGTAGTGGCTTATCATGAGATTGGTCATGCACTGGTAGCTGCCAGACAGACCAATTCCGCACCTGTGCAGAAGATTACAATTGTGCCCCGTACTTCCGGTGCACTGGGTTATACAATGCAGGTAGAAGAAGGAAATCATTATCTTATGACGAAGGAAGAGCTTGAGACGAAGATTGCAACTTATACAGGTGGACGTGCTGCGGAAGAAATTGTATTCCAGTCCATTAGTACCGGTGCATCAAATGATATCGAGCAGGCAACAAAGCTTGCACGTTCCATGGTGACCAGATATGGCATGAGTGATGATTTCGACATGGTGGCTCTGGAAACCGTATCCAATCAGTATCTTGGTGGGGATACTTCTCTGGCATGCTCCCCTCAGATGCAGGCAAAGATTGATGATCAGGTCATTGAACTGGTGAAAAAGCAGCATGAAAAGGCGAAAGAGATTCTGACTGAGAACCGGGAAAAACTGGATGAGCTGGCAAAGACCCTTTATGAAAAAGAAACCATTACAGGGGATGAATTTATGGATATTCTAAATGCCTGAAAATAGAAATCAGTTTAAAGAATAGCAGATAGAAAAGAAACAGAAGGAGGATATTTCCCGCCGCTGTTTCTTTTTTATTTAACCCATATTGCAAAAGTAAGATATAAAATATTTTTGCAATATATACTTGACATTTGTAAAAATGCAATATATACTTTACATCATAAGGAGGTAAGACATGAGAAATCTAAAGCTGAAGTTTCGAAGAATTGAATTAAATATGTCTCAGGCAGAACTGGCAGAAAAGGCCGGGGTAACAAGGCAGACCATTGGATTGATTGAATCCGGAGAATTTAATCCATCCATCAAACTCTGTATTGCAATCTGTCATGCATTAAATTGTACTTTGAATGATTTATTTTGGGAGGATGAGAGAAATGAAGAAAAATAATCAGAAATCAAATCTGGATGAACATCAGGAACTGGTATTGCTGAAAATCGAGCATAACGGATGCTGGTTCGCATTTTGGGGACTTTTGGCAGCAATGGCGATTCAGATGTTTATCAATGGAAATGATATGAAAAACCTTGCCGGAGAATGGGTCGTATTCATGTGTCTTGCACTTTATCTTGCCGGTGCATGTTTAAAAAACGGAATCTGGGACAGAAGGTTAAAGGCGAATGCCGTGACCAATCTTGTATGTTCACTGATTGCCGGAGCTGCTATGGGGATTTTTAATTTCCTGCTTATATTGAAAAGATATCCGGATAAAATAGCCGGTTCCATAGCATCGGGCGTATTCATAGGAATATTTACTTTTGTCCTGGTTTTTGCTGTATTGCAGATTTTTATGGTATCCTATAAAAAACGCAGGAAGGCATTGGAAGAAGAACCGGAGGATGAGAGATAACAGCAGCATTTGAATAAAATCCTTACATTTCCATATGATATTTTTATTAAGAACAAAAATGGAAATGTAAGGAGCGTATATTATGATAGAAATATTATATATTATTGCACTTTCGCTGGGATCTATTATTGCAATCTTTATTCTTACAAAACTGATGGGATACCGGCAGATGTCCCAGATGAGTATGTTTGACTATATCATAGGAATTACCATCGGTTCTATTGCAGCAGAAATGTCCACCTCACTGGAGGAAAATTTTGCACAGCCCCTGACGGCAATGATTGTGTATGCACTGGCAGCAGTAGCGCTGGCATGGATCACCTCCAAATCCATCAAGGCAAGAAGAGTAATTGAAGGTTCACCGCTGATCCTTTTGAATCATGGAGAATTATATCGTGGTAATCTGAAGAAAGCAAAGATAGATGTGACAGAATTTCTGGTGCAGTGCCGGGTAAATGGATATTTTGACATTTCCAAGCTGGAATGTGCCATTTTGGAGGGCAACGGAAAAATCAGTTTTCTTCCAAAAGCCGGGGAACGTCCGCTGACACCAACCGATATGCAGCTATCTCCTGCACAGGATTATATGGTTGCCAATGTGATTCTGGATGGAAAAATCATGTCAGAGAATCTGAAGCATACAGGAAATGATGAGAAGTGGCTGCATGGACAGATTAAGGCCCAGGGTGCCAAAAAGGTAGAGGATGTGCTGTTAGCCACCTGTGATCTTTCCAATCAGGTAACGGTCTATTTGAAAGAGAATAAAAAAGAGGCAAAGGATGTGCTGCTATAATTTTTTGTAGTTGGTGTAGTGATACCGCTATGGTATAATAGTGGAAAATACTATACGATAAGGAGAAAAAGGATGCGGATTCAATATTTCAATGGGGGTCTGGCAAATCAGGTTTTTCAATATATTTTTTATAGATACGCACAATTATCTTCACCAAATCCGGAGGAATGGTTTTTAGATGATTCTTTTTTCTTCTTTAAAAAGCAGCATAATGGATATGAGCTGGAGAAGGTTTTTGGTGTAAAACCGAATCTTTTAAGCAAACAGTTTGAGGGAGATGCATGGAATTATCTGGTAGAGAATCGAAAAAATGGAATAGGAATGGCAGAGAATCTTGCAAATCTGGGATTCCATGTGTCCCTGATTGCTGAAGCACAAAATTATAAAACCGATAATCCCTATTCCGGACCGGTTTATCCCATTCCCTGTAATGAGTACCATCCGGAGATTTTGCAGTTTAAAGACGAGATTGTTTACTATTTTGGATACTGGATTAATAAAAACTGGCTGTATCAATATAAGGATCAGTTAATGGAAGAACTTACATTTCCTGCACTGCAGGATGAAATGAATATAGCCTATGCATCAAAAATAAAATCAACATTATCGGTAGGTGTCCATGTCAGGCGGGGGGATTATCTAAGCCTGGGGGTGGAAATGGATGCAGTATATTATGAACAATCGGTTAGAAATATATTGAAGACCCATCCGAAAGCTACCCTGTTTGTATTTTCCGATGAACCGGACTGGTGTGAGGAGCATGCTGATGAATTGGGATTTTCCCTTAGCAGGGAAACAATTTTTATACGGGGAAATGTTGCCGGTAGAAATTATATTGATATGCAGTTACTTGGTATGTGTAAAGGAATGATAATGTCCAACAGTGCATTCTGCTATCTGGCTGCTTTGCTGAGTAATTCCCTGGAATTCTTTACCAATCCTACACCATGGCGTGAGTTATAGACAGGAAAATATGGTATTACAGATACAAAAATGTATATTATAAATTAATCATGACCGGAATAAATGCATATTGAAGAAAGGTTCAAAGGGAAACCGATAACTTCAATATGCATTTTGTATATTTTGGAAAATAATAACTTTTTTTATTTTGAAACTTTATGTGGGGCAGCATAATCTAATGTAACATAAGGAGGTGAAAAGCCTTGCACTTATTTTCCGGAAAAAAAGAGAAAGAAGAGAATAAGATTCTGATAGAACAGATTATTTTGGAAAAATATAACCAGTATTACCGTCTGGCTTTCAGTTATGCACACAATGAAGAGGACGCCGGTGATATTGTCCAGAATGGTGCTTATAAGGCATTGCGTAACAGTGATACCCTTAAGAAACCGGAATATGCAGAGACATGGATCTACCGCATTATGCTCAATGAATGCTTTCAACATTTAAAACAACCAAGATGCGTTTCGATTGATGCAATGCAGGAAGAGAATGGTGTAGAAGCAGGTTATTCAGAGGACCATTACGGTAATATCGATCTGCAAAGAGCGATTGATTCCCTTTCGGAGAAGGACAAAGCGATTGTGATTTTGAAATATTTTGAAGAAAAAACACTGGAAGAAATCGCAGAGCTTCTTAATGAGAATGTGAATACCGTGAAAAGCAGATTGTACCGCAGTATGAAAAAGTTACAGAATACGTTATCTGATGGAACGGAGCAAAACAAATATCAGTATAATCATGGAACAGGCAGGTGATCATATGATTTATAATTTTTCTGAAATAAAAGAACAGAACGAACGGATGGAAAATGAACTTCTGGAAATGAAACGGGAGTATCAGGCTAAGGAGATGCCAAAAGAACAGGTGGAGCGATTGAAAAAAAGAATGGAGGAAGCAAAAATGGCAGATCGTAAAAGAAATACCCGGACAGTGGTTATGAAATTTGCGGCAACAGCGGCAGGATTATTTGGAGCTTTTGTGATTTTATCTAATACATCGGCTACCATTGCCCATGCAATGGAGCAGATACCGGTACTTGGAAGACTTGTGGAGGTTGTAACCTTCCGGGATTATGAGTATGAATCTGAAAGGAACACGGCAGACATTAAGGTTCCGGAAATTGTTGTAGAGGACGTAGTAACATTGCCGGATGGAGAACAGCTGCAGACGGAACAGACAGAAGAGCAGATGCAGGCAAGTCAGGTTCAGGAAGAACTGGAGCGTACCACAGAGGAAATCAATGCAGAGATTCAGCAGATTACCGATGAGATTATTGCAGAATTCGAATCCAATCTGGAATATGAAGAAGGATATCAGGATGTCATGGTGCAGAGTGAAGTGCTGACGAAAACAGAGGATTATTTTACCTTAAAACTGATCTGCTATCAGGGAGCAGGCAGCGGATATGAATGGCATTATTATTACACCATTGACTTGCACACAGGGGAACGTCTGCAGTTGAAGGATATCTTTGTGGAAGGAGCAGACTATATCACACCTATCAGCGATAATATTAAGGAGCAGATGCAGGCACAGATGGATGCAGATGATATGGTATATTACTGGCTGAACGATGAAATAGAAGAGTGGAACTTTAAGAGTATTACTGATGAAACCTCTTTCTATATTAACGAAGCAGGTAATGTAGTAATCGCCTTTAATGAAGGTGATGTTGCACCTATGTATATGGGATGCGTGGAATTTGAGATTCCGGCAGAGGTATTGCAGGATATCCGGAAATAATGAAAGGATGATCATGCAGTAAAATCGCAGGCAGGAAGCTGGCACTTAAACGGAGAAATCTGTTTCGGTGCCAGTTTTTTCTTGCTATTTCTTTCTTAAAATGAGAAAATGTGTATGACAAGATACCGGGTTCAAAGAACGTTCAAAAAACTTCATATGGTAGAATGCACAAAATAAATTATTGAAACTATATAATTGCGCAAGCGAACAACCAACTATTAATGGGAGACCAGCTATGAAAAGTATTATGTTGTTAAAGGAAGAACTGAGTGGGGGAAAATATGACCGGAGACTGAAAGAAATCTATGTGGATTCCAAGTGTGCCAAGGAGAATTGTGTAAGGTATCAGAAGGCACTGGAGCGTTTTGAACAGTTGTTTCCGGATGTGACAGAGGCAGGCATCTACAGTGCACCGGGAAGAAGTGAAGTCTGCGGCAACCATACGGATCATCAGAATGGTATGGTTCTGGCAGCATCAATAAATCTGGACGTTATTGCAGTGGCTGCACCTGTTATGGAAGACCGTATTTATCTGGTATCCGGAGACTGTCCCATGGAAGTGATTGACCTGGAAAAGCTGGATATTATGGAAGAGGAGAAGGGAACCACTCGGGCTCTGATCAAGGGTGTTGCAGCCGGTTTTATCAAAAAAGGATACCGGATTGGCGGTTTTAAAGCCTATGCGACAAGTAACGTGCCGATAGGAGCCGGTCTGTCATCCTCCGCTGCCTTTGAAAGTCTTTTGGGAATTATCCTGTCAGACCTTTATAATGAGGGCGGGATTTCGCAGGTTGAGATTGCAAAGATCGGGCAGTATGCAGAAAATGTTTATTTTGGAAAACCCTGTGGACTCATGGATCAGATGGCATGCAGTGTTGGGGGAATGATTTATATTGATTTTGCAGAGCCGGAAAAAGTTTTTGTAGAAAAGGTTGAGACGAATTTTGCAGATGCGGGTATCTGTCTTTGCATTGTGGATACGAAGGGATCCCATGCAGACCTGACGGGAGAATATGCGGCGATTCCACAGGAAATGAACAGGATTGCAGAAGCATTGGGGGAAGAGCATCTGAGAACGGTGGAGGAATCGGTATTTTATCAGAAGCTTCCAATGCTGCGGAAAAGATTTGGTGACAGGGCTGTTTTGCGGAGCATTCATTTCTTTGAAGAGGAGAAAAGAGTCCGGGCTGCGGTACAGGCACTGAAGGATTCTGACTATGTACAGTTTCTTCGAATCGTAGAAAGCAGTGGAAATTCTTCTGCGAAATATCTTCAGAATGTTTATTGTACTGATTGTGTGGAGAGCCAGAATTTATCCATTGCCCTGGCAGTGACCGAACGACTGCTTCGAGCAAAGGGAATCTGCAGGATTCATGGAGGCGGCTTTGCCGGTACCATACAGGTCTTTCTACAGGAAAATGCAGTGGAAAACTACAGGAATGCAATAGAAGAAATATTTGGACAGGGAAGCTGTCATGTACTGCAGGTACGGCCTGAGGGCTGTATTAAGGTATAAGTGTTTTGCGGTTATTTTTTTAATAGAAATGAGGAATTATATGGATTTTGCAGATAAGATTATAACGAAATATGAAGATGAAGCGGATAAGGTACTGGCATTCTGTTGCAGGATCATGATGATTCTGATGGTACTGGTGGCACTGCTCAATGTATTTCATGTTTTTAAGATAGAGCCGGGACCGTTATATTCCACGGTGGCAGTTTCCCTGATCAATTTTTTCCTGCCAACCTTATTTTATAATATATTAAAGATCCGGAAGAACTGGATCAGATATTTTATACTGACGCTGATGGTGCTGCAGTCGGGGCTTTTATATGCAGTATTATCTTACCATACCATTATTATGCTGGTCTTTCCGGTTATGTTATCCTGTCTTTACAATAGAAAAAAATACGTCTATTTCAGCATGATTTTATCTGTGCCTGTATTGGTTGCATCTCATCTGGCGGCATTTTCCCTTAAGATTGTGCCGGATGAACCATTGGTTACCATGAAGGGTGTTGTTTTTTACGGAATCATTCCAAGAACCATTGAATTGCTGGCAGTCAGTATTGTCTGCCTGTTAGTGTCCTCCAGAATACAGGGGCTGATCAGGACGCTTGCAGAAAAAAATGAAGATCTTTACGAGGATCAGGAAACCCTGATTGCAGCATTATCGGAAATCATTGAGTCAAAATCACAGCATACAGGATATCATGTAAAACGTGTTGCGGAATATACGGGAATTTTATGCAGAGGACTTGGATTTTCAGAGGAAGATACCTGGAAGATCAGTACGGCTGCCATGATGCATGATGTGGGGAAAATCATGATCCCGTCAGAAATCATTGAAAAACCCGGGAAGCTTACAGATGCAGAATTCGATGAAGTGAAGAAGCATGTGGAATACGGTAAAAAGATGCTTGGAAATGCACCGGGAGAGATTATGAAAATATCCACGGAGATTGCGTATCAGCACCATGAAAAATGGGATGGTAAGGGATATCTTGGACTCTCGGAAGAGCAGATCAATCCCTATGCACGTTGTGTGGCAGTGGCAGATGTATTTGATGCATTGGTAACGAAGCGTCCGTATAAGAAAGCATGGACCCCCGGAGAAGCTTACGATGAGATTGTATCCCAGCGTGGAAAGCATTTTGCACCGGAGGTCGTAGATGTATTTGTGGAACATTTCAATGAATTTTTGGGAGTGCTGCAAAAATATCCGGGTTAAGGTTTTGTCCCATAGAACATCAGCAGGGTATTTCGGATCGAAGGCTTGAATACAGTTTCGTGACTATAGCCTTCAATGACTTCATAGGTTAGATTTAATCCTTCATAATTGCGGTCTTGTATTTGCTGTACAAATTGTTCAATGCTGTCCACAAAACTGTGATTTTCGTCTCCACCTACCGTTATGTATACATTGGCGGGAAGGCTTTGACACTCGGCGTAGTAGCGCTCCTCGTGATTGCGGGAAAACAGTCCATCGGTATGAGCCTGGGGAGAGGGACTTCCAATATAGAAGTTTTCAAAGGTGTTCTGACCAATGGTATTATTATAGAACAATGCATAAAAAGCAAAGTATCCACCCAAAGAATGTCCGGTAAGAGTAGTGTTCTCGGTAGAAACGGTGAAGGTTTCGGACAGATAGGGAATCAAATTATCCACGATAAAATAAAGAAAATCATCCGGATGATTCACCAGATCTCGTTCACGAATCGTCCAATAGTCATAGCCGTTAGGATAACCAATGCTGACAAGAATCACATCTTCGATTTCGCCGTTTTCCATAAGGGGACGAAGCTCCGGATGATCACTTAGTCTCCAGATACCATCCGTCATAACGACTAAAGGATAAGATTTTGTCTCATCATAGCTGGGTGGGAGTGAAATGTGTACGACAAAGGTATCATCAATTTCTGCATCATAAATAGTTAATTCCTGAATATAATCGACGCAGTCATGGTCTAAATTAACAACTTCATTGTAAAACTCATGATCGGATGATAGTTTTCCCAAGTTGATGCTGCTCCTTTCTTCCGGTAGTAAACCATTGTGCCGTACATACGAGTCCGCATTGTTATCCGCTGAGGAAGTCTCGTTGATACCGGTAGCTGTATTGGTACTGTTTTCGGAAAGGCCGCTTTCTTCATTACCTTCGTTTATGTTTGTATCATCATTGGCAGATATAATTCCATTATCACTTGCAGTCGAATTTGCTTTGTCATTTGCAGTCGAATCTGCTTTGCAGCCGAAAAGAAAGATACTGCAGCTGATAACCATAATTGTCTTTAATATATGTGTTCTGAGTTTCATTCTGACCTCCTGTATTGATTTCGTTTTCCTGTTTCTGTGATAATACCAGAATAACAAAACAGAAAGACAAAATCCTGTCTTTTTTAGCTATGATTTGTCCTCCTTCACAGGCATGTAAAGATAGCGGCTGTTTTTACCATTTCTGCAAAAACTTACTTCCAAGGTTTCACTGTCGGTGATCTGATATGTAGAGCAGGGAAGAAATTCCGAATAGATTCGATACCAAAGCTGCTGCATGGCATCGCTGTCTGACCCGGGACAGGAGAAGCGAATCCACCTTTTGGCGGGAATCGTCTTTAGAATATATGGAGCCGGAATGTCACATTCATTTACATTACTATCTACGCCAAAGGCATACCAAAGAGTGTTGTTGACATCATATCGATAGCCCAATACCGCATCGGCAAAGGGACCATCGGAAGAAAAATGACAGATACCGTCAAAGTCTGTTTTGCAGCAATGCCTGATAAATTCCGGAATAAGAAAATTATTTTCTTCAAAATCATTGGTAGGAAAGGACTGCCGGTACCCCACCAGACGAATCGGGGGTGTTTCTTCTACGCTGTAATCCAGCATACTCCCACCAACGGCCTGGATTTTTAAGATAATTCTGGTAAATGTTTTCAGACCGCTTTGATTCTTCCGGACATGGGAGGGAGAAACTCCGTGAAACCGGATAAAGGCTTTGGTAAAGCTTTCCGGGGTATCGTATCCATATTTAAGAGCAACCTCCAAAATAGTAGCGTCAGAGTGAAGTAGTTCTTCTCCGGCAAGGGAAAGCCTGCGGTTACGGATATATTCGCCTAGGGCATATCCGGTAATGACGCGGAAAATGGTACGAAAGTTATATTCCGAGGAAAATATCTGACCGGAGATATTTTCCCCGGTAATCAGTTCATCCTCCAGAAGATGAGCTTCAATATAGTCAATTGCAGTCTGAAGATTTCCAAGCCAGTTCATACAGGACACCCCGATTCTTTCTTATCTGCATTGGAGCAGCATGTAATCTTAATTATTAACATTCAGATTATATCATATGGATACCGGGGGCAAAAGCCCATTTACAGGAACTATGAATGGCAGAATGCACAAAACATATTACTTGAATGACATTTTGCGCTGCGAAGATGAGACTCTATAAATCGTGGAAGCCTTTGCTGAACACGATTTATGTTTTTTGAGGCTCATCGTAGCGTTTAGCGCATAGGAATTCAAGTAATATGTTTTGTACATTCTGCTAAGTTATAAACTACAAACGGGCTTTTGCCCCCCGGTATCCCATCAAAGATTCTGGCATCCGGACATGGTTATCAAGATTGAGAATGATTTCAGGATGTGATATACTAACCATTATTAGGGAAACAAATCGCACAAAGGAGTAGCCGGTATGATATTACAATGGTGTAAAATGCAGATCATGTGTCTGCTGATTCTTGTCTATATAGGCCTTGTTTTTATAAAAGAAGGTAATACTCTGAATAAGATTACTCAAAAATCTAATTGCAATAAACTATTTGATCTTGATTTTATCGCAGCAGAATTTGCAGTGCTTTTTGATGGCATCACTGCATGTACCGTCAATCTTCTGGACAGGATTCCCCGGACAGTTAACCTGTTGGTTCATCTTGGGATGTTTGTGTCTTATGAAATATTTGTGACATTATTATTCTGGTATTGGATCTCTGTAACGGTGGGAATTCCCAAAAGAAAATGGGTCAAAGCGGCATACCTGTTACCCAGTGTTTTTCTGATCGGTCTGACCGTATATTTTCTGCCGGATCTCCAATTTATCCAGGGTGAATATACCAATTATTCCATGGGAGCATCTGTCTATGTATGCTTTATCAGTGTAGTTGTCTATGTTCTGCTTACGATTATCGTGATTACATTGAAACATAGATATATACCGGGAAGGAAGAAGGCGAGCCTGGCTACCACATTGGTATTTATTGCTATTATTCTGACACTGCAGGTTATTTTCCCGGAATCACTGATTTCCTGTATGGCACTTGCCCTGATCATCATCAGTATTTATCTGAATATGGAGAATCCCACAATTCATGGGCTGGAGCATTACCATGATGAAATGGTAATGGGATTTGCAACATTGGTAGAAAATAAAGATGATAGTACAGGCGGACATATCAGACGTTCTTCTGCTTATGCGAACCTGATTGCAAAAAATCTGAGAAAGAATAAGAAGTACAAGAATGTGATTACCAGGGATTATCTGAATAATCTGGTAAAAGCAGCTCCTATGCATGATATTGGAAAGATTGGTATTCCGGATGCTATTTTACAGAAGCCCGGGAAACTGACAGATGAAGAATATGAGAAGATGAAAGAACATTCTACAATTGGCGGAAAGATCATTAAAGATACCTTTGGACATCTGTTTGATGCAGAATATGAGAATATGGCATATCAGGTGGCATTGCACCATCATGAAAAGTGGAATGGGAAGGGCTATCCTGAGGGACTTAGCGGAACAGAGATACCGCTTTGTGCACGAATCATGGCTGTGGCAGATGTATTTGATGCTGTATCCGCAAAACGCTGTTACAGAGATGCCATGCCTCTTGAAGAATGTTATGATATTATCCGGAAGGGACGATCCAGTGATTTTGACCCGGATATTGTAGATGCATTTATGATGGATAAAGAGCAGATAGAAGAGATTTATTATAATAAAACATGGTAGAAGAATGAAATGAACAGATCCCGCACATCGGGACATATCCAACATGCCGGATTCCGTTCTTTAGAACAATTGGTTTGAAGAACGGATTATCCGGCTATTTCTATTTATTCATCCTGCTTTGCCCGTGCACATTGCAGAATACGGATATAATGATTGGCTTCCCTAAGGACATGGTCTGCCAGCAGGGGAAGAATAATAGATGCAATGTCGCAGCTTAAGATACCCTTTGCACCGGCAGCTTTGAAGTCGCGGTATTTCAATGTTTCTGCCAGGGAGGCAGAGGTCATTTCCTGCATTGCAGCACGGTCTTGCTGTTTTGCCATTTCCAGAAGCCGTTTGTAATCCTGGGAAAATTCATCGGCGGTATCAATCAGGGCTTCTTCGGATGGATCCAGTAGTCCGCGGATAAAAAGGGCATGCTCCATCATGATCTGATTCCAGAATTCCTCAGTTCCAAAGAGCCCCTGATAGGAAACATTTCTGTCATTCATCAGGTTATCAATGATAGAACGGTATAACCGTGCTTCACGCAGGATATGCTGGATAAGCAGGGGATAATTGAAGGAAAAGAGCCTGCAGCTTTCCATCTCTCTTAAGATATTTTCCTTCAGATCAATGAGTCCGTTTAAAAGCCTGAGTGCTCTTTCGTTGATGCGGTGTACCATGGTCGTCATTTCCCGGCACTCCTCCCGGCACATTCCGGAACGAAGGTTTTCTTCCATTCCGGAAATCGATGAATTAATCGGAACGCCGCTTAATTGTTCGGTACGTCTTTCAGCGGGAATGGTAAACTCTGTAACCAGTTCGTCTGACTTAAGAATCGGGCTGTTGATGTTGCCGTTACTGATTCTAACAACGTCTATCAGCAGTTTTTCAAACTGCTGTCTGAAATAATCTGATCTCTGAATCCAATCATGATCTTTGCAGGGAAAGCCGGCCTCCAGAAAGAGTGCATGTTCCTTCATGATTCTGGAGAAAAACAGATGTGTTTCTAAAGATAGGGTAATATAGTTTTCTACCATGTTTTTTATTTCCTTTCATAATTCTGTATAGTTGTAGTGCTATATTATATGTTATGAAAGGAAATAAGGTGTATGGATAGAAGTGAGGTTATTGATAGTGATATCACTACTGATAGCGGAAGAGATTTATTTTTCGTTAGTATCCAGCCGTTCACGTACAAAGCCAAGATGAAGGTGAATGGCATCCTTGTATGCTTTCTCATCCCGGGACTTTAATGCATTTAAAATTCTAAGATGTTCCTCCTGAGCACTTTCCCGTCCCTTTTTGTTATCGTTAAAGCCATAATAGAATTGCTTGGTAATTGTATTACTTAAGGTCTGATAGAAAATTTTTAACGGTGTATTCTGACAGAGATCTGCTAAAAGAATATGAAAATCTGTATCAAGCTTCAAAAATTCTTTCGATTTATTCAGGCATTTCTGCATCAGTTCATAATGATCGTATGCGGGAGTCAGATCAATCTGATCGCTTAGTCCTATGATACGAAGACCTATCATATATTCCAGTGCTTCCCTGGCATCAACGATCTGATCCATAGATATACTGGAAACATTTAATGCATATTCTACCATATCTACAGTATCGTCTTCATCGGGAAGGGTGACATAGTTGCCCTTCCCGATGAGATTTGTTATCAGTTTTTTTTCAGAAAGCATTTTGATGGCTTCCCTAAGAACATTGCGGCTGACTCCATATTGAACTGCAAGATTTCGCTCCGATGGAAGAGGACTTCCATCCGGATATTCTCCATTTAAAATTTTCTGCTCAATATCAGCAGCAACGTTTTGATATAATAGATTTGACATATCTGTTTCGATCTCTCCAATCTGTAGATTCCCTTTTGTAATAATTATTTTACAACAATTATATACATTTTGAAATGATAGAAAGCAAAAAAGTGAATTTAAATATCATATTTCTCACGGATGATAGCTGCAAGATGCTGTGCAGTACCTTCTACACCAAGAAAGCTACTGTCAATCATGATATCCTTATAGCGGAAATCAGAAGGTGAATATTTTGCGTAATGTTTATGATAGCTTTCTCTTGCTTTATCAACATCCTTTATCATTTTTTTAGCTTCATCAGGGTTCATGTGAAGAACATCCACGCAGTTTTTCAGACGTTCTTCCACCGGAGCATAGATAAAAATATGAATTGCATCTTTTCTGTTCTGCAGAATATAATCGGAACACCTTCCTACGATAATACAGGATTCCTTATCGGAAATTTCATTAATGATTTTCGTCTGTGTATAGAAAATTTCGTCCTGAATACTATTGGTGCCGGTTCCCAAAGGGAATTTCATATTAAAGAAAGCACCTCTGGCAGATTCTTCTGCATCACTGATTGCAGAAACGGACTTGTTCATTTTTTTGGCTGTTGCATCTACAATGTCCCTGTCATAATACTCAATGTTTAACAGCTCTGACATACGCCTTGCAATTGGCCGCCCTAAACTTCCGAATTGTCTTGTAATTGTGATAACTAAGTGATTCATAAAAATACCTCCTTATAAATTTTTACTAAAAAAAGGTTGACACATTTGTAAAAAAGGTGTATAAGTAAGTCAATCCAACTGGTAGAACCGGTCTGATGACTAGAACATAATAGCACGATTCTATTGACATTGTCAAGAAAGATGGATAGGTGGTGACCGGAAGATGACAGAGTATGAAAAAATGAAACAGCAGCTTCCATTTGATCCGGCGGATCCGCAGTTAGTTGCCATAAGAACAGCAATGCGTCAGATGGAAATGGAGTATAATGCTACAGGAAGACAGGAGATGTCGAAACGGACAGAACTGTTGCAAGACGTTCTGGATCATCTGGGCGAAGGAAGCATTTTATTACCCAATATCCATTTTGATTATGGATGTAATACCAGGATCGGAAATGATTTTTTTGCAAATGTAAACAGTACTTTCATAGATGTTGCTCCCATTGAGATAGGAGACCATGTGCTGATGGGACCCGGGGTGATGGTTATAACAGCAACGCATCCCATCCTTCCCAAAGAGCGGTTACCGCAAAAACAGGAAGATGGAAAATATGTTACTCTCGAATATGCAAAGAAGGTGGTTATTGGAGATCATGTATGGATTGGAGCAGGTGCGATCATTAATCCGGGGGTACATATTGGAGAAGGTTCGGTAATCGGATCAGGAAGTGTGGTTACAAAGGATATCCCGCCCGGTGTGGTGGCGGCAGGAGTTCCCTGCAGGATTATCCGGGAAATAACAGAACAGGACAGTTTAGAAATAAAAGGTTATTAATCCAGTGAACAAAGGCGTTTACTTAAGAAATTAAGTGGGCGCTTTTTTTCAATATAAAAACAAAGGAACAGGAGGAAAAATTTATGAGAAAAAAATTAGTGAGCATGATGATGGCCGTTTTGGTGGCATGCAGCATTTTTGCATGTGGAAAAGCTGAGACAGCAGACGCCCCGGCAGGAACAGCAGCGGCACCAACGGCAACTGAGGAGGCCACAGCAAGTGATCCGGCAGAGACAGAGGAGACAGCAGAAGCAACTGAGACAGCAGAAGACAGTGAATGCCTGATTGCACCCGGAGAAGAATCAGAGAGATTATTGTATTATCGGGAAAATGGATTACGGTATGGTTACTGTGATGATATTCCATATGAGTATATTGATGAAAATGGCAATCTGGCAGGTTTTGAGGTTGAAATCATTACCGAGGCATTAAGCAGGCTGGGAATAGACGAGATCATTCCGGTATATACATCATGGGATACTTACGCAACAGAATTGCAACAGGGTAAATTTGATATCTTTGGTTGCGGGTTATATGTAACAGATGAGCGTCTCGAGGTCATGAATATGTGTAATATGACCTATAACCTGAAAGAGTGCATTGTGGTCCGGGCAGATTCCGATATTTACACGGTAGAGGATCTGGCAGATAAGTCTGTTGGTTCTTCTGTAGGTATGCTGTATATGGATGTTACACAACAGGCTGCTGAAGATGGTATCTTTGGAAGTGCAGTAGAAGGTGGACAGCCTTCCGCATTGGCACTGGATGTTCAGACAGGTAAAATTGATGCTGCCATGATGGATATTGTTATGGGTGGATATTTAAGTAGTCAGGAGAATATGGATAACCTTCGTGTACTGGAAGACTGGGACAATTTAACAGAGGGCTATTGTTCCTATCTGTTTGGTATTAACGATACAGAATTTGTCCGTGAATTTAATGTTGCACTGGATTCCATGAAAGAGGACGGAACAATGGAAGCCATTCTGGAGCCGTATGGAATGGCAAGTGCAGTAGTGCCTGTTGAAGAAGGACAGGTAGTGCTTCCAAGATAAGCTTTCAACCCTTTTATCCCAGAGGACTGCTGCCAAGATAGATGGGGCAGCAGTCCTACGGATAAAAGTACGATATGTGAAAGATATTGGGAGAAAGACAGTGTAAATACAATTTGATGAAGGAGACGGTATCTATGTTATTAAGTATAAAAAATTTGTCTAAAAATTTCGGGGATCTGGAAGTATTAAAAGACGTCAGCATGGATGTAAATACAGGTGAAGTTGTGGTAATTATCGGTCCTTCCGGTTCCGGCAAAAGTACACTCCTTCGTTGTATCAACCAGTTGGAAATGCCTTCCGGTGGTTCAATAACCTATGATGGAATGGAACTGCTGGACAAAGATACAGATATTCGAAAAGTAAGAGAAGAAATCGGAATGGTATTCCAGAGATTTAATTTATTCCCGTTACATACGGTGTTAAAAAATGTCATTTTTGCACCTATGTCCATAAAAAAGAAAAAGAAGGCTGAAGCGATCGAGCAGGCAGAAGAACTGCTTCGAAAGGTAGGTCTTTATGATAAAAAGGATGTTTATCCCATCACACTTTCAGGAGGACAGCAGCAGCGAGTAGCAATTGCAAGGGCGCTGGCAATGGAACCGAAAATCATGCTTTTTGATGAGCCCACATCAGCTCTGGATCCGGAACTGGTGGGAGATGTTCTTGCTGTTATGACAGATCTTGCAAAAGAGGGAATGACCATGATTGTGGTTACCCATGAGATGGGATTCGCGAGAGACGTAGCAGACCGGGTAATCTTCATGGATGGAGGATATATTGTGGAGGAAGGCACACCGGAAAAGATATTTACTGCTCCGGAGAATGACCGGACAAAAGCATTTTTGGCCCGCGTATTATGATTCTGTCGCAGAATGTTTGTAACTTAAATGATAAGGAGGACATATACTATGAAGTTTTACTGGGGTGATACCTTTACAGAACTGACGCCGATTCTCTTTGGTGGTCTTGGTGTTGTAATAGAGATAACGGTGATTTCTTTTATTCTCTTTATGCTCATTGCTTCCGTCCTTGGTGTCGGGGCAGTTATCGCACCAAAGCCCATACGGGTGATGATCGCATTTATTACTGAGATCATCAGAGGTACGCCTGCACTGGTGCAGATTTTTTACATCTATTATGTAATTCCGACAATGTATGCATTTGTCAGATCCTGGTTTACTGGCAGTGTAGTATATCCCGATATGCCGTCAATTGCAGCCGGTATTGCAGGTCTTAGTATTTGTTATGGATGTTATGTTGCAGAGGTTATACGTTCTGCAATCCTGAATATTGATTATGGTCAGACAGAAGCAGGTCTTGCATTGGGATTTACAAAAACGCAGGTGCTTTTTAAGATTGTATTTCCACAGGCCATGAAAAACTCTGTTCCGGTATTTGGCAATTATCTGGTTATGCTGGTTAAAGATACCTCCATTCTACAGGCGATTGCGGTACCGGAACTGTTACTTAAAACAAGAACCTATGCGTCTAAAACATTTTACACAATAGAATCCTATACGCTGGTTGCTTTGTTCTATCTGGCTATTTCGTTGCCATTATCCAGACTTGTAAAATATCTGGAAAAGAAGACGAAGATTTCCAGATCCTAAAGTATAGGTTATCAGGAAGGAGAGAGGAATATGGCATTGGAGAAGAATCTGAAAGTGAATGACCTGTTCAGCGTGAAAGATAAGGTAATCTTTCTGACCGGCGGGGGAGGAATCGGAGAATATCTGGTGGAAGCATATCTGGCCAACGGGGCGACTGTTATTACTACAAATCGTACAAAGGAAAAGGGCGAGATGCTGGCACAGCGGATGAAGGAAGCCGGGTATGAAAAGATCAGAACCTATGCCATGGATCAGACGAAGACGGAGGAAATCGAAAAGGTTGTCGATCTGATTCTGACAGAGTTTGGGAGAATCGATGTGCTCTTAAATGCCGTTGGTTACAGTTACGACTGTAAGGCGGAAGATTTTCCGGAGACGGAAATCCAGAAAATGATCAATATCAATTATGTCAGTGCAGCAATGCTCTGTGAGACCGTTGCTAAAAAAGCAATGATTCCGGCAGGGGGAGGAAAAATCATTAATATTGGTTCGATTGCAGGGATTATGTGTCATTCCAAAAATGTATTCCCCTATGAGGCATCTAAGGCAGCTCTTCATCAGATGACAAAATCACTGGCATTGATTTGGGCAAAATACAATATTTATGTCAATTGTATTGCACCAACCTGGGTAAAGACTCCTCTGACAGAACATTATAAAGGGGATTATTTTGAACGTGTCAGAAGAATGCACTATTTTGACCGGCTTTCCGAATTACAGGATTATGTAGGACCGGCACTTTTTCTGTCATCAGATGCATCCAGCTATGTCAGTGGATTGATTCTGACGGTAGATGGTGCATGGACCTGTGGAAGGACCGTAGGACATGAAGAAGGATATGAGGTACAGTTTTAGTCTGTTGACTTGTGAATGGAGGTATGGATATGTCAGAAAGAACACAGATGTTAAAGAAAAGAATGTTGGATGCAAAACCTTGTGTCAGTGCAGAACGTCTTGTGCTGGCAACGGAGGCCTATCAGAAATATGCGGGTCTTCCGGTACCTATTTTCCGGGCCCGGGTATTGGAATATGTACTGGAACATAAAAAGGTAGAAATCAGGGACGGAGAACTTCTGGTAGGTGATCAGGCTGACAGACAGAGATGCTGCCCGCTTTTCCCGGAATATCAGTCATCCAACGGATGGCTTGCAGAGGAGATCCGTAATCTTGAAAAAAGAAGCAAGGATCCTTTGAGTGTCACTCCGGAGGATAAGGAAACTATCCTAAAATACCTGCAATACTGGGATGGGAAATCTCTGGAAGATATCACCAATGAGATTATAGATGACGAAATCAAACAGGATGAAGAAGAAGGATGTTTTACGTTCGGAGGAAGGGAAACGGCTACAGGTCATACATGTCCTAACTATAAGCGGCTCTTAAAGAGTGGTTTACGTGGTTATATTGACCGGTGTAAAGCTAAGATAGAAGAGGTGAAAAAGGCGGGAAACACTTCGGCACTTCAGCCTAAGATCGATTTCTGGCAGGGATCCATCATCGTTATGGAGGCAGTTATTAATTTTGCCCATCGTTATGCTGATCTGGCAGAAGAGATGGCAGAAAAAGAAGAAAATGCAAAGCGGAAAGCGGAGCTGGAAATGATTGCAAAGAATTGCCGGGTCGTTCCTGAACATGAACCGGAGAATTTTATACAGGCAGTACAGTTTGTATGGTTCTGTCATGTGACATTTCACATTGAGAATAATTCCACCGGAAACGGATTTGGACGTTTTGACCAGTATATTTATCCCTACTATAAGATGGACAAAGATAAGGATGCCATTACAGAAGAATTTGCAACGGAGATTCTTGAGATGCTCTATATCAAGATTACGGGAATGATTAAAATTCGTCCGAAGATTTTCAGTTATGCATATGCAGGTTATCCTATGTGGCAGATTCTTATGTGTGGTGGAATTGATGTGGAAGGAAAGGATGCGACAAATGATATTTCTTATCTGATTCTTGAAGCTGCTGATAATATCCGGATGAGCCAGCCGGCAATCGGTGTCCGGATCCATGAAGGAACACCGGACCGGTTTATGGAAAAGGCAGTTTCCATGAATCAGCGTGGATTGTCCAATCCTGCTTTCTTTAATGATAAAGTGGCAATTCCCATGGTGCTGGCTAAGGGAGGAAGTCTGGAAGAAGCCAGAGACTGGGCAATTGTCGGATGTGTAGAGCCTCATCCGGGACAGGGAAGTGCAGACGGTACACCGTTAGCAATGTATATGAATGGCGGTAAAATGATTGAACTGATGCTGCATAATGGCCGCAATTATATGACAGGACATCAACTTGGCCCGCAGAGCGGAGATGTAACAAAATTCACATGCAGGGAGGAATTGATAAAAGCCCTGGAAACCCAGCTGGATTACTTTTATGGTATCGGCATCGTAAATCATAACAGGGTAATTTCCAAGCATTCCACTATGTTACCGGCAATGTTTGCTTCTGTGGTAATGGATGACTGTATTGATAATGGAATGAGTGTACAGCAGGGTGGTGTGCGTCACAATTATACAGGAGCATTTATTGTAGGTCCTGCCAATATGGCAGATTCCATTGTTGCAATAGACCATGCAGTATTCAAGGATCATATCTGTACGATGGAAGAACTGGTGGATGCAGTAGATCACAATTTTGAGGAAAGGGAAAGATTAAGACAGTATCTTCTTAATATTCCTCCCAAGTTCGGCAATGATATTGCGGAAGTGGATGAAGTGTATCGGGAACTTGTGTGTCACATTGCAGAATTTGTTCAGGCAAAGGAAGATGCAAGAGGTGGACATTATGCATTCAGTAATCTGTCCCAGACGGCCAATGTACTCTTGGGATCTGTCTGTGGTGCTACGCCAGACGGCAGAAAAGCAAATGAACCGTTGTCCGATAATGCATCACCTACCATGGGCCGGGATACCAATGGACCTACTGCTTCGGTAAATTCAGTAGCCCATTCGGATCAGGTAAAACACTGGGATGGCTCTCTTTTGAATATCCGCTTTGATCCTAAAGGAGTGGAAGGAGAAAAAGGAGAAAAGATTGTAGAAGGTGTGGTTAAAACATATTTTGATCATTATGGAAGCCATATCCAGATTAACGTTGTTAACAATAAAACGCTGCGTGCCGCACAGGAAGATCCGGAGCATTACCGTGATCTTCTGGTCCGGGTAGCAGGATATATGGCCTATTTTACCGAGATGGACAAGGATATTCAGGACAGCATTATCGCACGAACCTGCCATTTTGGTGATTAAATAAATGGAGATTAGTATGGAAGGGATAATTGGCGGTATTCAGAAATTTTCAACAGAAGATGGTCCCGGGATTCGAACAACGGTATTCCTGAAAGGATGTCCGTTGGAATGTAAATGGTGTCATAATCCGGAACTAATCAACTTTGGTGCAAATGTTTATCATAATCCAACCCATTGTATTGGCTGTGGTGCCTGTATCAAGGCATGCAGATTTGGAGCATTGTCAGTGGGGGCACAGGGGATTGAACTGAACCGAGAGAAGTGCAGTCGCTGCCTGGAATGTACCAGGGTATGTTATGCAGGTGCTTTGACCATTGCCGGAAAAACCATGTCTGTGGAAGAAGTAATGAAAATCGTAAGTCAGGACAAAGATTTTTATGATAAAACGGATGGCGGACTGACGATTTCAGGCGGAGAACTGTTAAGCCAGGCTGATTTTGCAAGAGAATTGCAGCTTTCGGCTTTGCGGGAAGGGATTCAGGTAATACTGGATACCTGTGGTTATGGTCCGGGTGAAAAACTGCTGGAAATGGCAAGAGATGCACAATTTATTCTATATGATCTCAAACATTTTTATCGGGATGAACACATTGCCTGCACAGGAAAGCCCAATGATATTATTCTTCAAAATCTTAAGACGATGGCAGGGGATGATAACGTTCGGGAAAAGATCATTATGCGAATGCCTTTGATCAGTGGAGTGAATGACGGCGTGGAGAATATAACGGAAACCTCATCATTCTATAAAGAAATCGGAATCCGTCATGTGAATCTGATTGCCTATCATGAACTGGGTAAGGTAAAAGCATCCTGTATCGGAAGAAAATATAATACATTTAAGGCACCCTCCAGAGAACATCTGGAACTGTTGAAACAGATTTTTGAAAAGGATGGACTGGAGGCAGAGATTATTGGCGAGGGGGTATGATTATGAGCAGACAGATAAGATGTTCTCTTATTCTCCTTACGACAGCAGCAATCTGGGGACTGGCTTATGTGGCACAGAAAAAGGCTCTGGGGAGTCTGGGACCGTTTGCCCTAAATACCCTTCGCGGAATGATGGCATGGATGTTTCTGATTCCCTGCAGAAGTTTTTTGGAGTGGTATGACAAAAAGAAGGGAAAAGTAAAAAAATATGATCGAAAAGTTACGATCATCGGAGGATGTATCACGGGTTCCATTCTTTTCATTGCCTCTGTATTGCAGGCATATGGAATTACCCAGAGTGATGTGGGAAAGGCAGGTTTTCTGACAACTTTATACATTGTAATTGTACCCTGCCTTAGTATTTTTTTTGGAAAAAAATGTAGTGCCCATGTGTGGGGCAGCGTAGCCATTGCTTTGGTGGGAACCTATTTTCTTTGTGTAAAAAGCAATTTTACCATTGCGGTGGGGGATATTTGGCTGCTTCTGTGTGCCTTCTTTTTTGCCTGCAATATCATTGTGGTTGGTGCTGTCTGTGACAAGGTTGATGGGGTAAGGATGTCCATTGTACAGTTTTTTGTATCCTCCTGTCTTAGCCTGATTCCGGCAGTTCTGATAGAACATCCCTCCGGAAAGGAGATTCTGGATGCCCTTCCTTTTGTAGCATATTCCGGTATTTTCTCCTGCGGTGTCGGATACACGATAGAGATTATCGGGCAGGATGGACTAAATCCAACGGTTGCGTCACTGATTTTAAGTTTTGAGTCTGTATTTTCGCTTCTTGCAGGGTGGCTTCTGTTGAATGAGCGTATGTCAGGCAGGGAAATCATAGGGTGTCTGATTGTGATTATTGCAGTTGTGATTGCCCAGCTTCCGGATAAAAAGCAGAAAATTTCTTTATCCGGTTAAATCTTTTAAATTGTGGAGGAAAAGAACATATGAAAGATTTTATATTTAAAATGCCAACAAAAGTAATTTACGGTGAAAATGCAGCACTGAATTCAAAGGATATCCTGATATCCTATGGGATTCATAAAGTTATGGTAGTAACCGGACCGGTAATAGTAAAGACCCCTGCATTCCAGCGTTTTTTTGAACAGCTTAAGTCTGATGACATGGAATGCATCCTCTTTTCTGAGACAGAGTCTGACCCTTCCGTGGAAGCCGTGGATGCTGCGGCGCAGGTTTTAAAAGACAGTGGGGCAGATGGCGTTGTGGCAGTTGGTGGTGGAAGTGCCATTGATACCGCCAAGGCGATCAGTATGCTTGCTACGAATGAGGGCTCAGTCAGGGAGTATTTATTTGGTGGAACAAGAACAGTGACCAACAGAGCGTTGCCACTCATTGCAATTCCTACAACAGCAGGAAGTGGCAGCGAGGTTACGGCAGCAAGTGTTATTTCTGATCATAGCAGTGGCAGTAAATTGTCTGTAACACATGAATATCTTATTCCGCTGGCAGCCATTATTGATCCTGCCATGCAGACAGAAATGCCGCTTATGGTTACGGCAAGTACAGGAATGGATGCATTGACCCATGCCATTGAAGCGTATGTTTCTCTCAATGCAGAGCCGGTCAGTGATGCTCTGGCAGAGATGGCAATTCGTCTGATTGGAGAAAACCTCCGGACGGCAGCTTCACAGCCCGGTAATCTGGAAGCCAGAGGAAATATGGCAATCGCAAGTATGATGGCAGCTGCAGCTTTTGCCAATGGAGGACTTGGTGCAGTACATGGAATTGCACAGGCGATGGGCGGGGTAGCCAATACACCACATGGAATTGCCAATGCCATTTTATTGCCATACGTGATGGAATTGAATATCAAGGGAAATCCAAAAAAATTCGCAAAGATTGCATCGTTACTGGGAGAAAGAACGGAAGGACTTTCCGAGAGGGATGCAGCAGCACTGTCTGTAAAGGCAGTAAAGGTTCTCGGGGAAGATCTTCGGATACCGTCCAAACTGCATGAGTTAAAAAATCCTGTAACAGAGGATATGTTTCCGGAGATTGTAAAAGGAACCATGAATTACCGGTTGCTTGCAGTGAATCCCGTCAAAGTAAGGGAATCTGATGTATATGAAATTTTAAATAAAGCGATTTAAGGAGGAAAAAATGATGGAAGATGTTATGAAATTTGAGGATTACAAACAGTATCTCAGTCCGGTATTTGCAAAGCAGACAGATCTGATTATGAAATCAGGTAGTGGCTGTTATTTAACAGATATCAATGGAGAGAAATATCTGGATTTTGTACAGGGAATTGCCGTAAATGCCCTGGGACACAATCATCCGGATGTTGTAAAAGCAATTCAGGAGCAGGCGGGAAATCTTGTCAATGCCTCTTTTAACCTTGTGAATTATGAATCTACCCTGAAGCTTGCCAAACGGCTTGCAGGAGTAGCCCCTGAAGGTTTGACCTCAATCTTCTTTACCAATGGAGGAGCAGAGGCGACAGACAGTGCATTGAAGTGTGCGGCATCCTACACAAAAAGAGATGCGGTAATTGCTTTTATGGGTTCTTTCCATGGAAGAACCTGCGGTGCTACCTCTATTACCGGTTCGAATTCCAAATACCGGAAACATTATCAGGGGTTGATGGGTAATGTATACTTTGCACCGTATCCGGGAAGAGATCTTTGTCCGGCAGATTTAAAAACGCCGGAGGAACGAGGAGAATATGCGTTATTTGAATTGAATAAGCTTCTTCGTTACATTGTTTCTCCGGAAGATGTTTCTGCAATATATATGGAACCGGTTATGGGAGAAGGTGGTTATGTGGTTCCACCGAAAGGTTTCATGCAGGAGATTCGTAAGATTTGTGATCAGTATGGTATTCTGCTGATCTATGATGAAATTCAGGCCGGTTACGGAAGAACAGGAAAGATGTGGGCAAGCCAGAACTTTGACGTGGTCCCGGATATCATGACAGTTGGAAAGGCAATTGCAGGTGGTCTTCCCATGAGTGCGGTACTGAGTACTCCTAAGATTATGAATGAGTGGCCGACCGGTACCCATGGAACTACCTTTGGCGGAAATCCGGTTGCGGCTGCAGCAGGAAATGCAGTGCTTGATCATTTTGAGGATGGTTCCCTGTTAAAAAATGTTAATGAGATGGGAGAATATCTGAGATCACAATTATCAGAATTGCAGAAGAAATATCCTGTTATTTATGATGTAAGAGGACTGGGACTGATGGTAGCCATAGAATTTGCACAGGCAGATGGAACACCTGCTCCGGAAATCTGGCAGAAAGTAAAAGCCGGATGTCTGGAAAGACATATGCTTACCTTGAATTGTGGCGTTCATGGAAACGGTATGCGTTTTGCAACTCCTTTAAATGTGAAGAAGGAAGAGATTGATGAAGGACTTTCTATTCTGGAATTATCTCTGGCAGCATTGTAGGGGTTTGAAGGGATTCAAATGAGGATGATTGAATGAAGAAAATCGTATATTACAATGTAAGCGGAGATTTATCATATGAGCAAAATCTCTTAAAGGAATGGAAAATAAAAGATCTGGAGTTAATTGAAGTAAAGGATGAGGGGAATAAGCAATTTATTCCTCTCGTTTCGCATTACAAACCGGATGGACTTGTGGTAGAATATCAGAGGGTAGATGCACAGGATATGGATCAGCTTCCCGGATTGAAGATTATTTCCTTACAGAGCATCGGATATAATAATATTGATGTTGCGGCTGCAGACATACGGAATATCTGTGTGACCAATGCTCCCGGTTTCTGTGCCAGAGAGGTGGCAGAGCATGCAATCGGAATGCTGCTTTCATTGAGCAGGAAGATTCCCATGTATGATAGAAATGTCAGGGCCGGAAGATGGGATCCGTTTGTGGGCTATGAAATGTCAGGACTAAAGGATAAAGTGATAGGACTGGTCTTTTTTGGAGAGATCCCCAAACATATGGTTCCTGTATTGAAAGCATTGGGTATGCAGGTGATTGTATATGCCCCGACCAAATCCAGAAGGTATCTGCAGACATTTCAATGCGAAAAAGCAGACACTTTGGAAGAGCTTCTGACGCAGTCAGATGTTGTTTCATTACATTGTCCGTTGATTCCGGGAGTGACTTACCACCTGATTGGAGAAAAAGAACTGTGGATGATGAAAGAAGATGCTTTTTTGATTAATACAGCACGGGGAAGTGTTGTTGATGAAAAGGCTTTGATCCGTGCCCTACAGGAGGGATGGATACGTGGGGCAGGAATAGATGTTCTGGAAGACGAGACAGAGATTAATCCTGCCCTGCTTTCTTTGGAAAATCTGGTCATTACCCCGCATGCAGCCTTTATGTCAAAAGATTCTTATTATCTGGCAAAGAAAATTGCATTACGACAGCAGGTCATCCGACTGCATGATCAAAAGATGCCGGAATATCCGGTGAATCAGAAAGGGAAAATTCAAATATGTTAATGTTTAAGCAGATGACAATTTTATTTCTGCTGATGTTGGTAGGTTTTATCTGTAGAAAAATCAATCTGTTTTCCAAAGAGGGAAACAGGGTGATATCAGCATTGGTTGTAAATGTTGCGAATCCGGCACTTATTCTTTCCGCCGGCATTAACAAAGAAACTACTGTGAAAGGAACAGAATTATTCAATATCCTGGTACTGGCAATTGGCATGTATTTTGTGCTTATTCTTATTGCACTTCTGATTACAAAGATGCTTCATGTGGGAAAAGAACAACAAGGAGTCTATCAGGTTATGACGGTATTCTCCAATATCGGTTTCATGGGATTTCCTGTTATTTCTGCAGTTTACGGCGAAGATGCTTTGTTATATGCCTCCCTGTTTCTTGTGCCCTATAATATTCTGATCTATACTTTTGGAATCAGCAGTATGGGTAGAAACGAATCAGGAAATCTTTCGATGACATCCCGAGAAAATTCCGGAATAAAGAAGTCTGCCTTGAAAAGGATACCATGGACAAAAATCCTGAATGTCGGTGTTATTTCCTGTATTCTAACGATGATTATTTATATTGCGGAAATTCCCATTCCGTCAATCGTCGAAAGTACAACAGCCTCCCTTGCCAATCTGACAGCTCCATTAAGTATGATGATCATTGGCGCATCCATGGCAGATATGAAGATTAAAGAACTTTTCTGCGATTGGAAATTACTTATATTTTCAGTGATTAAATTATTATTGCTTCCCATAGCCGGAGTTGCTGTCCTGCTTCTTTTGGGACTGGACAGAACACTTTGCGGAGTCTGCATGATTATGCTGGCCACTCCTGTAGGCAGCATGACAGCTATGCTGGCACAGCAATATCATGGGGATTATGAATTGGCTTCCAAAGGGGTCGCATTGACCACGGTTTTGTCTGTGATTACCATGCCGCTGGTTTCATTTTTGCTTGGAATATAGAGTGAAGTAATGAAGGTTATTCCGGCAGATGTACTCTGGGAAGATTCCATTGAAACCATGCTGCCAGTAATCGTACGAGAACCACAAGAGACACACTGACGGCAAGCGCCATCTGAATATATCCGGTTTTTTCCAGACAAAGGTATGTAACTGCTCCTGCTATCGAAGCGGTCGCATACACATGTTTTCGGAAAATATATGGCATATTTCCTGCAAAAATATCACGAAGCATTCCTCCGCCCACACCGGTAATGACTCCGACAAAAAGAAGTAATGCAGGATTTTCGTAACCATATTGTTCCTGAACATACCGGATTCCAAGAACGGTAAATGTGCCCAGTCCAATGGCATCGGAAACAAGTAATACCTGGTTCCAGATCGTGCTGTGTTCGCTCTGCTTCTTTCTTGAGACAACTGCCCCGATCAGGAATGCAATCAATGCCGTTGCAATTGCAATCAATGCATTCCGGGGATTCTGAAAGGATGCCGGAGGGAGTTCTCCGATGAGGACATCACGAAGAATACCGCCTCCTACAGCAGTAATAAGCCCGAGAACCAGAACTCCCAGCATATCCATTTTCTTTTTCATTGCTTCAATTGCTCCTGAAGCAGAGAACGCAATCGTTCCAAGTATTTCCAGAAAAACTATCATGTGATTCATATACTCCTTGTTTCACATTATTTATGATCCTCTAACCACCGAAGTGCCGTATAGGCATATACCGCACTGCCGTAGGTAAGTGCCTCCTCATCAAATTTAACCATCGGGTGATGCTGGGGATACTGATATCCCTTTTCCGGCTGTCCTGCCGCCAGTGCCAGCATGATGGAAGGAACCTGATGACTGACATAGGCGAAATCTTCCGAACCGGCAGATTTATTGGATTTCTGGTCTCCGCTCATAGCATTTAGTTCTGCAACGGAAAATGCCCTGCCTTGCCCCAGCAGTTCTTTTACATAGTTCTCCGCACAAAGGGATAACTCCTTATTATTGACCAGAGTCGGACATCCGCTTCCAAAGGTTACCTTAGCAGTGGTACGGAAGGAGACCGCGATGCCTTCTGCAATCTCCTGCATCCTTTTCTTAATGAAGGAACGTGTTTCCTCATCAAAGGTACGAATACTTCCGCCCATGACAACCGTGTCCGGAATCACATTGGCAGCCGTTCCGGCATGCATGGTTCCGATGGTCAAAACAGCCTGGTCATTCATTGCCAGTTCTCTTGCATGAATCTCCTGCAATGCAATCAGAATATGAGCCGCCGCATTCAGGGGGTCCATTCCGGTATTGGGCATGGAGCCGTGGCATCCTTTTCCCTGTACCTTGATCTCAAAATAATCGGCAGCCGGTGCACTGACGCCGGGGGCAGAAACCACTACGGTTCCCGGCTGGAAGGGCATTCCTGCCATAACATGAATCATCAGTGCGGCATCTACCTTGGGATTCTCCAAAAGACCGGCATTGATCATATCCTGAGAGCCTTCAAAAATCTCCTCCGCAGGCTGGAACATTAACTTTATGGTTCCTTCAATTGCATCCTCATGCTGCTTTAAAATACGGGCAGCACCCAATAACATTGATGTGTGCATATCATGTCCGCAGGCATGCATACAGCCGTTATCGGAGGCAAATGTAACATCTGCTTCTTCCTGAATCGGTAAGGCATCCATATCTGCACGAAGCAGGAATACCTTACCGGGCTTTTTGCCGCCTGCCAGGGCAACCAGACCTGCTTTTCCGCATTCGGTTGGTTCGTATCCCATGTTCTCCAATTGACTTTTGACGTATGCCTTGGTGTCATTTAAATCAAATCCCGTTCCGGGATGGGTATGCAGGTAACGTCTGTCGGATACGATGGTTTCCTGCATCTTTTTAGCTTCTTCATACAATTGTTCTGCGTTCATGTTCTACCTCCGTTTATTTATAATGTTAATGAAATGCATACAATCTCGGGATCATTGAACAGACGTACCGGAATGATACTGTTTCCCAGTCCCCGGCTTACATACATGGTTGTTGTCCCCTGTTGGTAAGCCCCCTCTGTATAAGCAGGAAAGAATCCCTGATCCGGTGCGATCACGGGATCAAGGAATGGCAGGATAAACTGTCCGCCATGGGCATGTCCGCTGAAAACCAGATCTGCTCCTGCACGGCTGTAGCGTGAAAGATACTGGGGTTCATGTGCCAGAACAATGGTCAGGCGTTCTTTTTCACATGTTTCCATCAGGGTTGTCAATGTATCGTCTGCCAGATGATTATCATCCAGTCCAATCAGGTAAAATGCATCATTTCCTGAAGAAATCAAAACTGCTTCGTTCTCTAACAGGATGGCGCCATTTTCTTTCATGCCATCCAATAATTCCCTCCGTTTTGGTTCACCAAGCCAGTTTTCATGATTGCCCGTTACATAATAGACCGGGCAGATCGATGCGATTTGTTTCACCAGCCCAAACGCTACGGATAAATCTGTATGGTTGGAATCCACGACATCTCCGGTCAGGACGACCAGATCAGGATTCAGATTCAGAACCTTCTGTATCAGTCTTTCATTATTGCGGCCAAAACATGCATTGTGCAGATCGGAAATCTGTACAATGCGGAAATGATTTAGATCTTCCGTTATTTTTTCATTCCTGTACTCATAGGAAGAAATGACAAGGTGGTTATTTTCATACCAAAAAAAGAACAGAAGCAGAAGGACGATGGTGCCTGTTATCACAATTTTTCTCAACAGAATTTTTTTAGGTTTCTGTTCCATTGTCTTTCCTCCGTAAAAATGTCGGTAGTGTCAAATTTACTACCTTTTTTTCTTTCTAAAACCTTTATTTTCGGGAGT
>JBJELZ010000168.1:0-39436 GCA_051879415.1 Lachnospiraceae bacterium
ATTTCCAATTTTTAGGGATGGAGATACACAATGAATGGTTTGATTATAAAGATACTCAGCGTGAGTATTGCGGTAGTAACCGTAGTATACTTGATTATTTATAAAGGAAATACCATGATTACAAAGATATTTAATGTGTGTATTGTAGCAGCAATGGTAATATACTGGATTGTTTATGAAAGAAATACAAGAAAGCGAAAAAAACAGGAATTGCAGCGTGATGACTATTTATTTGCGAAAGAAAACGATTTGCCGTTACAGATAAATTGGAATGAGATAAATGACTTTTTGTCAGATTCCGGATATGGTGTAAATATGCCAATGGAGAATTGGTTTATGATGGATTGGGCGCGACAGCCCTGTGTGGAGGATGGTATAAAAGAAGGAAAGTTTTCTATGAAAGGGTTTAGGGTGTTACAAGCTTTAAGTAACGATATGAAACACATTTTTTGTGATGTGAGGTTTTATTATGACCATGGTCCGGATATAGAAGATAAAAATAGGAAGTACGAAGCCGTAAAAAAGGTGTTGGATACAAAATACGCCGGTTTGTCAGAAGAAGTACGGAAGAATATATATGACCAATTTGTTAAGATATATGAAAGAAAAATCTAAATACAACGATTTCCATATTAGATTAAATAAGAAAATTTAATATACAATTCCAGTTTATAGAAATAATCTGGAAGTAACATAAGAAAGAGAGAAATGCTTGAAATGAGTGTGATAGAATACAGAATAATGCAAAATAGTGATATTAACGAAGTTCTATTGTTTTGGGGAAAAATTGATGGAGTGCATTTGCACAATAACGGAGAAGAAACTTATGAAGCTATTTGCAGTTATTTACAGAGAAATCCCAATTTAAGTTTTGTAGCAGTTTGCGAATCGGAAATTGTAGGTGCTGTTATGTGCGGCCACGATGGAAGAAGAGGCTATCTTAATCATTTGGGTGTAAGTTCTGAATATCGTCGTAAAGGAATCGCAAAAGAACTTCTTGGTAGAGTGGAGAATGAACTAATAAAAGCCGGAATAAAAAAGGAAGCCTTATTTGTTTTGTGCAACAATACATCTGCACAAGAGTTTTATGAACATATTGGTTGGAAAGAAGAATCAATTGTTAAGGTGTATACCAAGATAATAACGTAGAACATTAATGATAAAGTAGAAGAAGGAAACTAAGAAATGAACAAAAAAATAATAGAATTTCTAAAAAATCAGCCGATACTTTATGCCGAAAGTGATGATGCATTCTGGGATGATGAGCATATTTCAAAGCACATGCTTGCTGCACATTTAGATCCTGATTGCGATAGCGCGTCCAGAAAACAGGCAGGGATTATTGCTTCCGTAAACTGGATATCAGAGCTTTGTGGCGGATCAGAAAAGAAAAAACTATTGGATTTGGGCTGCGGACCGGGAATCTACGCAGAGTTACTTTCAGAGAAAGGGTTTCAAGTTACCGGAATTGACTTTTCCAAGCGTTCCATAAATTATGCGATAGATAGCAGTAACAAAAAGCACCTGAATATCACATATCATTATCAAAACTATTTGCAGATCAATTACGATGAAGAATTTGATGTAGCAATACTGATCTATTGTGATTTTGGCGTTTTGTCTTCTGAAAATAGAAGTATTTTATTACGGAAAATCTATCGGGCGTTGAAGCCGGGAGGAATATTGATTCTGGATGTTTTTAACGAACCATATGTGAAATCTTTTGAAGAAATACAAAATATTTCTTATCAACCGGAGGGCTTCTGGGCTGCGGAACCCTACGCCTTAATACAGAGAAATCATTATTATCGGGAAAGCAGAAACACTTTGGAGCAGTATCTGGTTATCACGGAAAATAACTGCAAATGCTATAATATCTGGAATCAAATTTATACACAGGATATGTTTGCTAAAGAAGTTACAGAGGCAGTGTTTGAGAAAGTAAGTTTCTTTGATGATGTTCAGGGTAAAGAATATACAGGTTTGGCAAATACTATCTGTGGCGTGTTGCGTAAACCGGAAATTGAAACGTGGTAAATTCTCCTGAGATGAAAGTTCATGAAATGCCCGTTATCGGCTTCAAGACTGATAACAGGCATAAACTTTACATTTAATTTTACGACTCATATGAGCTTCCTTTCTGACAGTATTTAGACGTACAACGTCAACAAAGAATATTTTCTGATACAATTTCTTTAGAAGAAGGATTAAGAGAATCAGCAGAGTGGTACCTTGCAAATGAAGCAGAAGTAAATAAGAAACCATATTTTAATTACATCGATACAAATTTGGTCTGATTACTGACAAACAATATCATATAAAGTCATAAACTCCTCGTTGAATTTTATCGTCTGCTTTCTTATAATGTATATGGGGATGAGAAACCCTGCCATCGGAAGATGGTGTGCCGGGAATTCAGTTATGATAGATTGTAGCCGGAAATGATAGAGGAGAGACTTTTAATTAAAGATGATAGATGATAAATTGGAAATTACCTGGGAAGAGATAGCTTCCGTGAAAGAAACATACCGGATCATTGATATCAGGGACAATGTTTCTGTATCCTATGGAAAGGTTGCAGATGCATTGGCACTTACACCCGGAGAGCTTATGGAACAGGTGGAAGAGTTGCGTTCTCTGGATATTGTTGCCCTATACTGCATGCATGGTATAGAAAGTCTGCGTCTGGCAAAGCAGTTACGGGAAGCGGGAGTGAATGCCTATTCTTTAAAGGGCGGATATGCTAAGTGGCTTCAGATGCGTATGGAGCAGGAGCCGGAAGAAGATATTTGTGAGAAAATAGAAAGCGGCATCCGCAAACGATATCATAAAAAATTGTTTTCCAAATTTGCGAAAGCGATTAATACCTATCAGCTGGTACAGGAAAATGACAGAATTGCGGTATGTATTTCCGGGGGCAAGGATTCCATGCTGATGGCAAAATTGTTTCAGGAGCTGCAGAGACATCGCAAGTTCCCGTTCGAGCTGGTTTTTCTGGTGATGGATCCCGGATACAGTGCGGCGAACCGGAAGGCCATTGAGTATAATGCAAAGATTCTGGGAATTCCCATTACCATATTTGAATCGGAAATATTTAACGTGGTAGATGAGGTGGACAAATCCCCCTGCTATCTGTGTGCCAGAATGCGGAGGGGGCATCTGTACAGTAAGGCAAAAGAACTTGGGTGCAATAAAATAGCATTGGGACATCATTATGATGATGTCATTGAGACGATCTTAATGGGAATGATGTACGGTGGTCAGATTCAGACCATGATGCCAAAGCTGCACAGTACCAATTTCCCGGGAATGGAGCTGATTCGTCCACTTTATCTGATCCGGGAAGCGGATATCAAGCGTTGGCGGGATGAGAATGATCTGCATTTTCTGCAGTGTGCATGTCATTTTACGGAAACCTGTACTTCCTGTAATGAAGATGGTCAATCGGCATCCAAGCGCATGGAAATCAAGAAGCTGATTGCCAGTTTAAAGGAAAACAATCCCTACATTGAATCCAATATCTTCAAAAGCGTGGAAAATGTAGCGCTGGATACGGTGATTGCATATAAAACAAAAGGAAAAAGAATTTCGTTCCTGGATCATTATGATGAATTGACCTCTTCGGACGAATAGAAAGGAATAGATATGGCACAGGATATTAAGCAGACAATAGAAGCCGCTGCGGCAAGATTAACGGATTGCTATAATGAGGAGAAACTATTTGAGGTTGGCATTGGAATGAAAATGCCGAAACGTTCTGAGATTATCGAACTGGTTAACGAGATCAGAAGACTTATGTTTCCGGGATATTTCGGAGATGAGAATACGGCATATGTTTCCCTGGGGAGTTTTGCCGGTAACACGCTGGCAGTAATTTACGAAAAATTGTTCAAACAGATTCGGGTTGCACTTTTATACAAAGCTGAAAAATGCGATGAGACAATGATCTCAGAAAAGGCACAGCAGCTTGCACTGCAGTTTGTTGAGCGTCTTCCGGAGATTCAGAAATTGTTGTTTAAGGATGTGGAAGCGGAACTGGAAGGGGATCCGGCAGCCAATAGCAAAGAGGAGATTATTTTCTCCTATCCCGGCATCTTTGCCATCTTTGTATACCGGATTGCCCATGAACTGTATCAGCTTGAAATTCCCTTCATCCCCAGAATTATGACGGAATATGCTCATGGAAAAACCGGAATTGATATCAATCCGGGGGCATCCATTGGTGAATATTTCTTTATTGATCATGGTACAGGAATTGTAATCGGAGAAACAACTACCATTGGAGATCATGTTAAGATTTACCAGGGGGTAACCTTAGGTGCTTTGTCCACCCAGAAGGGGCAGGCACTTTCCGGTGTGAAGCGTCATCCGACCATAGAGGACAATGTGGTTATTTATGCCAATACGACAATACTTGGTGGCGAAACGGTTGTAGGAAGAAATTCGGTAGTGGCCGGTAACTCTTTTGTAACACAGTCCATTCCACCTAATACGAAGGTAAGTGCCAATATACCGCAGTTAAAGTACAAAAGCAGGGATTAGAAAAAAGGCGGGGGAAGAAAAATATGAGTTCGGAGATGAAATTTGCAGTTCTGATTGATGGAGACAATATTGCACCGAAATATCTGAAAGCGATTCTGGATGAAGTATCGGACCATGGGGTAGCTACCTATAAGCGTATTTACAGCGACTGGACAGACCGGATCAGAGCAAGCTGGAAACAGCCGATTCTTGAGCATTCCGTACTTCCGGTGCAGCAGTACAGCTATACAACAGGGAAGAATGCTACGGATTCTGCCATGATTATTGATGCCATGGATATCCTCTATACCGGAAATGTAGATGGGTTTTACCTGGTAACCAGTGACAGTGATTTTACAAGGCTGGCTGCAAGACTTCGTGAAGCCGGGAAGGAAGTCATCGGCATCGGAGAAGCGAAGACCCCCAAGGCATTCCGTAGTGCCTGCAACAGTTTCAAGCTTCTGGAAGTCATCTATAATGATGAGGATGAGAAGGGCAACGGAAGTCAGAAAGGCAACAGCCTGAAGGTTACGGATCTGAAAGAAATTGAGAATGCCATCTGCAAGATCATCGATGAGAATTCCAATAAAGGGAAGGATACTTATATTGGCGAGGTGGGAAGTAAATTAACCAATAAATATCCGGATTTTGACGTGCGTAATTACGGATGTACCAAGTTAAGTACACTTTTGGAGGACAAGATGAACAATTTCATTCTCCAGAAGAAGAATACCAGTACAATTATCATGATTAAGAGTACTGATATTACAAGAGAAGATATCGAACAGCAGATTGTCCGTATCCTGCGAGAGCATAATGGAAAATGCAATAATATGGCAATCATCAATGAAGGGCTGAAGGCGTGGAATTCTGCCTTTTCAGCCAAAAAATTAGGATACAGTAAATTTTCAGATTATCTGCAGTCATTCCCTGAGCTTCTGGAGGTGAAAAACAATGAAGTGCGGCTGCTGATCAAATAGTAATAAATGAAAAAAGCAGCGATCTAATATCCGACACAGATCCCGCAGATGGCAAAGGAAGTTCCGGTACTGTCTTCTGCGGGTTTTAATGTAATCAGATGCGTTCCGGACGTATCATTTTTAAAACATTCTACATAATCACAGCAGTTTCCCCAGCCGTTTTTATAATCGGCATCTATTGTCGTTACATATGCATTATCCACAAAAACATCATACTGCCCGCTGCATCCGTCGGTGGTCTGATAATATACAATACCGGCTTCACGGCAGGTGACTTCAAAGGAAATGCTTCCGCCGCAGTCGGTAGACCAGCCGTCGGTACAGGACAGGGCAGACGGGATGGTGGCTTCCGAAAAACCTTCCATAGATACAGGCGTAATTTCAGAAGCATATAAAAGGTCTGCATTTTCATATCTTGATTTGGTCAGCCGGTTCTCCGGTACGGTATAGACAGGATAGGTGGTTGTGGCAGCAGAAGAAAGGACATCCCGGTAAAAATTTGTCAAAAGGCATGCAATCAGGGCATGTCCTTCATTGTTCGGATGAACGCCATCCGGATTGCCGACAAGTTCCCAGGGAATAGTGCCCTGTTCCATGCCGGCGGAAAGAACTGCAGCATAATTTATGGTGCTGACATTCAATTTAAATGCAGCCTGTGCATGTTCTGTTGCATAATTATATTCCTGCTCCATCCCTAATAACAGGGCAATGACTGCGGGTTCATTTTCTGAATTTAAGATGGAACGTAAGAGACTTTCATAGGTCTCTTTATTCCAGGAGTGGTAATCGTTGACGGAAAATTCTGTGATAACAAGATCCGGATGATAAGCAAGAACATCATCCTGTAACCGGTGTACACCAAGATAGGAGTCTGTTGCACCGATTCCGGCATTGATATAGGTAATTGTGGCATCAGGAAAGGTTTCTTTCCACCACTGCGTGGAAAGATAGGCATAGCAGCAGGTCTCCTTCGGGGAAGCACTGGAGCCGTCTGTAATTGACCCGCCGATATAAGCAATGGTAATGTCTTCACCATTAGCAGCCCGTTCCATGACCTTAGTAAGGCGGTAGAGACTGCCGGGATTCTGGATGCCCAGGTCAATCATTTCTTCTGTAACGGTCAGCGTAGAAGTCGCTGTGGCAGCAGCCATTTGTTCCGCCGTTATGGATATGCCGGAACTATCCGCAGACCCGGCAGCCACATTATTATCCGAAACAGAGTTCTTCCGGCATCCTGAGAAGCTGAATAAAAGAATAATCAACAGAATAAATAATGAAAGACATACAGGATTTTTTTTCATACGAGCCATTTATATTACTCCTGATAATTAAAATAGGTTTATGATGTAAGTGTAAAAAGTTCGTTTTCAATATCCTTCATGGCAGGGTGCACAAATAAGGTGTTTGAATGACTTTTGTGCTGTGGAAATGAGACTCTGAAAATCGTGGAAGCCTCTGCTGAACACGATTTTCGTGTTTAGAGGCTCATTGGAACGGTTAGCACAACGGAATTCAAACACCTTATTTGTGCATCCTGGCACAGCATAGGAATGAAATCAATCTATTCTTTGTATTTTGCCAAGCCATAAATGCTAAACGGACTTTATCCCCTCACATCATTCTGTTTTATCATATCAGAAAACCGGCAGAAAATCATCCTGCCGGTTTCTTGCTTTTTTATTAAGTTTTTAGCAATATCAAACTTCGTTCATTATTTTACTGTTACAGCTGTAATGTGAGGATTAACCCCCTCATACCAGTACAGGAAACCTTCCAGATCAACTGTGTCACCAATCTGAAGATTCTTAACTGCAGCATAAACATCTGTTGTATTGTCGCACAGATAAGATTCTACTGTGAAGCTGTATGTCTGTCCGTTGTAAGAAACGTTGAAGTAAAGATCATCGCCATCTGTACCGGAACCATCCCAGTTATACATGAACGCTTCACCATTACCTGCATCTTCTACAGTCATACCGGTAAAGGTTACTTTCTGGTTCTGGTAATTAACAAGATCATCAGATCCAAGAAGCTCTGTTACATCAACAGGTGTTGCAACGTAGCTGCCTTCCAGAATTTCAAAAGTAGCGTCAACGATTTCAACTTCGCCGGACCACTCTGATTTGTATCCTGTTACACGGATCTTTGTTCCCTCAACCAGCTTGTCATAATCTTCCTGGGAGCATGCACAGCTGTAAATGAAGTAAGCACCATCAGCATCCTGTGTATAAAGAGTAGCCTTGTCTTCCCACCAGGACTGCTTTGCCTGTACATAGGTTTCAACAACAACCTCTGTGTCGAAATCTGCTGCAACATACTCTGCATAAGTCATAACACCTTCTGACTTTTCTGTGTCAGCTGCAGATGTAACATCTTCAGTTGCTTCAGTTGATTCAGTTTCTTCAGTTGCTTCAGTTTCTTCAACTGTATCAACATCTTCAGTTGTCTCAACAGTTTCAGTTCCTTCTGCTGCATCTGTTCCTTCGGCAGCATTCTCGTTTTTTCCACATCCGCCAAAGACAAGTGCAATTGAAAGAACTGCCATTGACATCAGTGCCAAGTAATGTTTTTTCATAATAATTCCTTCCTTATTTGTGTATTCGGAAAAATGAGGTATACTCAAATTTCCACGCCCTATTGTACTAGCAGATTACAAATAAATCAAGCCTTTTACAATTTTTGTCTGCTATTTTACTTCTTTTTTACATCTTTTTGTTTTTTACGGTCATACAGGACGTAAATTATAATAAATATCCATACAATTCCAAGCGAGGACAATAGTACAACTGCTGTTTTGGGAAGCTTGCCCAGTTCTGCTTTGCTGTCAGAAAGGCTGTTCCCCTGATTTAAGCGGTAGAGTGCAGTAACATCATCATAAAGCTTCTCAATATACTGCTGATCTACGGTTTCTCCTCGACGTACAGATTTCACAGTGTTTTCAATCAATTGTCCTGCAGCATCCCGTAAGGAAGCAGAACCGTTAAAGACCGGTGTGACGAAGGTGTCTTCCGTATGATTCAGAAGGAGCTGGGATGCAGCAATTTTAATGTCATAGTAGGTTGAATTATCTTCGCCACTTCGGGATAGATAATCCTGATATTCAGCACTGGATTGTGCCCTGGAAGTAACTGGAACATATCCTTCTGTTTCAGCATAAGCAATCTGAACTTTATTGGAGAGAAGATACTGGGCAAAAATCCAGGAAGCAAGTACCTCCTGAGGATTACTCTTGTTAAAGATACAAATGGAAGGACCCTGTGAGATCATCTGCGGATGATCAGGATCAAACTGGGGAACGGGCAGAACCGCTGTTTCAAAATCCACCCGTTTCTCATCGCTGATATCAGATAAAGGAGCATTGGAGCCCATCCAGGTAGCACCGGCCGTAGAGTCTATGGCAAAGATACATTGACCGGCATCAAGGAAATTGGCAGGATAGCTGGATATTTTAAAGGTAGAAAAAGCCCGGCTCTGGCCATGTTCTGCAATCGTATATAAAAGCTCTGTTGTGGTATCGTTAAAAAGCTGGATTTCGCCGTCTTCTGTAGAATATCCGGCACCACGCTGTTTCAGCATCTGAATCATCATATTATCCGTCGATTTGTAGATGAAAGGGATCAGAACATTCTGCCCGTTGATGAGATAATTACCGTTTTCGTCCTGTGCCATGGCCGCTTCGGATACTTCCCATACAAAGTCCCAGGTAAGAACATCGGGAAGCGTGTACCCCAATGCTTCCACATAGGTCTTATTGACATAGCAGGCTTCGGTGGAGCGCATAAACGGAATTGCATAATAGGAACCCTGGAAAGAACATTCCTCCAGAAACTGAGGGATGATTTCTTCCTCCTTGACGGAGTCAAACAAAAGCTTGCTTCCGCCAAGACCGTAATTTTCATCTGCAAACAGATCATCTAAAGGAATCACGGTATTATTACCGGTCAGATAGGTGGCAATGTGGTCCGGGTAGGTGATGCAGACGTTGGGAGTTGTATTGGTTGCAATGTTGGTAATGACATCATTATAAATGTCACCATAGTTGGTATATAGCCGCAGATTAACGGTAATGTTCGGATAGAGTTCTTCAAAATCCGCGATTGCCTGTTCATAAATTTCAGTCTGCGTTTTGTTGGTGTCATTTTTTGCCCAGAAATTGATTGTAATATTTCTTGAGGTATCAAATTCTTCGGGAATTTCGAAGGTATTCTGTTCCTGTGAGCCATGGCAGGCTGTACATAGAATTGTCAGTATACCAATCAGACATACGCACAAAATTTTTTTCATAAGCTTCATCCTCCTTGTTCGTTCTCCTCTTTAGCACAGTTTTTTTCTTATCCTTTTGTTCCGCTTCTGGAAACACCCTCCATGATTTTTTCACGGAAAATCAGAAAGAGTACCACCAGTGGAATCGAAATAACAACAACAGCAGCCATCATGGCAGGAATATTTTCACGTCCGAATCCGTTTTCGCGAATTTCCTGAATCCCATTGGAGACCAGATAATAATTTTCATCATCGGTAATCAGACGAGGCCATACATAAGAATTCCAGCATTCTATAATCTTTAGAATGCCGATGGTGATTAAAGTGGGACGGCAGATGGGGAGCAATACCTTAAAGAGGTATTTCAGGTCAGAAGTTCCGTCCACTTTGGCAGCATAGTAAAGAGCATCCGGTACCTGTGCAAAATTCTCTTTTAATAAATAGATATAAAACACTGAGGTAACAGATGGCAGAATTAATCCTAAAAAAGTGTTGCGCAGTCCGAGATTCGTAATGGTTGTAAAGTTGGTAATAATCACCAGCTCGTTGGGAATCATCATTAAGGAAAGGAACAGGGTAAACAGGAGGTTCCGTCCCTTAAATTCCAGTCTTGCAAAGGCAAATGCAGCAAGCGTGATAACAACCATCATAATTGCTGTGGTAATCACTGTAAAAATCAGGGTATTGGTCAGATAGCGGAGTAAGGGCACAGCGGTAAATGCATCCACATAATTCTGAAGGGTTGGTGTCGTTGTAAAAAAACGTGGAATATATTCGGAATTATATTCCCCATAACTTTTTACGGAGGTCAGGATCATCCAGTAAAAAGGAAACAGGACGACCAGACCCCAGACAGACAGTAAAATATATATTACCGTATGAACAGTCTTTCTGCGCAGTACCGCAGAACGCTCAATACGCTCAAATTCTGTTTTTTCCGTTGTTGGTTTCATGTATTTGCCCTTCTTTTTTTAAATCTAAGCTGGTATAGATGATTTGTTTTTATCCATAATAGGTATGCTTCCGGCTGACCAGCAGGTTGATACAGGTTATGGTCAGCACGATAAAAAACAGTATAATTGCTGCGGCGGATGCATAGGAGGGATAACCACCGCTGTCGCCATACAGCATGTCGTAGACATATCCTACGATGGTATTCATTTCGGCGGCATTTAAGTCGGTTCCAAAGAGTGCCACTGCATCACTATATTCTTTAAAAGCTCCGATAAAACCGGTAATAATCAGATAGAAAATCGTCGGAGAGATCATGGGCAGGGTGATTTTCGTGAAAATGCGAAAACGTGAGGTCCCGTCCACCCTTGCGGCATTATAATAATTCTGATTGACCGAGGCAAGGGCACTGGTCAGTAGCAGAATCTTAAACGGCATGACCACCCAGATAATATAGAAGCACAGAACAAAAAGTTTTGCCGGGTAGGGTCCGTCTATAAAATCGATGGAAGGTCCTCCGAACCAGTTGATGATCAGGTTGACAAGACCATCGGTATAAGCTGTCTTTTTGAACAGGATCATAAATACAAGACCAACTGCCAGAGTATTGGTCACATACGGAAGAAAATAAATCGTCTGGAAAAGATTCCGCAGGGGCTTTATGGAACTCAGACCCAGGGAGATGAGAAGGGCGATTCCTGTCGAAAGAGGTACAGTAATGATAACGACCAGAAAGGTGTTTTTTACCGCCTGCAGAAAATAGGGATCGTGCAGCACATAGGAAAAATTGTACCATCCTACACCAAAATAGGTCTGGGAAGCAAAATTGTATCCTTCCTCAAACGAATAAATGAATACGTCGATCAGTGGATAGATCATGAAAATTCCAAGAAATAAAATTGCCGGCAGGAGATACAGCCATGCCTTGTAAGTATTCTTTTTCACAGCATTTCCTCCATCGGAATATTGTATTTTATATGGTTCACCAGCTGCTTGATTTTTACCACATTCATATAAAGGGTATCTTCGCTGATATGCTTTTTCGCAAGAGTTTCCAGAATGCGTGGCTTTGCTTCGGCATCTATGGTAATGGTATCAATGAACCGGTTGATATCAAGCTGTTCCTTTAGCATGATATCTTCAAAAGGACATTCGTCACGCCCCCATAAAAGGAATAGACCCTTTTGCATGTAAAGACGGTCAAACTGCTGCGTGGCATCAATAAAGATCGGCATGTCAAGACCCCGCTCATTCATGCCGGTTGCTTCCTTATCGATATATTTCTGAAGCCATTCATAAAGATACTGGTTATTGCGGATGACCTGGCTGGAAAGCTTCTTCTTTTCTCTGAGCATCTGTTCATATCTGCTTTTATTAAAAATAAAAACTTTGCCATCGCATTCCTGATACCGTCCTTTGGCATCATGACAGGCAAAGAACAGCGCAACATCAAAGGAGTATGAGAAGTCCAGCATTCTGGTAGGAAGGGTAAAATGCTGGGCAATCTCGATACAGGTCAATTCGTCAAAATTAAACAGATTTTTCATTTCATCGACAAAACGGAACATCTGTCCGTCGGCAATACCAATGTGGTCCCCACGAAGACCCGAAGGAATTAGGACAAAATCACTGTTTGCCTGCCCGCGGAAAACAATGACATCACCACGTCCATCTAGCTGTTCTATATAATCATGGTAGGATAATACTTTATTCATCTGGTCTGACCTTTCCTGTATTGTAATCTTTATGCTTCGCCTCAAAATAGCTGCATATCCGTTAGAACCGGATACGTTCGCTGGTATCCGCTTTAAAAAGAAGAACCTTGTTCGGTTTTAAGGCGAAACGGACTGCCTTGTTGCCTTCAGCTATCTTTTGTTCTGCATTGATGATAGCACGGATGGCAGGATTTTCCGAAGCAGGATGTGTGGAAACAACCGTAATATCCCGTCCCATCACTTCAACGCCGGAAAGTCTGCAGCAAAGAGGACCATCCTCCTTCAAGAGAAATCCCTCCGGACGGATGCCGATAATTACTTCCTGATCTGAAACACCGGGCGTATCCAGGATTGCATGACTATCGGCTGGATCATCTGGTTTCTCCTGTTCGGATATTTCTTCGGATAAATATAATTTTTCGTTCATGACTTTTCCACGGAAGACATTAATGGGAGGCGTGCCAAGGAATTTGGCAACAAACAGATTAACAGGATCATCATAGATATCCTGCGGTTTGCCGATCTGCTGTACCATTCCCTCCTTCATTACAATGATCATGTCGGAGATACTCATGGCCTCTTCCTGGTCATGGGTGACAAAGATCGTTGTAATGCCGGTCTCCTTCTGGATTCTTCGGATTTCCTCCCTTGTCTGCAGGCGCAGTCTGGCATCAAGGTTGGAGAGAGGCTCGTCCAACAACAGTACCTTTGGCATTTTTACCATGGCACGTGCTATGGCAACACGCTGCTGCTGACCACCGGAAAGTTCATTGGGTCGTCGGTCCATCAGTTCTTCAATCTGGACAAGCTTTGCAGCATCATAAGCCCGTTGATTCATCTCTTCTTTGGTAAGCTTATCTGCCCCCTTCAAATTCTGCAGCGGGAAAATAATATTCTGCTTCACGGTCAGATGCGGATAAAGTGCATAGTTCTGGAAAACAACACCCACGCCCCTGTTTTCCGGCGGGAGATTCGTGACATCATCCTCGCCAAAGAAAATCTTTCCTTTTGTCGGAGCTTCCAGCCCGCAGATCATAAAGAGCGTGGTGCTCTTGCCGCACCCGGAGGGACCTAACAGTCCGACCAGCTTGCCGTCGGGAATTTCAAAATTAAAATGATCCACCGCAATGACATCAGAACCTTTTTTATTTCGATTGGGAAATTTTTTTGTTAAATCTTCTAAAACAACCTTCATGGAAAATCTTATCCTTCTTTCCTAAGATATTATACCGGAATGCTTTTGTTTCTATTTTGTATTTTGCGATCTCTAACTAACTATACCTTATTTTAAATTTAGTGGCAATATTTTACAATAAATGAATCAAAACTCGGGTGTCAAAAGTCCATTTGAGGATTTTTGACATCCATATCATGTGATGAAAATAATAAATTGTAATTAACAGGTGTTATTGCCCGGATTCTCTTGACAATTTCAAAAGGAATTGCTTATAATAAGCGGTAATAGATAGAAAAGGCAATGACGAAGACAGTAGTTTGCCGCTGAAATGCATAGCGAGCCGGTGATGGTGAAAGACCGGACAGATTAGGTGGTAAAGGAAAATCACTTCCGAGCTGTTTTGCTGAAATGATATAAAGTAGGCAAAGCCGTAATGTTAACGTTACTAACAAGCGTATAAAATCAAGGTGACAAATTGGCACCAAGAGGAGTACGTCGCACAAGGTGGTTAATAAGAGAACTGAGAAAGCAGGTCTTATCCTTATGCGGGATGGGATCTTTTTATTTTGTAAGAAGAAAGGTTCAAAACAGGAAAGTTTGTGGGGAATAAACCTTTATCCGGAGGAGACGGAAGATTTTATAGAGTTTGATTCTTTGATTAATATACGTCCCAGACAGAATAATAAAGGACGTGGTGTATATGATGAAACAATAAGAAATAAGATTGTGGAAGTGGTAAATAAATGGATACAATGAACTATCAACATAGGGATTTGGCTTCAGGTCGCTGGGCGGAAATGTCATTTGCAAGTCAAATGGGAAACATAGGTAGTGAAGTGTCCAGAGCAATTCGTTGGAAAAAGAAAAATAACATGGAAAGAATGAATTCGTGTGTGGAAAGAGCATTAGAATTAATCGATTTATCAATTGATGCATACGCGATGAAAGATAAGCAATCTTCTGCAAAGTTGAAAGAAATACTTCGTTGTAGAGAAGAATTATGTAATTATTTTTTTGATGGAAAGGATTATATTTGTGAAGAAGAAAAAATGATGCATTATTTTGATTCCTTTGCAATGGAAGCAATTACTTTAAAAAAGGATAAATAAACCATAGGAGGTATATAAATGTATCAGAAAGTATCTACCGATCTTAATTTCGTGCAGCGCGAAAAGGAGATTGAGAAATTCTGGAAAGACAATGACATTTTCAAGAAAAGTATTAAGGAGCGGGAAGGCTGCCCGACTTATATGTTCTATGACGGACCGCCGACAGCCAATGGTAAGCCTCATATCGGGCATGTGCTGACGCGAGTTATTAAGGATATGATCCCCAGATACCGTACCATGAAGGGATATATGGTACCGCGTAAAGCAGGCTGGGATACCCATGGACTTCCGGTTGAGATTGAGGTGGAGAAGCTTCTTGGTCTTGACGGAAAGGAGCAGATTGAAGAATACGGTCTGGAGCCTTTTATCGAGAAATGTAAGGAAAGTGTATGGAAATATAAAGGCATGTGGGAGGATTTCTCCAGTACGGTAGGATTCTGGGCTGATATGGATGATCCCTATGTTACCTATCATGATGATTTTATAGAATCAGAATGGTGGGCATTAAAAGAAATCTGGAACAAGGATTTATTATACAAGGGATTTAAGATTGTACCTTATTGTCCTCGTTGTGGTACCCCTCTTTCGGCACAGGAAGTGGCACAGGGATACAAGGATGTTAAAGAGCGTTCTGCTGTTGTAAGATTTAAGTGTAAGGATGAGGATGCTTATATTCTGGCATGGACCACGACTCCCTGGACATTACCTTCCAACGTGGCACTTTGTATGCATCCGGATTACGATTATATAAAGGTTAAGAGCAATGCCGATGGTAAAGTTTATTACATGGCAGAAGCTTTGTCTTCCCAAATCCTTGGTGAAGATATCGAGATCTTGGAGCGTTACAAAGGAAAGGATCTGGAATACAAGGAATATGAACCTTTATTCCCTTATGCAGATAAGACCATTGCAAAGCAGGGAAAGAAAGCTCACTTTGTTACCTGTGATGAATATGTAACACTTACCGATGGTACCGGCGTTGTTCATATTGCACCGGCATTTGGTGAAGACGACGCCAATGTGGGAAGAAAATACGATCTGCCGTTTGTTCAGCTGGTAGATGGCAAAGGTGAAATGATTGGTGAGGGAGCTCCCTGGGAAGGAATGTTTGTGAAGAAGGCTGATATGCCGGTATTGCAGGCATTGGAAGATGCGGGGCTTTTGTTTGATGCACCGAAATTTGAACATAGCTATCCCCACTGCTGGAGATGTGATACACCGTTAATCTACTATGCAAGAGAATCCTGGTATATCAAAATGACTGCAGTAAAAGAGCAGATGATTGCCAATAACAATAAGATCAACTGGATTCCGGAATCGATCGGTAAGGGGCGTTTTGGTGACTGGCTGGAGAATCTGCAGGATTGGGCAATTTCCCGTAACCGTTACTGGGGTACGCCGTTAAATATCTGGGAATGTGAATGTGGTCATATGCACTCTGTTGGCAGCAGACAGGAACTTGCGGAGCTTTCCGGTAATCCTGAAAATGCCAAGGTGGAACTGCATCGTCCGTATATTGATGCTGTTACGTTCCCCTGCCCGAAGTGTGGTAAGACCATGCATCGTGTACCGGAGGTAATTGACTGCTGGTTTGACTCCGGAGCAATGCCGTTTGCACAGCATCATTATCCTTTTGAAAATAAGGAACTGTTTGAGGCACAGTATCCGGCACAGTTTATTTCGGAAGCAGTTGACCAGACACGTGGATGGTTCTACTCCCTGCTTGCAGAATCTACCTTATTATTTGACTCACCTTGTTATCAGAATGTCATCGTTCTTGGTCATGTACAGGATAAGAACGGACAGAAGATGAGTAAGTCCAAGGGAAATGCGGTAGATCCTTTTGAAGCATTGGAGAAATTCGGCGCAGATGCGATCCGCTGGTATTTCTATATTAACTCAGCACCATGGCTTCCGAACCGTTTCCATGAGGATGCAGTGGTAGAGGGACAGCGTAACTTCATGGGTACACTCTGGAATACCTACGCATTCTTCGTACTGTATGCTAACATTGATGATTTCGATGCTGCGAAATATACTTTGGAATACGATAAGCTTCCTGTTATGGATAAATGGCTTTTGTCTAAGCTAAATACCGTTGTAGGGGAAGTGGATAGCGATCTTGAGAATTACAGGATTCCCGAAGCTGCAAGAGCACTGCAGGAATTTGTGGATGAAATGAGTAACTGGTATGTAAGACGATGCAGGGAACGTTTCTGGGCAAAGGGCATGGAGCAGGATAAGATCAATGCCTATATGACGCTTTATACTGCACTGGTTACCATCGCCAAGGCAGCGGCACCCATGGTTCCGTTTATGGCAGAGGAAATCTACCAGAACTTAGTCCGCAGTGTAGATCCGTCCGCAAAGGAATCCATCCACTTATGTGATTTCCCTGCGGTAGATGAGAAATTCATCGATAAGGATTTAGAGGCTAATATGGAAGCTGTCCTTAAGATTGTTGTTCTTGGCCGTGCAGCAAGAAATGCATCCAATATAAAAAATCGTCAGCCAATCGGCAGGATGTATGTGAAGGCAGATAACAAGCTGGATGATTTCTATCGTACGATCATTGAGGAAGAGCTGAATGTAAAGGCGGTAGAGTTTAAGGACGATGTAAGAGATTTCACATCTTATACCTTTAAGCCTCAGCTTAAGACCGTTGGACCTAAGTACGGAAAGCAGCTTGGTGGTATCCAGAAATATCTTGCAGCTGTGGATGGCAACGAGGCAATGGATCAGTTAAATAAGGAAGGGGCACTGAAATTTGATGTTGATGGTGTCACAGTCACGCTTGCCAAAGAGGATCTTCTTATTACCATGGCACAGAAGGAAGGATTTGCATCCGAAGCAGATGGCGGGGTAACCGTAGTTCTCGATACCAACTTAAGTGAGGAACTGATTGAAGAGGGCTTTGCTGCAGAAGTGATTTCCAAGATCCAGACCATGCGTAAGGATTCCGGTTTTGAGGTTATGGATCATATTAAGGTGGCAGTCAGTGGCAATGATAAGATTGCGGCGATTGTTAAGAAGAACGAACCGGCTATCGCAGGTAAAGTTCTTGCAGATGCCATTGAAGAAGGAACTACCTATGCAATCAATAAGGAATGGAATGTTAACGGTGAAAAGGTTGTGATCAGTGTAGAAAAGTTATAATTCCTGTGATACGGGCTGTTGCAAGGCATTTGCAACTAAAGTGAACAAAGTAAAAAGGGAAAAAATCGGTCTTTTAGGTACTTTTTTCCATTTTCTTTATGAAAAGTCTATTGTACAATAGTAATGATTTTTGATGGTGAGATAACAAAAATGAAAACACGGAGGTAAAAAAGATGGCTAAGAAAGCAACGTCATCCAGTGGAGCAACAATCAGGGACTCCTTTGATAAGGAACTCTTTAAACGAAGCGTGCTCTACAACATTAAGACACTTTACAGAAAGACATTAGAAGAGGCTACTCCGCAGCAGATCTTTCAGGCAGTATCTTATGCTGTAAAGGACCAGGTGATTGATATGTGGCTGGAGACCCAGAAGCAGTACGAGAAGAAGGATCCGAAGACAGTTTACTATCTGTCCATGGAATTCCTGATGGGTCGTGCTCTGGGTAATATGATGATTAATATGAAGGCTTATAAGCCGGTTGCGGAAGCACTGGATGAGCTTGGTCTTGATCTGAATGTCATTGAAGACCAGGAGCCGGATGCAGCACTTGGTAATGGCGGACTTGGTCGTCTGGCAGCCTGCTTCTTGGATTCCCTTGCAACTTTAGGGTATGCATCTTATGGCTGCGGTATCCGTTATCGATATGGTATGTTTAAGCAGCAGATTCGTGATGGTTACCAGGTAGAGGTGCCTGATCACTGGCTGCAGAATGGTAATCCGTTCGAACTTCGTCGTCCGGAATATGCAAAGGAAGTTAAGTTTGGCGGATATGTAAGTGTTCGTGTGGACGAGAATGGCAGAAGCAATTATTATCAGGAAGGCTATCAGGCAGTCCGTGCAGTTCCTTATGATCTTCCGATTGTGGGATATGGTAACAGCATTGTTAATACACTTCGTATCTGGGACGCAGAGCCGCTTGATGTATTCCGGCTGGATTCTTTTGATAAGGGAGATTACCAGAAGGCAGTTGAGCAGGAAAATCTTGCAAGAAATATCGTAGAGGTTCTTTATCCCAATGATAATCATTATGCAGGAAAAGAGCTTCGTCTGAAACAGCAGTACTTCTTCATTTCTGCATCTGTTCAGGAAGCAGTACAGAAGTATATGAGAACCCATGATGATATCCGCAAGTTCCATGAGAAGGTTACCTTCCAGCTGAATGATACACATCCTACGGTTGCAGTTGCAGAACTTATGAGAATTCTGATGGATGAGTATTATCTTACCTGGGAAGAAGCATGGGATGTTACAACAAAGACATGTGCTTATACCAATCATACCATTATGGCAGAAGCTTTGGAAAAATGGCCGATTGAGCTGTTCTCCAGACTGCTTCCCCGTATCTATCAGATTATTGAAGAGATCAACAGAAGATTTATTATGGATATTGAGCGTAAGTATCCGGGCAACCAGGAGAAGGTCCGTAAGATGGCAATCATCTATGATGGACAGGTAAAGATGGCCCACCTTGCAATCTGCGCAGGATACTCAGTCAATGGTGTTGCAAGATTACATACAGAGATTTTGAAGAACCAGGAACTGAAGGATTTCTACGAAATGTTCCCGGAGAAGTTCAACAACAAGACCAATGGTATTACACAGAGAAGATTCCTGTTACACGGCAATCCTTTGCTGGCTGACTGGGTAACAGCACATATTGGTGAGGACTGGATTACAGATCTTTCCAAGATCAAGAAGCTGAAGGTTTATGCTGATGATGAAAAGGCACAGCAGGAATTCATGAATATCAAATATCAGAACAAGGTAAGACTTGCTGCTTACATCAAGGAGCATAACGGTATCGAGGTTGATCCGAGATCCATCTTTGATGTTCAGGTTAAGAGACTTCATGAGTATAAGCGTCAGCTGCTGAATATTCTTCATGTAATGCATCTGTACAATGAGCTGAAGGAGCATCCGGATATGAACTTCTATCCGAGAACCTTTATCTTTGGTGCAAAAGCTGCAGCCGGTTATAAGAATGCAAAATTGACCATTAAGCTGATCAATTCTGTTGCAGATGTCATCAACAATGATGCATCAATCAACGGTAAGATCAAGGTTGTATTTATTGAAGATTACCGCGTATCCAATGCAGAGCTGATCTTTGCCGCAGCAGATGTATCCGAGCAGATTTCTACAGCAAGTAAGGAAGCTTCCGGTACAGGTAACATGAAGTTTATGTTAAATGGTGCATTGACAATCGGTACCATGGATGGTGCTAATGTTGAGATTGTGGAAGAGGTTGGAGAAGAAAATGCATTTATCTTCGGACTTTCTTCTGATGAAGTTATCAAGTATGAGAACTATGGCGGCTATAATCCTATGGAGATCTTTAACAATGATCCTGATATCAGAAAGGTATTGATGCAGTTGATCAATGGTACCTATGCACCGAATGATCCGGATCTGTTCCGCCCGTTGTATAACTCTCTGTTAAATACTCTAAGTACATCAAAGGCAGATACCTATTTCATTCTGAAGGATTTCAAGTCTTATGCAGAGGCACAGAAGAAAGTAGAAGCTGCTTATAGAGATGAAAAGGGTTGGGCAAGAAGTGCGATCCTGAATACAGCATGCTCCGGTAAGTTCACATCTGACAGAACAATTCAGGAATATGTGGATGATATCTGGCATCTGGATAAGGTTACCATCCGTAAGAAATAATATGATGGAATAAGAAAAGAGAGCAACTGCAAATGCAGTTGCTCTTTTTTAAGTCCTAAGTTTTATGAAATAATGCAGGCATCAAAAGTCCATTGTGCGATTTTATATGGTCAGCTTACACAAGCGGAAGATTCTTGATGTAGGCTTCTTTCATCTGTTCCCGCACCATATCACATAAGTTCTTTCGTTCCTCACGATCCATGGCTGCAACATCTACCGGCGGAAGATATTCTAATACAACGTGCTGCTTTTTGATCAATGGAAGATGATCCTCAAAGATTGCCGATGTATTGCAGAGAACGACAGGAACAATCTTGCAGTTGGTCTTCTCAGCAATCTTAAAGCTTCCCTTATGAAAGTCTAACAGCGGTTCCTCCGTTTTGTTTCTGGTTCCCTCGGGGAAAATGGCAATGGAAATTCCTTTTTTAATTTTTTCCGCACAGTTGTTGATGGCTACCATGCCTTTCCTGAGATCGGAACGATCCATAAATTCACAGTAAAGATTTTTCATCCATTTTGTCAGGGTGAGGTATTTGAGCATTTCAATCTTGGCAACATATCCGGTCGGTCTGGGAACCCTGACATAGGTAATCAGGATATCAAAGAATCCTCTGTGGTTGATGATATACAGTACGGCTTCATCTTTGGGGACATTTTCTTCTCCCATCACTGTAACCTTTGTTCCGGAGATAAATAAAATGACCCGGAATGCCCAGTTTACAATTGCCAGTGAACTTTTGGCTTTCGCTTCTTTGCTGAATAGTCCTACGATTTCCTCAATTAATTGGATAATAACAGATACAATCAAGAATAATATTAAAAAAATAACAGCAATCGTAATTCTTATCATGAGAATATTCCTTTCTGAATCACAGATAATTCTTCATCCGTCAGATGATATAAGCCGGAGATCTTTTTGTCCAGCGTTTCTATTATAGCATGATTTTCTCCTTTTGTCAGAAGATTATCCACAAGTGTAATAATTGGTTTTTGTGCTTCCTGGCTGATCAGCGGAATTGGCAGAGCTTCAATGTGGGATCTTAAAAGCTTCACGGAAGCAAAGCCGGTACGCCAGTAAAAGGCTGCAACACTGCTGTTCAAAACAGCAAGGAGGTAACGAAGATCCAGCCCCTTTATGCGTGGAATCAGGATATTACAACTGTTCAGGGTCAGATATCCATGATTGTCATAGGCGAAAACAGGCGTTTTTCCGATAAAGCGGTACAGGAGTTTTTCCTCCGCCCTGTAGTAATGTTCCGGTGCACACTGCTGAAAAAGCTCCGGCTGATACAGGATATGGTCAAACGGCCCCTGTATCTGATATTTTGAAAGGTTGAAACCTCTTATAACCGGTTCGAAAGGTTTGGAAGCAGCCGAAAACGCAGAAGCTTCAGGGGAACTCTGACCGGCAGGAAGCAGGAAACGCTTATTATCTCCTGTGACAATGCCCAGGGCAAAATCAGCAGCACCTTTTAGGGTGACAGAATCTTCCAGTGAATTTATCTTACAAAAAAGCGCATAGGCTTCATCATTGGCATGAAGCATGAAAGGGCATACACTGCGGAAAGAAGCAGGAATCTTTCGGTGATGTATGGTATAGGAATCATCTTTTTTCTCTATCCTGCAGTGTGAAATACCCGGATTTTCAGTATTTTTCTGTAACGTCAGAATGATTGCAGGGCAGTTGACTGTACGGAAGGACTGCTCCAGATATACCACAGATAAAATCTGTGCCTGTTCTAAAATAAGTTTTCGCATGGCAGCATGTTTTTTTGCAGTAAGAAGTGACTCCGGGAGAAGAAAAGAAATCATTCCTTTCTCAGTCTGGTTCGAAAGAGCCTTTTTTACAAATAAAGCAGCGGAATCTTCCTTGCCTTGATTTTCAGGATGATTTGCACCCCAGGGAGGATTGCCAAGGATTGTCATATCGGAGCAGTTAGGAAACACCTTTAAGGAATCGGCAGTCCGGATTCTTTCATGTAACTTAGAAAGACTGACTGTCGGATGATTCAGTGCAATATTGATTCGTGCAATGGCAATTGCGGCAGGATCGGTATCCTGACCATACAGTTCGCATATAGAAGGATCATTTTGTGCAAGAAGCTGTAAAAGAAAATTCCCGGTGCCACAGGAAGGGTCAAAATAGGAACAACCGTTGGAAGGGCACTGTTTTGTCAGACGTTTTACCAGGACAGAAGGGGTATAGTATATCCCGGCCTTCTTACGTTTGTCAAGCTGCATCAACGAGATATACAGGTAGCCTAAGAGGTCTGTATAGGGTTGAAAGGTCAATGCAGGATAATTTTCCACACCTGCACAATATTTCTTCTCTTTGGCAGACATTAAAGTACGCAGTTCGTCAACAAGAACAGCATATGTTTCCCAGGTATTCTGCTGGCGGAAAAAAGCTTCGGCATAATGGGCAATGACTGAAAGCAGCGGAATGGAATGTTCGGTATGATATTGGATAATCTGTAGAAGCTGTCCGGAGGTTTCTTTGGAACAATCAAGATAATCCTCATAGATACAATAGGACGTATCGGCTGTTTTATTACGCCGTCTGGTAAGCTTTCCGGAGATGAAAAGCTGTTTTTTCAGATTTTTAATTTCCTTTGCATCAAAATAAGCCTGTTGGTGCTCCCCATAACCGGCAGGGAAAAGTCTGCCCTGTTTGATCCAGTTCCGCCCCGTGGCTTCCGAGATACAAAGATATTCACATGCCTGCTTCAATGTAATTTTTTTCATAGAAAAAGAATAACAGATTTTAGATGGTTTGCAAAGTGTTGGAATATTCATAAAAAACGGTGCATAGGTTATAAGAGAAAAAATGGAATATTTCTGAAAAGGAGAGGATATTATGAATAGGTGGAAAAAAACAGGAATCCTGATGATGCTGTTGCTGGCTGTAGGGATGCTCTTGCCGGGATGCACCATAAAGGACGGAGGCGACGAGAGACTTCGGGATGTGGAATTCACTGTATTGTCAGAGGATGAGATCCCACCGGAATTTCTGGATTTCATTATTGGGAAGCAGAGCCAGCCATTTAAACTGACCTACACAACGGATGAATATCTGTACATAGCTGCAGGATATGGAGAGCAGACAACAGGAGGTTACAGCATTGCCGTAAAGGATTGTTATATGACAGAGAATGCATTGGTATTTGATACGGAACTGATTGGCCCTTCGGCATCGGAAGACAGTATTCCGGGGGCATCCTTCCCGTACATTGTGATTAAGGTGGAAAAGACGGATATGACAGTTATCTTTCGATAGAAAAAGATCTGAATTAATGAATTGACAATTAAAAATTCTTCTGATAGAATCATTACCAACAAAAAGGGAGTAGTTGCATGCGATGCATGTTCTGGTTTTCGTCAGGACGTCTTTAGAGACCGGAAGCTAGATGACAGTTGTTAAACAAGACTTTTTGTGTACAGTTTTTGTGCACAAAAGGTCTTTTTCTTTTATGCAGACAAAGAAAGGAGAGAAAAATATGAAAGAAGTTTACCAACAGACGAAACGAGAACTATTTGATAAATATGGTAGTGCCGCCGGGCATACCGAAGAAAATGCAAAAGAGTTATTACAGAAGTTTGGAGAGAATGCTTTAGAGGAAAAAGGAAAGAAAAGTGTTTTCAGAGTGTTTCTTGAACAATTTGCAGATTTGCTGGTTATTATTTTAATTGCTGCAGCTGTTATCTCTATGTTTTCAGGAAATGTTGAAAGTACAATTGTTATTTTTGCAGTTATTATTTTAAATGCCATATTAGGAACAGTACAATATGTAAAGGCAGAGAAATCATTGGATTCATTAAAAGAGTTATCTGCGCCGAAAGCAAAGGTTCTAAGAGATGGTGTAAGAAAGGAAGTTGCATCTAAGGAAATTGTTCCTGGTGATGTGCTGCTTTTAGAAGCAGGGGATTTGATTGTCGCAGACGGACGAATCATTGAGAATTATTCCTTGCAGGTAAATGAAAGCTCATTAACCGGAGAGTCAACAAATGTTGATAAAAAAGACGAAGAGATAGAAAATGAAGCAGCATTAGGCGATAGATACAATATGGTCTTTTCCGGAAGTTTAGTAACATATGGTAGAGCAAATGTGTTAGTTACTTCTACCGGTATGAATACTGAAATGGGTAAGATTGCAACCCTTATGAACGATACCAAGGATAAGAAAACACCATTGCAGGTAAGTTTGGATGATTTTAGTAAGAAATTAGCAATGTTGATAATGATGATCAGTGTTATTGTATTTGGACTGAGAATCTGGCAACAGGAACCTGTACTGGATTCCTTAATGTTTGCTGTTGCATTAGCTGTTGCTGCTATTCCGGAAGCACTTAGTTCGATTGTTACTATCGTTCAGGCAATGGGAACAAGAAAGATGGCTGCAGACAATGCAATTATCAAAGATTTAAAAGCTGTTGAAAGTTTAGGATGTGTATCTGTTATTTGTTCTGATAAAACCGGTACATTAACTCAGAATAAAATGACAGTAAAAGAAGTATATATTGATGATAAGTGTATGCAGCCGGAACAACTGGATTTAGCATCCGGTCTTCATAGATACTTTTTATATATCGCTATCCTGAATAATGATTCTACAATCAATGATGGAAAAGATATTGGAGATCCAACAGAAACCTGCTTACTTAACATGGCAAGAAAAGCAGGTCTTATGGAAGCGGGAGTAACGGAAGAAGATATCAGATGCATGATGCCCCGTATAGAAGAAATCCCATTTGATTCTGATAGAAAGATAATGAGTACGAAGTATCGTGTTCATGGAGTTCCTACTGTGTTTACGAAAGGGGCAGTAGATGTTTTATTAGACAGAATAGAGAATATAGCTACGAGTGAAGGCGTTAGACCTATTACAGAAGAAGACAAAGAAAAAATAGTAAGGCAGAATCAGATCTTTTCAGAGAATGGTTTACGGGTATTAGCATTTGCGTATAAAGAATGTGAAGAAAATGACACATTGTCTATCGAGAATGAATATGGATATACCTTTACGGGTTTGGTTTCTATGATTGATCCGCCCAGGGAAGAATCAATTGAGGCAGTAGCAGATGCAATTAGTGCGGGAATTAAGCCGGTTATGATTACAGGAGACCATAAGGTTACTGCAACAGCAATTGCGAGACAAATCGGTATTTTTCATGATGGGGATATGGCCGTTACAGGGCAGGAACTGGATAAAATGACAGATGATGAATTGGATTTGGTACTTGAAAATATTTCGGTATATGCCAGAGTATCACCTGAAAATAAGATTCGTATTGTAAATGCCTGGCAGAGAAAAGGAAATATTGTTGCGATGACAGGCGATGGTGTAAATGATGCACCTGCATTGAAGAAAGCGGATATTGGCGTTGCAATGGGAATTACCGGTACAGAAGTTTCAAAGGATGCTTCTGCAATGATTTTGGCAGATGATAATTTTGCAACAATAATAAAGGCTGTCTTGAATGGAAGAAATGTTTATAGAAACATTATGAATGCGATTCAATTTCTGCTTTCAGGAAATATGGCAGCAATTTTAGTCGTTTTATTCTGTTCGGTTATGGCATTAGATACACCCTTTGAGCCGGTACATCTTTTATTCATTAATCTGCTTACCGACTCGCTGCCGGCTTTAGCAATTGGTATGGAACCATCTGATAAACAATTACTTAAGAATAAACCCAGAAATCCGAAGGCAGGAATGCTTACAAAAGAGTTTTCATTACGTCTTCTGGGATATGGACTGTTAATTGCTATTGTCACTCAGGCTGCATATTATTTGGGATTGGAAGTTAGTCCTATGACCGCCAGCACAATGGCATTTGCTACTCTGACACTGGCAAGACTATTCCATGGATTTACTTGTAGAAGTGAATTCTCAATTGTTAAGATTAAACTGACCAGCAATATGTGGAGTGTAGCGGCATTCTGTACAGGAGTATTCTTGTTGGGATTTGTCCTGCTTGCACCATTCATGCATAGTTTATTCATGGTTGAAGCATTATCTTTGGCCAACATGGGCTGGATTGTATTGTTGGCATTTATTCCAACAGCATGCATTCAGTTGGCCCGGGTAGTAAGAGAGCAATTCAGAAAATAGAGATAGGAAAGCGATAAAATAGCAGAAGTTAGACGACTTATCTTGACTTCCCTGTTTAGTAGTAAGTATAATAAATGCTGAAAAAAGGAAAGGGAGGATAAGATAGATGATTCAGTTATATGAAGGTGGAGCATTTTTGATTAATGGAACTGAGCTGATTGCAGATACGCCGGATGCTGTGCAGGCAGTTGCAGCAAAGACAGGTAAGACGGTTTCAGTTGCCGATGCAAAGAAAGCAACCATCGCTTATGATATTTTAAAGAACCATAACACTTCCGACAATATGGAGAAGCTTAAGATTAAATTTGATAAGCTGACCAGCCATGATATTACCTTTGTCGGAATTATTCAGACAGCACGTGCTTCCGGACTGCAGAAGTTTCCGGTACCGTATGTCCTGACCAATTGCCACAATTCCCTTTGTGCGGTTGGTGGTACGATCAATGAGGATGACCACATGTTTGGTCTGACCTGTGCAAAGAAGTACGGCGGAATGTATGTACCCCCTCATCAGGCAGTTATTCACCAGTTCGCAAGAGAAATGCTTGCCGGTGGCGGAAAGATGATTTTGGGTTCTGACTCCCATACGAGATATGGTGCACTTGGTACCATGGCAATGGGTGAAGGCGGACCGGAACTGGTAAAACAGTTATTAAATCAGACGTATGATATCAATATGCCGGGCGTAGTAGCCGTTTATATGACAGGGGAACCCATGAAGGGTGTTGGCCCGCAGGACGTTGCTTTAGCTATTATCGGTGCAGTATTTAAGAATGGCTATGTGAAGAATAAGGTAATGGAATTTGTCGGACCGGGGGTAAAGAACCTTTCCGCAGATTTCAGGATTGGTGTGGATGTTATGACCACAGAGACTACGTGCCTTTCCTCTATCTGGCAGACCGATGAGAAGATTCAGGAATTTTATGAGATCCACAAGCGTCCGGAGGATTATAAGGAACTGACTCCGGGTGAAGTCGCTTATTATGACGGTGTGATTACCATTGATCTTTCGAAAGTAAAACCGATGATTGCAATGCCGTTCCATCCGTCTAATACCTATACCATTGATGAGCTGAATGCCAATCTTATGGATATTCTGGATGACTGTGAGAAGAAGGCGCTGGTCAGCTTAGATGGTGCGGTTGACTTTACTTTGAAGGATAAGGTTCGTAACGGAAAGCTATATGTAGAACAGGGTGTCATCGCCGGATGTGCAGGCGGTGGATTTGAAAATATCTGTGCAGCAGCTGATATCTTAAAGGGTACAAGCATCGGACCGGATGAATTTACATTGAATGTATATCCTGCTTCCATGCCGGTATATATGGAACTGATTAAGAATGGCTGTGCAGCAACCATCATGGAGACAGGTGCAGTGTTAAAGACTGCATTCTGTGGTCCCTGCTTTGGTGCCGGTGATACACCTGCCAACAATGCATTTTCCATCCGGCACTCCACAAGAAACTTCCCCAACAGAGAAGGTTCTAAGCTGCAGTCCGGACAGATTGCTTCCGTTGCTTTGATGGATGCACGTTCTATTGCGGCAACAGCTGCCAACAAGGGTTATCTGACCCCTGCAACCGATATGCCGGATAAGATTGGACAGTACAAATATTTCTTTGATAAGACAATTTACGATAATCGTGTATTTGACTCTAAGGGTGTTGCAGATCCCAGCGTGGAAATCAAGTTTGGTCCGAATATTAAGGACTGGCCTGCAATGTCAGCGCTTCCTGAGAATTTGCTCTTAAAGGTTGTATCTGAGATTCATGATCCGGTAACCACAACAGATGAATTGATTCCTTCCGGAGAAACATCTTCTTACAGAAGTAATCCGCTTGGACTGGCAGAATTTACCCTTTCCAGAAAGGATCCGGAGTACGTTGGACGTGCCAAGGAAATTCAGAAAGCACAGAAGGCAATTGAAGCCGGACAGTGTGCGAGAGAGGCAGTGCCCGAAGTTGGCGAAGTAATGGATGTTGTAAAGAAGACATTTACCGATGTATGCAGGGAGAATCTTGGTGTCGGTTCTACGATCTTTGCAGTAAAACCCGGTGATGGTTCTGCCCGTGAGCAGGCTGCAAGCTGCCAGAAGGTACTTGGTGGATGGGCAAATATCGCCAATGAATATGCAACCAAGAGATATCGTTCCAATCTGATTAACTGGGGTATGCTTCCCTTCGTAATTCCGGAAGACGAATTGCCTTTTGGCAATCTGGATTACATCTTCGTGCCGGAGATTAAGAAGGCAGTAGAAGAGAAGAAGGAAGAAGTTAAGGCATATGTAGTAAAGAATGGAGAACTTAAGGAATTTACCATGACACTTGGTGAGCTGACGGATGAAGAACGTCAGATTATCCTGAAGGGATGCCTGATTAACTACAACCGCGTGTAATGATGGATGACCTATGCTATAAATTACAACCGGGTGTGATCTTAGTAAAACAATAATGTGAACTACAAGGTTGGATATTGCAGTGTTTTGGATATCATCCTGAAACAGTAAAACTCCTCTTAGCAAAGAATGCTAAGGGGAGTTCTTTGCTTTTGTACGCCTAGCGGTTACATTTCTAATGTGATATACTTTTGCTATATATATTTATTGTTCGAGAAGAAGAGAGAACAAATGAAAAAATTTTTATTTCCAATTTTGATGTTTGCAGTTTTTGAAACGATTGCAATTACATTGTGGCTTTCGAAAGACAATTTATTCTATTTATTCAATTTCAGCTATATTGGTATTTCAATTACAATAGGATTGTCTTTAATGATTACAAAAAATAAATATGGGCGGCGTATAACCCAGCTTTTAGTGGGATTATATATGTTGGTCTATTTAGGAATCATTTGCAATGAAAATATGCAGATAGAAGGGTTCTGGTATTATCTTTTTACGGGAGTATTTGAAGCGGCAACCATTCATTATGCAGTTGCTAAAATATTTGGACCACTGATCTTTGGACGTGGGTGGTGTGGATATGCCTGTTGGACAGCAATGGTACTGGATTTTTTGCCATATAAAGTGCCGGAAAAGCCACGTAAAGAAATCGGCTGGTTAAGATATATTACCTTTCTGATTTCTCTTGTATTTGTTTTGGCACTGTTTTTTTCAAAGGTTGGTAATATAGAAAAGATTATGTTTGTAGCATTCCTTGTTGGAAATGCCATGTATTATGTATCCGGAATTATTCTTGCATTTGCCCTCAAAGATAATCGTGCATTTTGCAAATATTTGTGTCCAATTACAGTTTTTCTAAAACCTATGAGTTACTTTGCGTTATTCAGAGTAAAATGTGATAAAGAAAAATGTGTTGACTGTGGAAAGTGTAAAAAAGTCTGTCCTATGAATGTTGATATAACGGATAATTCCAGAAAGAGAAAGAATGGAACAGAGTGTATCCTATGTTTCGAGTGTAAAAATAGCTGCCCGAAAGATGCATTGTGAAATGGTGGGCAGAAGAAAATGAAAGGGGCATAGGATCATTATGAAAAAAGAACTTTCGGAAATGACATTATCTGAATGAAAATCAGGAAGTTGCAAAGGAATATGAAGACTTAAAATTGGGATTATGGAAGCAGTATGAACATAACAGAGATGCATATACAGAAGCAAAGACAGAATTTATTCGCAAATGGACATTGGAAGCACGCAAGATCTTTGACGATAGATACTAAAAATTCATCTTAGGGGATTAATTTAAATGTATGAATGATATTGAACAAGCAGGGATAAACAAGAAATCGTTTGAATTAAATTATAACGGTGGAACAATATGGTGTGAGCACCTTGATAGTATGGGTGCTTTTGAAGAAGAGGTAATTAAGAAATTCCTTGAAGACAAAAAGTCATTTAAAAGACCGTCGGTTTCCTCCTATATGATTATTAATTTGGATGAGACTGACATAACTGAGAATATTGTAAGAGAGATAATTTCAAACATTGTCGATGGATGCAAAGATTTTAAAAAGATTGCTTTTGTCGGTGTAGGCATGCGGTGGCGAAAGCATTTTAATAAAATGAAATCTAAGGGTTGTGTAGTCAAATTTATTAATGACTTTGAGAAAGCAAAAGAATGGCTTTTATAGAAGAAGTTAAGAATCGGGATTGTTTGGAGGATTCATATCTGAGATTATGCTATGAAGTAATTCACTGAAAAATCAGAATCTGGCGAGGTAAGGAAATGGAAAGGGATTTTTTTCTGACAACAGAAAGAATTAAATTTTCCGAATGGAAAGAAGATGATATTAAATTGGCAGAACTACTTTGGGGAGAACCCGCCGTAACAAGATTTATATGTGCCAGTGGAAAATTTAGTGAAGATGATATTATGTGCCGCTTAAAAAAAGAAATAGATATTAATTTAAAATTTCATGTTCAATATTGGCCTATCTTTGTGATGACCTCAAATGAATTGATTGGCTGTTGTGGTTTAAGACCATATAAAGGTAGAAAATATGAATTAGGTTTTCATTTGCGGTCAAAGTTTTGGCATCAAGGCTATGCTGTTGAAGCAGCGACCTCTGTAATAGAATATGCTTTTACTGTATTGAAAGCAGAAAGTTTATTTGCGGGACATAATCCCCAAAACAGGGCTTCTGCAAAAGTATTGAGTAAATTAGGTTTTCATTATGTAGGTGATGAATTTTATGAACCGACAGGGTTATACCATCCTTCCTATGAATTAACGCCGAAATGACAGTAAAACAAAATCCAGTTTGTTTAAAGAACAATTAACGAAGGGAGCATTATGAAGGAAGTAAAAAAATCTATTTTGATATCTGTGCTTATTAATTTCTCATGTCTATTAATCAATATGATTACATATTGGTTATTTGATAAGATGTTTCTTTGTATAAAATTGTCCGGTGGTGAGTGGGTAGGATATGATGGTTTTGGAGTGATGTTAAATAAAACTTTTCCAATGTCAACACCGGGTACTTCTTTAAGTGGTGAATGTTGGATATCATTTGAACCAATAAGTCTTTTGGTCACCTTGGTAATTTTCTTTATTATTCCCTTTATTTTAACGAGAAAGAATCATAAAGAATAAGCCAAGTGGGACGGAATGTTAATATGCGTTGCTTGTAGCAATGGCTCTTTTGATATTAAATGGAGGTATCAAAAAACAAGGAGGCACAGACTATGTTGAACGAAAACATAAAAAATCTTCGAAAATCAAAAGGGCTCTCACAGGAAGAACTTGCCATTAAACTTAATGTGGTAAGGCAGACGGTATCTAAGTGGGAGAATGGTTTGTCGGTTCCGGATTCAAGTATGCTTATTTTATTGGCAGACGAGTTGGATACTTCTGTAAGTGTTTTGCTTGGGGAAAACGTACAGGAAAACAGCTCGGACGATATAAAGACAATTTCCGAGAAGCTGGAGGCGATTAATCTGCAGCTTGCAAAGATAAGCATGGCAAGAGTTAAAACAGTTCGTTGGGTATTCATCTCATTATGCACACTAATTATTATGCTTTTTATCGCTCTTGCTGTTATGGACAGTTCCTATTTAGATTGGAATTACAATGATCCTGAATTAGCAGTTGCGGGAACAATCTTGCACGGGTTTGAATTTTTCTTTGTAAGACTTGCACCGATTGCTTTTTTGGTTTCTGTTATTGGAATTGTAATCACACTCAAAAAGAGATAAATTTATAATTTTCAATGAGGTTGCATTATGACTAAAATAGAAATGTGGAATCAGTTTTTTTCCAAAGGAAAACCATATGGAAGAAATCTTTCGTAATAAGTAATAGAAAAAACGAAAGGAAGATCAATATGGAATATGTAACATTAAATAATGGCAATAAAATGCCTTTGGTTGGATTTGGAGTATTTGAAATTCCGAAAGAACAGACGGCAAGATGTGTATATGATGCTTTAGAGGTGGGGTATAGGCTTATAGATACAGCTCAGGCTTATTATAATGAAGAACAGGTTGGCGAAGGTATCAAACAGGCAATACAGAAACTTGGTATCAAGAGAGAAGATGTTTTTATAACCACTAAGGTGTGGGTAACCGAGTTTGGATATGAAAGAACAAAGGCATCTGTACTGGAATCATTGAAAAAATTGAAAACAGATTACCTTGATTTAGTGCTGATTCATCAATGTTTATCGGATTATTATGGAGCATATCATGCTTTGGAGGAGCTATATGATGAGGGTATAATTCGGGCAATAGGAATTTCAAATTTTAGTGCCGAACGAATGGCAGATATTGCGACATTTAATAAAATTGTACCGGCAGTAAATCAGGTAGAGACACATTTGTTCTGGCAACAATATTATCTTCATGAATGGATGAAGAAATACAATGTTCAGCATGAAGCATGGGGACCATTGGCACAGCACAGATTAAATGAAATAATGCAGCATCCAACGGTAACCCAAATTTCTAAAGATCGCGGAAAATCGCCTGCTCAAATAGCGTTACGACAGCTGGTTCAACGAGGGATTGTAGTTATTCCTAAAAGTACTCATAAAGAGAGAATGAAAGAAAACCTTGATATTTTCGATTTTGAGCTAACAATGAAGGAAATGATGCAGTTGAAAGAACTTGATGAAAACAAGTCTATGTGGGCAGAATATGATGATCCAATGATTGTTCAGTATGCAATATCATAGATGTAAATCGGGATTTGGAAGAACAATAAATTAAAGTTCTCAGAACTGGATAGATTGGAATTTCTAAAATGAAACGTGAAAATAAAGGCATTTCAATTATTGGAGTGCCTTTATATCATATAGCCATTTTTTATAATTCCCTTTTTTGAGTACGCCATTATCAAACGGTAATTTTATATTAGAATCAGGAAACAGCTTACTCAGAGTTTTCATTGTCCAGTTAATTCCACTCATACCATAAGTTGCAAATGGAATAATGGTTTTTTCTGTAGTGTTACATTTTTTCATAAAGTCCTGTACGAATGCAGGTACATCTTGTGCCCATATAGGATATCCTAAGAAAATTGTATCATAATCTGTTAAGTCCGGAATCGGCGTAATAAATTTAGGTGTTATCTTTGTGGCATTTTCTTTCATAACACGGAAGCATGACATGATATAGTTACCATGCATTTTGCGAAATGTATGAAACGATGCCTATCGAGAAAATATATGTAAAAGATGTCATAAAGCATGCTGGATATAATCGAAGCACTTTTTATCAATATTTTGAAGATATATATTCTCTTCGTGATTATGTTGAAAATGATATTTTGAAAACAATACATACACGAATTGAAGAAAGTGGAAATAATGCAAATGCACTTATCGAAATGTTTGAGCAAAAGGAAGTTTTTCTAAAAGCATTGTTAGGTAGCTATGGTAGTATTCATTTTCTGGACAGATTGAAAACTGAAGTATTGTCATATATTGAATTACAATTAGTGGACGTACCACAACAATTAAAACCTTATATTGAGGAATTTCATATCTATACGACTCTTTCTTTGTTTAGATTATGGATTTCAAGAGGAAAAGATATTTCACAACAAGAACTTTTTGGTTTGGTACACAATCTATATAATGGTGGATATGAAAGGATTATAGATAATGGAGACAAGTAATTAATAGAAAAAAAACTAGTTTGCAGAATTTGATAAATTCCAGTTTATCGCGGTGCCATTCGCATTCCGCTACGCTACATGCTCATGACGCGCTGTCGCGCTATGCGTCCAGTCTGAAATACAGCCTTTGGTGAGCAAGCTCCCCACGGCTGTATTCCATCCTGTTCGCGCACCGCTTGTAGAAACGCGCAAATTTCAGTTTTTAGAACTGGAGAAATCAGAATTTTTAAGAGGGTAAATCACTAAAAATTATTTTATATGTCCTGGAGAAGATACACATTTCGTGTATCTTTTTCTGTTGACAAGAAAAAGAATGGAATATATAATCGTTCTAAATAGAACGTTTATATGAGGTAGATATCATGCATTTTTGGGATATGCATAAAACAATAACATGTTATTATGAGAAACTTACAAGGTCAGTATGTGACAAATACGAATTAACTCAAATGGAGTATGACATATTAATGTTTTTATACAATAATCCACAGTATAAAACAGCGGCAGATATTGTTAAAGTGCGCAAATCTACGAAATCACATGTTTCGACATCATTAAAATCTCTGGAAGATCGGGGATTAGTTGAGAAGAAACAGAGTGAAGATAATAAGAAGCATATTGAAATAGTATTGTTAGATTCTGCACAGAAAATTATTCAAGCCGGTCTAAATGTACAGAGTGAGTTTGTGAGAAATATGTTTCAGGGACTTACAGAAGAAGAGATGATTACGTGTAAGTCTGTGTTTAGCAAGATATGTAATAATGCTGAAAGATGTTTAATAGACAGATGAGAATGGGGGTTGAAAGATGTTTCATGTAAAAAAGAGAACTCTTCTATTGATTGCCGGTATTGTATGGATTATAGCCGGTTTTAATGTTGCAAGACTTGGAGTCTTGTCATACCTTGAAATTGAATCGCAGTGGTATTTGTATCTGCTCTCAATGGTTGTATTTATGCTTTTCGGAACAATGTTTTTCAAAATGAGCCAAAAGCATACAAGGAGAATTTTGAAATATGAGGATTACAAGCCTTTTTGGAATTTCTTTGATTTAAAGGCATATATTATCATGGCTTGCATGATGGGTGGTGGGATTGGCTTTAGAGCTGCCGGAATCTTCCCTGATATCTTTGTCGCTTTCTTTTACTCCGGACTTGGCTGTGCATTAGCCTTAGCAGGAGTGGTGTTTTTTAGAAATTATATTTGCTATACAAAATTATTGGAAAAGGAGACGACGACACTATGACAAAAGATACTTATCAACCACGTGTACCCGACTTGATGGAGGCATTATTCGACGTTTGTTATTTAACGTTTGATTTGATTGCAGGAATTTTGTTTTTTGCTTTTTCAAAAGGAAATGTGTTATTTATTCTTTACGGAATATTAACAATAACTCTTTGTGGAGGAGATGCATTTCATCTGATTCCCCGTGTGATTCGAGCAATAAAGGGAAGTAATGATAAAATCAAGAAGCAACTTGGAATTGGGCTTCAGATTTCCTCTATTACAATGACAGTATTCTACATAATTCTACTTTATATTTGGAAATATACTTTCTATGAGATGGAAACACCTGTTATACTGGAAATCATTATATGGATTTCTGCAATTATTAGAATTGTAATTTGCTTCCTGCCACAGAATAACTGGTGTAGTGATGAAGGAAATATGAAATTGTCCATTATCAGGAATGCAGTATTTGCAGTAACAGGAATTGGAGTAATCATTCTGTATGCTATTTCCGGTAATACATACGGGTATCATATGACTAGAATGGTAGCAGCAATAATCATCTCTTTTGGATGTTATCTGCCGGTAACTTTACTAAGTAAGAAAATGCCGAAAATCGGGATGTTAATGATTCCTAAGACTTGTGCATATATCTGGATGATTGTTATGGGATTGCAATTATTATTCTAATTCTTGAACAACAGAAAACGGATATATTATTTTAAAGGATTTGTAGGGATGACATAAAAATAAGGGAGCATGTGATGAAAAAAACTATATTTTATCTTTGTGTAGTATTGGTTCTATGTCAAATTGGATGTGGAAAAGAGGAAAGCAGTTTGGCGGAACCGGAAGAGGCTGAACAGGAATATTCGGAAAACAGTACAGAAAGTATCTCGCAGGATGCCGTAGTAAATGATGCGATAGCGAACGATGCCATGACAGAAGATATCACGATAAGTGGTGCTTTGGAGGAAAATGAAGATGCTGTAACGCCGGCTCCTTCGAAGGAAGAGGTTCTTGCCATGAGGGCAGCCGTATTGGAAGGTATGACCGAGGAAGAGATTGCCTGTTTGACTGAGAATATTAAAGCCGCAAATCTTCAAATGGAGAGGGGTTATCTTAATGATAATCTGTTTGAGAAGCTGGCTGATGCAGACAGTCCATATTGGCAATATTTTGATCAGGAAGGGGATATACAACTGGGCTGGTGGTATCATGGAACAATCTGTTCTATGGATGCGATCATGAGGGCAGAGGGCATCACTGAGGAAGAATTTTATGAAACCTATGATGAGCCGGGGATTGTGTATAATCCATTTGACGGGGAAAATTTTGCAAATCTCATAGAGGATATGATGGGCACAGTACAGAATGAAAAGCTGCGTGCAGACCTTCAACACCTGATTGATCTGACGAATCTGGCAGTGGAAACCCACGATGTACAGTATGCAAATGAAATCTATCAAATTCTTCATGATATGGATTATTTCCTTTTGCGATATGGAATTGACGATGTTGGTGTGTATGTAAGTGATCAAAGTCTGATCAGAAAATATTATGGCGTGCTTACTGTTTATGGGGAAGTATCTTTATAAGAGTTGCCGATACATTTTTGGAGCTTAATAGATAGTATTGTAAAAATAGAAAATCCCCGTTTGGGAATTGTAAGGATCTCAAAATGTTAATTCTGAGGTGATTTTAATTCCTAAACGGGGATTTGATTCAAGTGATTCCAATCAATTTAGTGGAAGGTAGCGATTCGTCCTTCTGCTTTTCCATATGTAGTGTAATGGTTATATAGAGCAGCTGCATTATACCCAAAGACTGCGTACAAATCCAAGTAGGTATTTGCATAGGCAGTATAATCAAAGTGCTCAAAGGTTTGTGGAACATTTGCAGCTGGGGTAGTAGTTGGAGTAGCTGTTCCACTGAAATTTGCAATACGTCCTTCTGCCTTACCACAATTTATATAGTGTTCATAAAGGCGCTGTCTGTCATAGCCAAAGACTGCATACAAATCAGGATAAGCATTTGCATATCCAACATAATCGAAGGTATCGATCGTTTGTGTAGCAGCTTGTATGGAAGGAGGAGTGCAGTCGCCACCGATAATATTGGATATGTTCTGTACCAGGTAATTATACATATCAGGGCTGATGGCAATGATTTTATCCGGATTGGTATAGAGAATGCGAACAGCTTCCGCAAATCCTTCATCTGCACCACGGCATACATTGGTTCTGGTTGATCCATCAATATTTAATAGTTTTTGGTAATAGGTTGTGTAGTAATATATCCACTGTGAAGTATTAGAAATTCCAACATAATCTTCATTCCATACGCCTGATTTGATCATTGAGTAGTAATCAATAATATGTCCTACTTCGTGTTGCAAAGTTCCATCATCATTGGTTCTTCCACTGGCATAGTATTCAATACAGCAGGTGGAATAATCGGTACTAACAATTTGATGATTGCTATACATGTAAACAGTAGGGGTATATGCCACTCCATCAGCAGAACGATTGGCACCAACGGAAATCATATAAATATTAATTCCATTTTCCGCCAAATACTGCTTAATGGGATAAGGTAAATTGGCATAATAATTTACTGTAATATCCCGTTCTGTAGAAGAAACATTTGCATCATAGTAGACTCCTGTGCCGGGAACATTGGTGTATTCATCTCCGTTATAGTTATATGCGAATGCAGTTAATGTACTGGAATAGAATACGGTAAGTAGTAGTACAATAGCAATCAGACCATTGTAAAACTTCTTCTTTTTAAAATGATTCATAGGAGATCTCCTTTCCTTGATAAATAAAACTATAATATATTATAGCGAATATACCCATGATTTGTCATGTATTTTCAAACATTTTTTATTTGCGACATTCTTTTCTGCATTTGTATGTTAAAATGAAGATAGTTCATTTGATATTAAAGTCTGATTAGAAAATATTACGGAGTGCTTACTGTTTATGGGGAAGAGTGATGAAAACCAGGGAAAGACGTGTGAAGCCGGATTGAGGTAATACGATGGATAAATTAGATAAAAATAAGGCATACTACCACCTTCCGGGGTTGTTTGAGTTCTATGAATTGTATTCTATGTTTCTGCCATTATTTTATGAACATAGGGAATATTTTTATGACTGGTGCGAGATTGGTTCAATCTATGGTGCCCCCGAAGACTGCATCTGGGGCGGAGGACGTACCTCCTTTGGAGATCATGATCCTAAGGAGGTTTTTGCACAACTGCAGGAATATGGGATTTCAGCCAGACTGACATTTAGTAATTCCATGTTAAAGAAGGAACATCTTTTGGACAGGAAATGCAACGCACTTTGTCGATTGTTTGAGAAAAAAGAAGATATTCGAAATGGTGTCATCATTTACTCGGATCTGCTGTTAGAGTACCTGAAAAGGAATTATCCGGGATTTTATTTTGTCTCTTCTACCACCAAGGTATTGACGGATTTTCAGGAATGTCTGCAGGAAATTATGAGAAAGGATTTTCTTTTTGTCGTACCGGATTTTCGTCTGAACAAGGCGTTTGATCAATGGAATCGTTTATCGGACGAACAGAAAGGGAAGGTAGAATTCCTATGTAACGAATGCTGTTGGTTTGGTTGTAAAGAAAGAAAACAATGTTACGAAACGGTCAGCCGTAAAAATCTGGGGGAGAATTGTCCCGAACATTATTGCGCTGCTCCTGATGGAAAAGAAGGATATCGATTCTCCAGAGCCATGGAAAATCCGGGATTCATTGGAGTAGAGGATATAAAAAATATCTATCTGCCAATGGGATTTTCCAATTTTAAAATCGAAGGCCGCGGGCTTGGCAGCGCATTGATTCTGGAATTTCTGCTTTATTATATGACGAAACCGGAGTATCATCTGAAGGTAAGAGAGGCCATTTATCTCGATAGCATGCTGGATCTGTAATTGGGGACGGGGCTTCTGTCAC